>JAGVEX010000021.1 GCA_020057885.1 bacterium
ACCACCACCACTCTAGTTAACCTAGATGGAGGCATTGCAGTTGATACTTCCAACTTCACTGTTTCTGGCACCACAGGTGACATACTCACAGCTGGCGACCTAGCTATTAACGGCGGTGATCTCACCACCTCGGCAGCCACCTTTAATCTAGTTACTGCTAATGCTACTACGGTTAACTTTGCTTCAGCAGCTACTACCCTGAATTTAGCAGATAGCGCTATTACTGGAACAATTGATATTGGCGGTGTGACAGCTGATGGCGCTACTACTTTAAATCTGGCTACCGAGGGCACCTCTCCTGATGTTATCACCATTGGCAACTCTAATAGTTCTACTACCCTGGGCTTAGTTGGTGGTGATGATTGGTCTATTACTACAGCTGGCTTAATCACTACTGCCAATGATGTGGCAGTGAATGGGGGAGATATTACCACTACAGCTGGAACCTTTAACCTAGTTAATGCCAATGCTACGACAGTTAATTTCGCCAGCGCCGCCACAGCAGTAAATATTGGCGCTGGTACTGGCACCACCTTAGTTAACAACGCCCTTACTTCTACTGGTTTATTAACCGCCTCTAGTGGTATTTCCGTATCAGCCAATCAAAACATTACTTTTATTGCTGGCACTGGTTCTTTGGTAATGAATTCCACGGTTGCCAACGCTTCAGACAAAGTAATTGAATTAGTACCTTCTTTTACTGGGGGTACTGATCTTTTAACTTACACCATTGTTGATATCGCCAACTTTACTGCCACCAATGATACTGGTACTGATACAGTCAATGGCATATCCCTTGGCAACTTAACTGAAGCAGGAGTTGGAGCCATTACCTCTACTGCCCTAAAAATTGGTACGGGGTGGGATATCGGCATTAGTTTGGGTGCTAATTCCATCGTTGGTACTACCGGAATAATTGATTACACTAATTTTGATGTTGCTTCAACTGGTAATATTACAGTTCAAGCTGGATATGGTCTTGATACCAACGGCGCCGGCAGTTTGGCTATTGGCGCGACTAATGAAACTACTATAGATTTTGCCGGTGGTTCTGGTTCCACTGGTTGTACTATAACCAATGATACTGGTGCTTTGGTTTGCGCTGGTAATATCACCGGTCCTACTACTGGTACTGTTGGTTATTGGTCAAGAAGCAGTACTACACTGTCTCCAGCCACAGTTAATGATGTAGTCTCAGTAACTGGTAATGCTGGTGATATTTTAACTGTTACTTCATCAGCCACAGGTGCTAGCAATAAAGCCTTAAATATTTCTCAAACTGGCGCCACAGTAGGTACAGATTACGGTGCTTATATTTCCAATACTGGCGTTGCTACTACCAATATTGGCCTATATACCACAGCTTCTGGCGCTACCAATAATTATGCGGCAATTTTCGAAGCTGGCAACGTCGGTATTGGGACGATAAGTCCTGGTGGCCCGCTTGAAATTACACCTGCAGGTGGTGGCAAATTTTTATTTACGAATACTACCGATTTAAGTTTGTTGTATATTGGGGCAACGAATGCGGCCGAAATTCGTCGTTCCGCAGGCGAAACCAATTTGATTATTGATCCCACGGTTGGCAATTTGTATTTACGAGCCGCCACAAGTGGTAGTGTTCAGATAGGAGATGACACAAATGCAAACATCCTTCTGGCGACTGGCGGTGGCAACGTTGGTATTGGTGATACTACACCAACACAGGATCTTACAGTAACCGGCGATGGTTCTGTTTCAGGTTATTTAAGATTAGGAAGTGAAA
This sequence comes from bacterium, assembly GCA_020057885.1. Lineage (GTDB taxonomy): Bacteria > Patescibacteriota > Patescibacteriia > Veblenbacterales > UBA10138 > JAGVEX01. The sequence continues at coordinate 1,766 of JAGVEX010000021.1, forward strand.
CCGCGCCAACCAATACTACAGCTGGCGATTTAACTATTAGTCGTTTGGATATTGGTAGAAATACCGCTTTTGGCGCTGATGGTTGGTTAGTAAGATCAAGCGGAACATTAAACACAACAGCTTCGGGAGCAAATATGCTGTGGGGCGTAACTGCAACTATTAATCCAGCTTCTGCTTCGTCATCGGAGTTTAGGGTCTTATCATTCGAAGCACAGCCCGGCGGTTCGTCAAATCTAAGCACAGTTGAGGGCGGATTCTTTGTTTCACGCATGAATTCATCCGCTACTACGATAACAAAAATGGAGGGGCTTTATACCGCTGGATTTTTCGGTTCAACTGCCACTAGTTTTGGAACTGTCGGAAATGCTTATGGCATAGAATCATATGGCTTATATCATTTTACAAATAATCCTACTGGTACAGTTACCAACGCGGTAGATGTATATGGAGGATTGATGGCTAAAGGTGGGGCTAATTTAACAGTAACTAATGCTGTCAGTTTTTGGGGAAGAAAACAAACTATTGGCGCGACTAGTAATATAGGATTATTAATAGCTGATTCTATTCCTTCTGGAAACTACGCTATTTATAGCGATTCTACTTCTGATAGTTATTTGGCAGGAAAAGTTGGCATTGGTTCTACCGCGCCTGCATATAATTTAGAAATTCAAGATATTGCCGACGCTGCCATTTATTTAGAAGCTGATACTGATAACTCAGACGAAACTCATAATGCTTTTATTAAATTTTCTCAAGATGGAGCGGCGGCGCAGTCAATTTTAGGTACGGTAGGTAATGCTGGTTATGATCCAGAAAATGTTGCTTACACAAGCACTTTAGGTAACGCAACTTTGTTGGGTACTCTTGACGCCAACGGAGCTTTGCAGTTTGGAACTAATGATAATGTGAGGATGACTATTGATACAAGTGGTAACGTCGCAATTGGTAATACCGCGCCCGATGCTAATTTACACATAGAAGGTGGTGTGGCTGGTGCAACCATGTTGCATCTGGAGCGATCAAATACCGCGCAGGTTGATTTTAAGTTTGATGGCTCGGCTGGAGATGCCAGAATGCTGATGGTGGGCGGCGCACAAAATTGGATTTTAGGAGTTGATGCTACTGATGATTATTTTAAAATCGCGCCTAGTACTGCTCTGGAAACAACCACAGCACTTACTATAAATACTTCTGGCTATGTCGGCATTGGAACAACCGTGCCAACATCACAACTTCATGTAATAGCAACTACGGCAACAGTTGGTTTTACTTTAAGCGGTACTGCCCCATCTACTGTTTCTCATACTAATGGCGCTGCCGCGCCAAGTATTTTAACAGTAACTGGACAATCTGGTCAGACTATTGATACTACCGGCTACACCGGCGGTACTGGCGGCCCTATGACATTAACTGCCGGAGCTGGTGGTGCAATTAGTAGTAGTTCTATTACAACAACAACAAGAGGTGGCGTAGGCGGAGCTGTAAGTTTAATTGCCGGAGCTGGTGGAAATAATACAGATGTAATGGTAACTTCTGGAACTTCATACGGTGGAATTGGTGGAGCGGTTGCAATAAGTGGCGGAGCAGGTGGGGATGAAGCAACAGCTCAAGCGGGCGGCCAAAGCCTTCCAGGTGCGGGTGGTAGCGTGACAATTAGCGGGGGAAATGTAGGACAAATGACTAATAGCTTTACTTATATTGCAGTAGATGGTGGTAGTGCGACTGTTGCAGGCGGTTCTGGTGGCAATGCGGGTCGCGGTGGCAATGTAAACATTGTCGGTGGTGCTGCTGGAACTGCAGCTTCTATTGGTGGTACTCCTGGCAATATTTATATTTATGGAGGCCTTCCTAATGGTACTGGTATAAATAGTGCGATTGTGCTAGGCGCAAATAGTACTGGAACAAGTTATGGAAATGTAGGTATTAATGATATAACTCCAGATGCTTTATTTGATATTGATTCTGCTAATACTACCGCAAGTGCTTTTGGAGTTTTAAATACCGCCATTACTACTGCGTCAGTGGCATCAATCAGTTCAACTTCCACATCTTTATCTAGTGGTGGTTTATTAAGTTTATCAAAAACCGGTGCTTCGGGCTCCACTGCTTTTACTGGTGATATAGTTAATATTGCTTATTCGCAAACTTTTAATGGCGGCGTGGGTTTAACCTCTAGTGGTAATGTAGAGGATATCTCTCGCGCTATTACTTTAAATAATGTTGGAAATACCCACACTATTACTGGTGCGGCTTGGACTTTGTCTGATACTTTTACTCAAACCGCTGGCACTTTAACTAATAGTTCTGATGTAGGAGCTATCACCCGAAACTGTAACGCTTTGACTTGTTCAGGGGGTATCTTGTCACTTAAGTCAACTGATGCCAGTACTGGCACGCAAACTTATGGTATGTTGATTGATGAAACAGGTAGCGGCACCATTACTACTGGTTTGCAAATTGGTACCGGCACAGCCACCGTTACTAACGGTATTGTTTTGGGATCAACTGGTATTACCACTGATATTACATTACAGAACGGGGAAACAATTGATAATAATACTGATGGAATTGTTAATATTAATACTGGCTCAACTGCTGGTTTGGGCTTGCAAGTAGATTTAAGCGCTACTAATACTACCGCTGGTGTTTGTCATTCGGGTAGTGATGTTGATTCAGGTGCTGCTACAGATAGACAATTAGTACCTTGCAGCTCTACTGCTAACGACTTTGCGGAAATGTATGAAACTACTTCTGATGTGGAAGCTGGCGATGTGGTGGTAGCAACTGACCAAACCATTACTTATATAGGTGATGCTATGACTTATGACGGTGAAGTTATTCCCGAAGGAGCTGGTCCAATTACTATTAGTGTGTTAAAAAAAGCTGACGCAGCTTATGACAGTAAAGCTATTGGTATTATTTCCACTTATCCTTGGAAAGTAATCGGTAAAGCGATAAAACGTTCAGCCCAACATCCCTTGCCAGTAGCGTTAGTCGGACGCGTTCCGGTGAAGGTAACAGCTAGTAATGGTGCAATTAAAGCGGGAGATTATTTAACTCCAGCGGGTAGTCCGGCTGGTTATGCTATGAAATTAAATAGTGGCGACAGTGGCCCAATTTTAGCAATAGCTTTGCAAGATTGGGGTATTGGTCAGGGTATTATCATGTCCTATGTCAGCCGCGGTCAGTATACTGGAGATTACTTAAAATCCACAGGAGGGCGGATTAGTGGTTCGTTAAAAGTAACTGCCTCGGATACTCCTTTATCAATTGATTTTAGTAGTTATAGCGTTAACGCCGTAAGTAACATTTTTGAAACCAAGATGAATGGAGATATTAAATTTAGGGTATTAACTAACGGTGATGCCACCCTGTCCGGCAATTTGGCCGTGGGCAGTTTTAAAACCATTGCCGATGCTGAGGTTGGTGGTAATTTGAAACTCACAGGTGATTTGGAAGTTGGTGGTTTAGTACGTTTGGATAAGGCTGGTAATTTAAAAAACATTGCCTCGATAGTTGTAACCGCCAGCATAAATGCCGATGGCACAGTAACTTTGGGTAACATTCCGGCCACTTCAATTGGTTCGGCCGTATCTATCGCGCAAACTTCAGCTGACGCAGTTACTGCCACTCGCGCCACACTCGCGCTTTCTACTGCCGGCCAAACCTCGCTTGATTACTTAATTTGGAGCGAGCCATTCCAAGTAACTTATGAAGGCAGGGTAAAGAGTAAGAGTATAGAAATTGATGAGCAATTAACAGTTGGTAGTGATAATTTGCTCGCGGGCACTCTGGTATCCGGCAAAGTAGGGGATACCTTTAGCGGCGACTTAATAAAGTTTACCAATAGCTCTGGCAAAAAATTATTTGCTGTGAGTGGCGCTGGTTTATTAGAAACAGATACAATTAAAACTCGCGCGTTGGTGATTGATAATACGGACGAGCCTCGCGCGACTATTGGTTCAGCTATCATACCAGCTGGCGCTACCACAGTTACCGTTACTACACCCGAGGTTAAACCTGGTATGAAGATTTTCCTAACTCCTAAATTAGCTATTTCACAGTCACTTGCTGTGACTAATGTGGAAGCTGGCAATTTTACAGTTTCATTGGCCTTTACTTCTGCTTCCGATATACCTTTTGATTGGTGGTTGGTAGATGTAACAAACCCAAATCTTACTGCCGCTATTTCCGGTACTACTACAGGTAGTAGTACGCCAGTAGTGGATACTGGTGTTGCCCTAACTTCACCAGATACAGCATCAACAGATACCACACCCACTGCTACGCCAACAGACAGCACTTCAACTTCAACCACACCTGCTGATACTACACCTACTACTACGCCGACAGCCAGTGCTATAGTTCCAACCACGTCGCCAGTAGATACCGCAGTAGTACCAACTACAGATACAACAACTACCACCATAACTATTACACCAGATATATCAGCCACTCCAGCTCCAGCGCCAACAACCGATACTAGTACTTCACCTGCACCAACCCCCAGTTCAACAGATACAGTCACTATGGCTCCTTCCACTATGCCATAGAGAAAAATTTAATTTTGTATATAATCTAATTTATTCACCACAACCCATCCAGTGATTTATGTCCGGCCGGACATAAATCACTGGATGGCAATTTTAAGCTTTTAGATATAGTTTTGGTTAACTGTGTGGTGGGTAAAGGAAATTTTTAGCATAAAAAACATTTACCCAACACTGAAGTTTAATTTGCTTTATAAATTTAGCAAGAGATTGAAGTACGTCATTATTACTCACCCACACGCTCTGCTGTAATTTTTTGAATCCACTTTGTCGTAAAAAGAGGCGAAATTGTCGACGAGCTAAACGTTCTGTTTCGGGAATATCAAATATAACCACAGTATAAAAATTTTGCGCGTTAGGTTTAGTGCTGAGGAGTTGTTCGCTCAAAGTTTTTGCCACCCCCTTAGCTGTTAACGATATTATTAATTTTTTTCCAATTTTACGCGCAGTAATATATTTACTACGCCTCAAGCTTTCATAGGCTAAACGAACACCTTTTTCATTTTTAAGTTTTTTAAGTTCACGTACATAAGCACTGCCACCGCGCATATAGGCACTGCGCCAATGTTTCATATCATAAAAGAAAGTGCCAAAATCAATTAGCGTTTGGCTGGTTTTAGCCAAAATATCCAAAAGTATTTTACTATTTGTTGTTTTATTTGGCATATAAATTAATTTTAATATGTTTGATGAAATTGGTATGATATTTGTATAATATCACAAAAATACGATCCTGTGAAAAATGTCCGGCCGGACATAAATCACTGGATCAATAATTATGTATTAAGTGATATAAAAACCTCTCAACCATTAAGTGGTAGAGAGGTTCAGAAGAGATTTAAGTTTATCAGTTATGTTTTTTGGGCAAACGTGGCCGAGAGGCAATTAGCCAACCAAGCAGAGAGGGGATAGTGAGTGCAATTAAAGCACCACAAAGAAAATTATAAAAAATGTTAACCACTATGTTGCTAAGCGCACTATTTATTATTGCTATTACACCAAATCCCAAAAATAATATTCCTAATATCAACCATAAAAATTTCAATCTTTTTTTGTGGACATAATAGTAATTCGCGATGAGATATATTTCTGTTAGGTATGAGGCATAACCGGATAGTAAAGCTGTAATAAGCATTCCTATCCAATAGTACGAAGATTCCATGGGAGAAACTGTATTTTTGATGGCATTTGGAAGTACTAGATTTCCAGTTAAAATCATAATTATTAAGACAATTCCCCAAAGAACAGAAGCCCATCGTATTTTGTCAGTAATATTATTTAACATTAGTTTAGCCCTTTATTGTTAAGTTTCAGTTTTAAAGCCGTTTTTTCCGAGTCGTTTTATTTGAGTATACCTTAGTATCAAGCAGCAAGATTGTCAATTAAATTGTTGAGTAATTTATTACCCTTGACAGCATTTTTTCGTATGTTATAATGATTTTACATTTGAATATTAGCCACAGACAGTAGGTCCCCGAGCCATGAGCTTGTCGAATGGTCGAGGGGTTAAGTCATAAAGAGCCTACCGAGGCAAAAGCCAAAAGTTTTACTTTTGGGTAAGTCTTTTTAAAGTCTGTGGTTAAGCCACAGTTTTTTATTTAGAATTTATTTATAACTTTTTATGGCCAAAACAAGACAAGCTAAAGAAAAAGTTTTAAGCGAAGTTGTAGCGCTTTTAAAAAAAGCTAAGGGTTTGGTATTTGCTGATTATGCCGGCTTAACAGTAAAAGATATGCAAGAATTGCGCCGCAGTTTGCGCAGTAAAGGCATAAGCTATGAAGTAATCAAAAAAACTATTTTAGGCCGCGGGCTTAAAGAAGTTGGTTGGGATAAGGTGGATACGGATAATTTAAAGGGTATGATCAGTGTAGCGATTAGTGAAAGCGATGAGGTTGAACCGGCCAAGCAGGTAATGGCCTTTGCCAAGACACATGAAAAATTTCAGGTGTTGGGTGGTATATTAGAGACCAATTTTGTTGATGCCGCTAAAGTAAAAGCCTTAGCCAAATTGCCCAGCAAACAAGAATTACTTGGCCAAGTAGTTGGTACTATCGCCGCGCCGCTTTCTGGATTTGTAAATGTTTTGCAAGGTAACTTGCGTGGGTTGGTGCAGGTGTTAAAAGCTATGTCGGTTAAGCAAAATTAATAATTATTTAATTAATAAATTTTAATCTTAATTCTTACTTAAATATATGTCTGAAGATAAGAAAGAAGTACAAGTGCCAGAGAAGTTTCAAAAACTCGTTTCTGAGATTGAGAAACTCTCGGTGCTAGATCTCGCCGAGCTAGTACATGTGCTCGAAGAAAAATTTGGCGTTTCAGCTGCCGCCCCCGTGGCCATGGCCGCTCCAGTAGCTGGTGCAGCCGTTGCAGCTGATGCTAGCGAAGAGAAGAGCTCGTTTAATGTTGAGCTCACTGAATCAGGTACCAATAAAATTGGTGTAATTAAGGTGCTTCGCGAAGTTACCACCCTAGGCTTAAAAGAGGCAAAGGATTTGGTAGATAGCGCTCCTAAAATGGTTAAGGAGGGCGCCACTAAAGAAGAGGCTGAAATTATTAAAAAGAAAATAGAAGAGGCCGGTGGTAAAGTTACCCTAAAGTAAAAATGTATTATAAAAATACCCCCGTTTTTCACGGGGGTATTTTTGTTTTTGTAGATATTAACTAGTTAATATAATTAAGAATACTAACTCGATAGATATTTTTATTATCTAATAAGTATAAATATTTATTTTGTCCGTCTACTGCTATGTCATTCAACTCGTTTAAATTGGAAAAATATAATTGAATCACCAATTTGCCTTGTTTGTCGTATATCACGACTTTTTTATCGTTTGGCGCGAGTAGATATAAATAATCCGATTCGTTTGAGGTGACTATTTTAGTCATATTAACAAGTGGAGGATTTAGTGGTTGAGTTTTAAAATCACGTTTTAAACCTAGGACAAATTTTTGTATATCCTTGCCATCGGTTGTGTATATAGCGCCGTCTACAGTAAGTGATAGGGTATTTGTTAATTCACCTTGAGAGCTTCGTAACCAGCGCGTGGACTCAGAAAAATTTTTATCTGTTCTAATGGTGCGAAAAATGGCTTTTGGTTTGGTCGCCAAATAATATAATTTACCATCATAAAAAGACCCATCAGTTAGTGGTAACGGTTTTTCAAGTATACTAGCAGTGCGAGATTTTAAATCCAATAAGGCCTGCTTGCCAGAGTCACCTATAAATAAAATCGTGTTATCTAGCATTATTGCTTTGGTAGGTTTACCTAATTCACCTGGTAGTTTAGAAGTATTTTTTAATTTGCCATCGTTTGTTATGGCAGAAATTTCGTTCTTTGAATCATAGGCGTATAAAACATTACTAGTCCATATTAATCCCTGGCCAGCATTGGCAGAATTATCTTTAAGCAAATTAAACCAAGGGCTTAAACCTTCTAATTGTATGCTTCGTTCCATTCTTTGTTGTAGTAATTTCAGACTATTATTTAAAGCCTCATATTGTTGTTCTCGTGAGGGGGTATTATTAGGCAATTGTGCCAATAAATTGCTGGTATCTTTAAAAATATTTTGTGCTTTAATATCGTCATGATAAATTAAAGCGCTTTCAATAGCAGCTTGTGATTCGGTGATTTGTGTTACTAGTTTATTGTATAATTCGCTGTCTTTGGATTTTAAATTATTTTTTCCCATGTTTACAATACTTTGCGAGAATGTCACCAGTGCTACTATGGCCAAAATAAATAATATTTTTTTTGCTAGTGGTAATCTTCTCCAAAGAGCCAGTTTGCTTTCTAGCCACCAACTTATAGTAGATACAATAGATTCTTGGTTTTTAAGCCAAGCTAATTTATTTGCCAGATTGTTGATTCGTTGCCAATAGCTAATCGATTCTTGTGGTTTATTTTTTACATTTGTTGTTTTGGTAAATATGGTTTCATTATTGGATTCAGCAGGGTAAGGAGATATTTTTTTTGTTCTCCTTAAATATTTCTTAAAAAATGACCAAACCGTTGGTCGCAAAAGAGAGCTGGTGGCGTCTTTGGTTTTTAAAAAATGTTCAATGGATGGCTGTGTGCCAGCTTCTAATTCTGCCATTTCTCCTAATCTTAAGGCGATAATACCAACAGGTGGATGATGCTCTAGTGAAGTCAAATAATGCTCAACTTCGCGTAAGGCTTGCCCTGGAGCGTGGTTTGATATGATCTGTTTAAACTTTTCGCTGGGCAAATAATCCAAAAGTGAGGTAGTGGCAAACGCAAAGGTTTCTCCTGGCTCAAGGTGGCCGCCAATAAGATTTTGGAAAATTGGCTTAATATTTGATTTGTTGTGAGCTGAGGCAAAAATGTTATTCATTTGCCCGTTGCCAATTATTAAAGCGTTCAAATGTCCTATACTAGATAAGGCAATTGATTGTCCGCGTAAAAAAGCTAATCCCAAGTGATAACGGGGAGCTAACGGGTTACCTAGCAATCTTTCGCGGCTTTTAAGCAGGGGATTGAGTTGTAGTAAAATTTGTTCTAGTGCGCTTTCAACATCGCTGGCGTTTTGAGTACTTGGCAAAATATGTTCTAAAGTGGTTGTTATGGCTGCCGCTAAATCTTGTCTTATTTGTGGGGCTAGGTTAAGCTCGGCTAAGAATAATAGTGTGCCGGCGCCCGAAGGCCACACCGAAGCTACCACGTGTGCTTCACGCGTGGGTAAGGCTAAGCTTGCTACTTTGGTTGGCCAATTATTTGTTTCAGTAGGCATACACTTTACCATCTAAGGTTCTTTCAGTATACTATATTTGTTCAGTTATTAAAATATTTATACCTCAATTGGCCCAAGATATATGTTAGAGCGTTTATTTGGTTCACGTACGCGAGTTAAATTACTAAGACTTTTTTTAACTAATCCCACCACGGCTTTTTATGTACGTGAGATTAGCCGTAAAATCAATGAGCAATTAAATTCTGTGCGCCGCGAACTCGCCAATCTCATGATTCTTGGTACTGTTACTACCGCCGACCATGATGATAAAAAGTATTATCAACTGAACACTAAATTTGTTCTAGCCGAAGAGCTTAAAGCGGTGCTTTTAAAGTCTCAACTTTTATTGGAGGAGGACTTAGTGCGTCGTATTCGTGAGTCGGGCAACATTCGTTTTTTGGCACTCACTGGTTCTTTTACTGGTTCCAAGCAAACTGCCACCGATATTATCTTAGTTGGCAAGGTAGATAAAAATTTACTTATTCGTACTGTGGAACGTTTTCAGCGTGAGCTTGGACGCGAGATAAATTATACCTTACTTTCCACGCGTGAATATAATGAACGGCGTAATTTAGGTGATAAATTTTTACTTAATATTTTAAACAATCCTAAAATTGTGGTGGTGGATGATATAACGTCTGAGGAATAATATTTTATGTCTAGTTGGCGTTCCCTTTTTATTGTTTTAGCTGCTTTGCTATGGAGTAGCGATTCTTTGTTTCGTAAGCCATTAACTCAAGATTTATCCTCGTGGGCTATTGTTTTTTTTGAGCATTTGCTGGCCTTGGTATTTGTAGTACCGATTTTAGTTCGTTTTTGGCCTAAGATTAAAACTATTAATTTTCGTCAGTGGTGGGCGGTTATTTATATTGGTATAGCCGCTTCGGCTTTGGCTACGGTAGCTTTTACCGCGTCTTTTTCTTATGTGAGCCCATCGGTTAGTATTTTATTACAGAAAGTAGAACCTTTTGTTACTTTTTTGTTAGCGTTTATTGTTCTACGCGAACGTTTACCACATAAATTTTGGTTGTGGGCATCATTGGCCTTTGTGGGTACCTATTTTATTTCTTTTCCCGAAATTGTACCGCAATTTGCACTTTATCAAAAAGGAATTATCGGTGTAATATTAGCTCTAACTGCGGCGATTTTATGGGGAGGAGCTACTGTTTTTGGGCGTTATTTATTAAATGATATTCCACATATCTTGGTTACGGCCTTACGTTTTATCGTGGCCTTGCCTTTTTTGGCCGTGCTTTTGGTTTTTAATGGTGGTTTTTCTAGTTTTGCTTTGAACAGTCGCGATTTACTTTTTTTGATAATTATAATGTTAGGGCCCGGCTTTGGAGCGATGTATGTTTATTATCGAGGACTTAAAGTAACCAAGGCTTCGGTTGCGGCAATTTTGGAACTTGTTTGGCCTTTTTCAGCTGTGATACTAAATTGGATTTTTTTGCACGAAACATTAAGTGTTGTGCAAATTATTGGCGGGCTTATACTTATTGGGGCAATCGCGCGTTTAACTATTTGGCCGGCGCGGAATGAAACTCTAAGACCAAGTCCGTCAACGGTTGGCGGGTTAGATTCTAAATAGCATTAGAAATTATTTAGTTTATAAATGATTAAAGTAAATAAACAATTTAAAAAATTTTTGTATATTGACGGTGTGAGTAGCCGCGATCTTGTTTTGGCTTTGGTGGCGGATAAGAAAGTAACTAATAAAAAAATTGTAAAAAACGGAACACGTACTGAAAAATTAGTTAACGCTATTTTTAATTATTTGGCCGGCGCCAGTATTAATGGGATTATTGTGGCGCAAGGGGCAGGTAGTTTTTCGCAAGTCCGCATAATTTGTGTGGTGGCAAATGCGCTGGCTTACGCCCAGCAGATTAAATTAACCACAGTGCCAGTAAATACTAATTTAGAACAAGTTAGCCAAAGGTTATCTAGACTAAAATGGAGTAAATTAATTTTACCCAAGTATAACGGACCAGGAGTAGGGCAGTAAAAATTAAAGTATTATAAAAACAGGCCATGCGTGGCCTGTTTTTATAGCTTGACCATTTTTCTGTTTTATTGTAATGTCTAAGCAAATAATGAATATAAAAAATTTATAAAATATAAAAAAACTAACAAAAAAGGAGTTTAACATGTCTTATAAATTAACGCCAGTTCAGGAAGTACTTGCTATTTTTTTACGAACACCACCAAAGAGTTGGGATGGAGCTAATAGTTTGGCAGGTCTCGGGTTGGAGCAGTTATTCCAAATATTAGATATTAGTTGTAATATGTCAGCAATTTGTAATCCATCAAAATTACAAGAAGCGGTTATTGGTGCTATATGTAAAAAAATAACATCAGCAATTTCAGTTTCACTGATTGAGAGGTTAAGATTCTTGCATTGCGTTTTGCGGGCCGAGCATTATCCCGCCGAATATAGTAATCCAGTAGCTATAGCTGTTGGTTTGCTTTTTAAGCATTATTCATCGAGTTTAATTTTTTTGCAAGAAAGTAAAGCACAATTTCTTAACGGTGACAAGTGTGAATCATTAAGATTATTGAACGATTTTTTGACAAGTTCATCATTTTTAACGAATCACAATAATCTTGTGGAGTTAATGCAAATATTTCCGGTTGGCTCGAACGAATATTTCAGAGTACTAACGTCAATGTGGATGTTACGGTTTCAATAGAATATAAGTTCAATTATAAAAAGTAATGTGGCTGACGCAAGTTGGCCACTTTTTTATTATTTGTCTTGGTTTGACAGGGGAGCGGGGTAATGTTTTAACAATTACCATTGACACTTGGTTTGACAAGTGTGTTTAAGTGGAGTAAAATGGAATAAGAGTGGTAAAAAGTGGATAAGTGTGGGGATAAGTCTTTACCACTGTGCACAATTAAGTAATATATTTGACTCCAGCACAACTTTATTATGTTTATTGGGGAATATCAACACGCACTTGATGATAAGGGCAGATTAGCTGTGCCAGTTAAATTTCGTGCGGATTTAAAGAGTGGGGCTGTGGTTACGAAGGGTTTGGACAATTGTTTGTTCCTTTATACCAAAAAGTCCTGGCAGGAATTAGCTGAAAGAATAGCCAAATTGCCAGTGTCTCGGGCTAATACTCGAGCTTTTTCACGCTTAATGCTAGCAGGCGCTATGGATGTGGACATTGATAACCAGGGCAGAATGTTGTTGCCGGATTATTTACGGCAGTATGCCAGCATTAAAAAGCAGGTGGTGGTAGCCGGACTTTATAATCGTATTGAACTTTGGGATTCAACCAGGTGGTCCACTTATAAACGCGGTACAGAAAAATCCAGCGGCGATATTGCAGAAGCTTTAGGAGAACTCGGTGTTTAAAAATTGAAAATTTAAAAGTCAAAATGGAAAATAACAATTGAAAATGAAAAATAATTTTAAATTTTGATTTTTACATTTTGCCTTATGGTGGTGAGTAATAATGATTATGGAAACTTATTGTCATACCCCCGTACTTTTACAAGAAGTTATTAGTGGCCTTAATCCCCAACCGGGTCAGAATTTTATTGATGGCACGGTGGGGGGTGGGGGGCACGCTTTGGCTATTTTGCAAGCCACTGCACCAAATGGTCGCCTACTGGCTTTTGATCGCGACCAAGGTGCACTTTCAGCCGCGCGGGAAAATTTGGCGCAATTTGGAAACCGCGTAATTTTTATCCACGATTCATACAGCAATTTAGCAAACTATGTTGAATGCAATAAGTTTTTTCCGGTTAGTGGAATACTATTCGACTTGGGCCTTTCATCAGCTCAACTCGACGACGGAAACAGGGGATTCTCTTTTAAAAATATTGGGCCTTTAGATCTGCGCTTTAATATAAATACAGGGTCAAGCGCAGCTGAACTTTTAAATGATGAGTCCGAGTCAGAACTCACTCGCATTTTTAAAGAATACGGCGAAGAGCCTCAGGCAGGTAAGTTGGCGCGTACTATTGTGGCCGAACGGCGTTTACATCCTTTTCAAACTACTACTGACCTTTTAGCGGTAGTAGAAAAAGTAAAAGGAAGCGGACGCCGCTCGATCAATCCAGCAACATTAGTTTGGCAAGCTTTACGAATAGCAGTAAATAGTGAATTACAAGAGTTGGCCGAGGGTTTAAAATCAGCCGTACAAGTTTTACAAGCAGGAGGCCGTTTTGCCGTCATTAGTTTCCATTCGGGGGAAGATAGAATAGTTAAGGATTTTTTCCGGCGTGAGTCAAAAAATTGTTTATGCCCGTCCCTTGCGCCAGTTTGCCGGTGTTATCACCAAGCGGCGCTTAAATTAATAACTCGCAAACCAGTGGTAGCTACTACCTCTGAGCTTAACAAAAATTCACGGGCGCGCAGTGCTAAACTTCGCTTAGTTCAAAAAATTTAATTTAACTTAAAAAATTAAATCTAATAAAAATAAAAATATTTTTTTATGGTTTTCTCTCCTGCTAATCATACAAATATCGCTTCTGTCGCAGTTCACAATATCACTCCGACACGGCGGCGGTTTGGTTTAGTTACACTTGGTCTTTTAGTTTTTTTAGTAGTTTTTTATTTAGTACAAACAAACTCTGTAGCAACTAAGGGCTATGAAATTAAAGAATTAGGCAAGCAGGTAGAATCTTTAAAACAATCAAGCCGCAAGCTTGAAGTAGAAGCAGCAGAGTTGCAGTCAATAAAAAAATTTGAGCAGAATTTCCCAGCTAATTCTTTTGTGGCGGTAGAAAAAATTGAGTATTTGGCCAGCACAGCCGTACAAATGGGGGTAGCAGTGAAATAATTAACAATTTATGCCCCGTCCCCAGAGTGAAGTAACGTCAGTGCGCAGACTAGCTTTTATTCGACTAGTCTTTTTTGTTTTTTTTAGTCTGATTGTTTTACAGCTTTTTAATCTGCAAGTTATTAACCGTAAGCTTTATGCCGATTTAGCTTCGGGGCAGCATAATATTCTAGCACAATTAGTGCCTGAGCGCGGAGGTATTTATGTACAGGATCCCTTGAGTGACAATAAAATTTATCCAGTGGCTGTTAATAAGCAGCTTAATTTTGTCTATACCTCTCCTAAAGATGTGGTTGATCCGCAAGCTACAGCAGTTAAGCTGGCGCCAATTTTGAATATGGAGGTTTTAGATTTGCAGGAAATTCTAAACAAGCCAAATGATCCTTGGGAACCAGTGCAACATTATGTAACTGACGAAGTTGCTGAGGCAGTAACTAATCTTAACTTGCCGGGTATTTTTACAATACCTGAGACCATGCGTTTTTATACCGAGGGCCCTTTGTTTAGTCAGTTAATTGGTTATGTAGGATTTAAAGATGATAAAAAACAAGGCCAATACGGTGTAGAAGGATATTGGGAAAAGGAGTTAGCTGGCAAAGAGGGTGAGTTGCGTTCTGAAAAAGATCCAGCTGGCAGTTTAATAACCCTGGGTCAGCGTGAAATTATTTCAGCCGTGCCGGGTGCTGATTTAGTTTTAACTATTGATAAAAATATTCAAGTTAAAGCTTGCTCGGCTCTAGAGAGTGCTGTAAAAAAACACGGTGCCGTTAAAGGCAGTTTGATAATTATGGATCCGGCCACCGGAGCTATTAAAGCTTTGTGCAATAGTCCAAGCTTTGATCCTAATAATTATGCTGAAGTGAAGGACATTTCTCGTTTTATTAATGACATAGTCTCTGAATCCTATGAGCCTGGTTCGGTATTTAAACCCATAACTATGGGAGGAGCTTTGGCCGAAGGCGTTGTTACTCCCACCACCACATATATTGATACGGGCGAAATAAAAATTGGCCCTGAAACAATAAAGAATTCAGATAATAAAGCGCATGGTTTGCAAACAATGACAGGTGTGCTAGAAAATTCCCTTAACACAGGAGCAATTTTTGCTATGCGTCAGTTGGGTGTTAAAAACTTTCTTAATTATGTAGAAGATTTTGGTTTTGGTAAAATAACAGGAATCGACTTACCACATGAAAAATTTGGTAATATCAGTCGTTTGTTAGAAAAACAAGAAATTTATTCTGCTACCGCTTCTTTTGGTCAAGGCATTACTGCCACACCCTTACAAATGTTGAACGCTTTTGGAGCCATTGCCAACAAAGGTCAGTTAATGAGACCATATGTGGTAGACGAAGTTAGATTTACAGATGGTCGGGTTGAAAAAACCAGCCCTACTATTATTAGGCAAGTTCTTACCTCCCAAGTTGCGCGTACCTTGTCTGCTATGTTAGTGGCTGTAGTTGAGAACGGACACGGTAAGCGTGCTGGCGTAACTGGTTATTATGTGGCTGGTAAAACCGGTACAGCGCAAGTGCCTTTGCAAGATAAAGCCGGCTATGATCCAAACAAGACCATCGGTACTTTTATAGGTTTTGCGCCAGTGGATCAGCCCAAATTTGTGATGTTGGCTAAAATTAACGAACCTAAAGATGTGACTTTTGCTGAAAGTTCAGCCGCACCGCTTTTTGGTGAAGTAGCTAAATTCTTGCTAGAGTATTATCAGGTTCCACCAGAAAGAGCGGTAAAGTAATATAAACAATATGAATTATGAATATAGAATACTGAATCATGGTTCGTAATTCACTATTCATGATTCAAAAACTATTATGAGATATATATTACAATTCATTTTAAAAATACTTGCCCGCGCGACTATTGCCAAATATAAGCCGCGTATTGTTGGTATTACAGGTTCGGTAGGCAAAACCAGTACTAAGGAGGCCGTGGTGGCGGTATTGGCTACCAATTGGCGGGTCGGACAAACATCTAAAAATTTGAATAATGAGATTGGCCTGCCTTTGGTTATTTTAGGCGAAAAAGATTCTGGTTATAGTAGCTTAATTGCTTGGTTAAAAATTTTTAGCAGAGCTTTAAAGCAATTGTTGATTACCAACGTGTCTTATCCTGAATTTTTGGTGTTGGAATATGGTGTGGATAAGGAAGGTGATATTGACTATCTTTTATCAATTACCCGGCCGGAGGTGGCGGTTATTACGGCCGTGACGCCTACTCATCTTGAGCTTTTAGGATCGGTTGAAGCAGTGGGGCGAGAAAAAAGCAAGTTAGTTACCAATCTTCCGCCGCAGGGTATTGCAGTGTTGAATTTAGATGACGATTGGCTAGCTAATTTGAGTAATAAAATAAAAACCCGTCTTGTAACATTTGGTTTTAGTCAGACAGCGCAAGTCAGAGCTGATAATTGGGCTTTGAGCAAAGACGAAAATAATTTAGTGGTTGGTATTAGCTTTAAGCTGATTTCAAATGGCAGTTCAGTTCCGATATTTTTACCCGGTATAGTTGGCAAGCCGCCCGTGTTAGTGGCTTTAGCCGCTACTGCAGTTGGTATAACTTTAGGTGTACCAGTGTTGGAAATAGCACAAGCTTTACAAAGTATGACGTTATTGCCCGGTCGTCTGCGTTTAATTGCTGGAATAAACAACACGTCGTTGATCGATGATACCTATAATTCTTCACCCAGTGCCGCTCGTGAAGCGATAGATGTTTTATCACGTTTTCCTTTATTGGTTGGCGCGCGGCGTTGGGCTGTTTTGGGAGATATGCTTGAGTTAGGGAAAGAGAGTGATAAACTGCATCGTGAAATAGGCAAGCTTGTGGCGGAAAAGAAAATTGATTTTTTAATTACAGTTGGCAAAGAATCCCGCGCCATAGCATCTAGCGCCACTTTAAACGGACTTCAGCCGGAAAATACTTGGCATTTTACAGACAGTTCTGATGTGGGACACTTTGTAAAGCAGCGTTTGCAAACAGGTGATGTGATATTAATCAAAGGCTCGCAAGGAGTAAGGTGTGAGAGAATAACCAAAGAACTTATGACTGAGCCTGAATTAGCCAAGGAACTTCTAGTCCGCCAGTATAAGCCATGGATATAAAATCAAACCCTAAATCCAAAACCCTAAATCCTAAGCAATAACGGAATAGATTATTTTGAAATTTGGATTTGGGATTTGTTTAGGATTTAGATATTAGAATTTAGGGTTTATATGATTTATTCTTGACTCTTATTTAATTTACCATTACTCTTACTCCGCAACATATTAGTAGTTATTTGTAAAATTATGCCGCCTTCGTCTAGTGGCTAGGACACGTGGTTCTCATCCACGCAACAGGGGTTCGATTCCCCTAGGCGGTACCAAAAAACTCCAGGCTAATGCCTGAAGTTTTTTGTAATTATTTATCAATATAGATTAATCTCGACCACGACCTTTAGCCTTGCTGTTGCCATGTTCGTTTGAGTTAACGCCCAAGTTACCCGACTGGCCACGCTCATTGTCGTCACTCTCTTTAAC
The DNA here is from genome assembly GCA_020057885.1 of bacterium. Taxonomy (GTDB): domain Bacteria; phylum Patescibacteriota; class Patescibacteriia; order Veblenbacterales; family UBA10138; genus JAGVEX01. The sequence continues at coordinate 19,391 of JAGVEX010000021.1, forward strand.
TTTGTCGTGTTTTTCGGTTTTGGCTGGTTTAGGTTGCTGTACTGTTATACCATCTAATGAGGAGAGTGTGATGACGTTTCTAAATTTTTTACCTTTGGCATGGCCCCAAGATTTGCCTTTGAATATTTTAAGCCGGCAAGAGGCCGCGAGATAAATAGTGTCATTACCTGTTACTTTGTATAGGCGGCCGTTAATTAAGCTGTTAGTGCAGATTTTATTGTCATGTTCTTCATCACCACTAGGGGTAGATGTAGCGCCAAATGAGCCAGTGATTGTTTGACTACCTGTAGCGTTATTACCCAATACATCTTGAATCACCGAGCCAGACATTGTAACTGTATCACCTATAGATACTGTCGGAACTAAAGTGCCAGCTGAGAGCGAGAGGGTGAGCACTGTACCGCTAGTGTTCCATGTGGCAGAACCTATATGCCCAGTGCCATCAAGCCAAGAATGGCTATTGTTAAGTGTTAAGATTGAGTTGATATTACTGTCGGTGATGTTTGGTTTATTAGTAGCTTCACCAAAGGTAAAGCGTACACTATCGCCAGCTTCTTTGGCGCTCGTACCGCCAGTGTTTTGGGCGACCGCGCTAGTAATTATTGGGCCAGTGGTATCAGCAATATTAGTGATAAAACTGCCGGAAATTATTTGGTTGCCAGTAGCCACATTGCCAGTTGAGTCTTTAATTAAATTTCCGCCCATGGTTACATTGTCACCTGGCTCCACTGTAGGCAAACTATTATTTGAGCTTAAGGTAATAGTGTATACTGTTCCGCTAGTGTTCCAACTAGAAGACATAATTACACCTAAGCCATCAAGAAATGAGTGTCCGTTAGATAATACAAAAGTTGTTGGTAAGGTAGAAACAGTAATAAACGGTTTAGTTGTAACTTCATTAAAAGTAAATTGTACACTGTCACCAGCTTCTTTGGCGCTCGTACCGCCAGTGTTTTTAGCTACTACATTTGTGAGCACAGGGCCGGTAGTGTCGGCAGTAATGGCCCCAGTGGTGACTACTGTAACAGTAGGCGAGTTGCTTGAGGTGATAATACCATTAGCACCTAAAGTGGCAGTAAAGCTATCAACTGGAGCGGTGTCGTTCCAAGTGGCGTCGGTGTTAATTGTTACAAAAAAAGTCGCGCCGCCAGTCAGAGTGTTGTTGGCACTGGTGTTGATAGTGGTTGGGCTGTCTACATTCACTGTAGTTTGTGAGCCAGCCAATAAGTCCGAAGCGGTGTTAAACACAGCATCACCGTTATCTTTGTAAACTGCCAGTGAGGCCAAATCTGAGCTGATAAGATTATTGGTGCCGTTCTTATTTATGATAACTGTTACACCGGAGAGTGTTTCGCCAGCGTCTTGATTTAAACTGAATTTAAATAATGGTATAGGTGCGCTTGAGGCTGGTGCAGTTATAGGCGTATTAACCATTGTAGTAGGGCCGTTAGTTACAGTGATAGCGGCTTGGGCTATTGGTACAAACCAGACTAATTGGAGTAACGCTAGTAAAGCTGGGAGTTTTTTCATATTATTGTGGGTTAATGATTATAAAATTAAAGCTTAATAACTTGTTACATTAAATAAAACGCATTTAGGTTAGTTTTCTTACAGTCCTAAAAACCGTTTAGATTAGTAAAGCTTGTTTATGTTTTATGTTATTTGGAGTATACTATATAACATAGTAATCTTTTATTATTTATTGATAGATATTTATGGAAAATTTTTCTTCAACCCCCATTCCTAAAAGCACGCCACGAGATGTATTTATGCATCTTTTATCAACCGTGACGCTTTACGTGAGCGTAGTCAGTTTTATAACTCTGGCTTTTCAGTATATTAATGTTTGGTTTCCGGATGTGTTGAATTTTTATTACCAATCAATTCTTGATAGTATTCGTTGGTCAGCTTCGGCTTTGCTGGTCATGTTTATTGTTTATGTGTTTATGACTTGGTTGATTAATCGCGATTTTGCCAAAAATCCAACTATCAAAGAAATAAAAATCCGTAAATGGTTAGTATACTTAACTTTATTTGCCGCCTCTATAACAATCATAATAGACGTAATTACTTTAATTTATAATTTCTTGGGTGGTGAACTAACTCTTAATTTTTTCCTTAAAATTTTAATCGTCTTATTCGTAGTGGCAGCCGTATTTGGTTATTATTTTTGGGATTTACACCGCGGAGGAGCGGGTGGTAATAAGCTTAAAATTTTTGCTTTTGCCACTTCACTGGTTGTTTTAATTACAATTGTTGGTGGATTTTTTATAGTTGGCTCTCCAGCCGAGCAGCGTATGATGCGTTTTGATGAACAAAGGATAAATGATCTGCAGGTTATTCAAAGTGAGGTAGTGAATTATTGGACTCAAAAAGAGGTTTTGCCACCAACCCTTAATGAATTAAATAATAGTATTTCTGGTTTTGTGCCGCCCAGTGACCCAGAGACTAATACGGTTTATGAATATAATATTAAATCTAATTTGATTTTTGAGCTTTGCGCTGAATTTAATTTACCCAGCCTGGTGAACAATACTACTGTTAATAGTGTGCCAACAATGCCAAGATCGGTTTATGATCCATATAATCAAAATTGGAGTCACGGTAAGGGGCGAACTTGTTTTGAGCGCACAATTGATCCAGAATTATATAAATTAAAAAATCAGTTAAAGTAATAAAGCCGCAGAGCGCTGAATATTAATAAAAATTGACGGAAGTATTAAAATCCGTCAATTTTTGTAAAATATAAAACACTTTGTTTGTTAGTTATATTTATATCTTGACACAATTTAGTTTATCCATTAATATTCCAACACAATTATTTAACCTTATTTTAAGGTTAATCAGATAGGTATACCTCTCTCATCAGAATCCCTACTCTAATCTGTTTAACCTTGTTCAGCCTAGGCTGATGCATGGATCCCACGGCAACAGTGGCCCCACTACACTGTGTCAACCATTCTATCAGCCTAGTGCTTATATAAAAAATAGTACTTTAAAAGGTGTGTCAGTTTATTGTCTTGGGGACTACTCGTTTATCACGAGTATTAAATTGGTGCACCTTTAAATTTTTGCGCAGGCTGGACTATACTCCAGGCCCCACCAAGGCTATCAGGTCCCTCCCGCTTGATACCTTCCCTGGATGTCCAGCCTGCTTTTATATAAAACAAAAATAATCAAAATATTACATGTAAACAAATAATTGAGTCGCCAACCAAGCGGCTCTTTTTCTTTTATAAAAATAGTAATATACTGAGTATACTTATTTAATTTAATCAAAGTTTTATGAGTAAAATATTAATCACCGGCGCTTTTGGGCAAATTGGCAGCGAATTAGTTCCTGCCTTACAGCAAAAATACGGAGCAGATAATGTAGTAGCGGTTGGCCATAGCGCCGTGCCAACAGATTTTGCGGGCATATCTGAGAGAGTAGATATTTCCAACGTCGCCTCGCTACAGGAGTTAATAAAAAAGTATAGCATTGATACCATATATCATTTAGCTTCTTTTCTTTCGGCTAAATGCGAACGCGATCCCGATTTAGCCTGGCAGGTAAATATGGGTGGGTTAAAAATTATTTTGGATTTAGCACGCGACAATAAATTAAAACTTTTTTGGCCGAGCTCTATTGGCGCCTTTGGCCCCACTACACCTAAAATTAACACACCACAACATACTATAATGGAGCCCACTACTATGTACGGCGTTACCAAGATGGCAGGTGAACTTTTGTGTCAGTATTATTTTTTGAAATATGGCGTAGATGTACGCAGTGTGCGCTATCCGGGAATAATTAATTATAAAACTGAACCTTCCGATGGTACCACCGAATATTCCATAGCTATGTTTTATGAGGGTCTTAGAAAAGGCAGTTATGAATGTTTTTTAAAAGAAGACACAGCTTTGCCAATGATGTACATAGAAGACGCAGTAAGGGGGACAATTGAATTAATGAACGCGTCATCAGATAAACTGACTGTGCATACCAGCTATAATTTAGCCGCTATTAGTTTTACTCCAAGTGAATTGGTGATGGAGCTAAAAAAATATTTACCTAATTTTACCTGTACTTATAAACCAGATTTTCGCCAAGCAATTGCCGACTCTTGGCCCAAAACAATTGATGATGCCAAAGCACGGGAAGATTGGGGCTGGCATCATAAATACGATTTAGCCAGAATTACAGAGTTTATGTTTAAAAACTTATCTGCCAAGTTTTTGGCCAAATAGAAAACAATTTTTCAACTTTACGTCATCGGGGAAAAATAAGCGACTTGCCCCGTGATACTGCATCAGCTGTTATACGGGGTCGCTTATTTTTTCCTAATATATAAATGGGTTGTTTATAATGTTTTGTTATCATAGATTGGTTATGTTTATTGGGAAATAATGTAATAGACTTTGATAATTTTTGTGATATAATATAAATATCGTTTTATTTAATGTCGCAGAATACTCCAGCCTTTTAAGGCTGGAGATGAATGCGACACCACTCCGAGCGTTAGCGAGGATATGCTAAATTTGAGGCATGA
>JAGVEX010000009.1 GCA_020057885.1 bacterium
CATGCCTCAAATTTAGCATATCCTCGCTAACGCTCGGAGTGGTGTCGCATTCATCTCCAGCCTTAAAAGGCTGGAGTATTCTGCGACATTAAATAAAATTGTCATACCCTGTAAGATCAATGCCAGCGGTTTGGGCAGCGGCACGAGCTGCCAATGTCCAGTTAAACCAGTTGTTTGTGCAGTCAGTGTTGTCATATGGGATAGTATACCAACCAAAAACATCGCCGTCTTGGCGTATTTTACCCTCAAGTTGTAACTGACCAAACGAAGCCTCTTTAAAAAAAGTATTAGTTGAGGGGGAATTAGTAAACACGGCTCCGCGTGCTTGCTCAGGGGTAAACGGCTGGGACTGGTCATTCTGAAAGTTCATCAAGATAACTGCAACCTTCTTAACCGTATGACCAGTTGGCTGGCTATAGAGCACCTTAAAGCTAGAGCCCTCGGCTGATTGTATAGCTACGTTGTTAGCTATTTTTACACCTTTAAGCTGAACCCTGGAACCAGTTAAAAGCTGGGGCTTTTTGTCGGCAAAGGCGATGTTAAAAAGTTGATTATCCTTAGTTTTAAGTTGATACGACTCAAAAGATTTGCGGTTGTCAAAATCGTCAACATGTAAAACCTGTAATTCTCCTTCTAGCTCGACCTTCTGCTCTAGTTGAGATTGCAATTCTTTAGGAAACCGTTCACGTATATCATCAGGTAAACTTACTTTTAACACCAACCCTGGATCGTTAGCTATGACCGCTACTAATTTCTTACCACGTTCGGATACAGCATACCTTAACTGCCGCAGTGTACTGGTATTAGCCGAGGTCTCACCACGCAAATTTTCATTTAAGCGCAACGCGTCCATAGTTATCTGCTCTAGTGATTGCTGCGAGGCTGAGGGAGGTATTTTTGCTGTTTCTGTAACATTGGTCAGAATGACTGACCAAAAACCACCCGTAGCTACCAAAATTCCAAAACTAACCATTAACTTAGTAGTTAAAGTAATAGCGGTTTTGGTTTTTCCCTTAATTTGCACCGTCACGTTAGGAGGTAGATCATTCATATGATTAAGTATGAATAGTTAGTTATATGACACAATAAATTATTATTATAGAAGCTATTCAAATAGTTTGATGACAATGCTAATTTTTCATTCATTATCACAGGAAGGCTAATTAATTAATCCACCATGGGTAATTTAGGCGGCGGTTCAGCTTTATTATGCACCACTACCCCTCCAGCAATATAAGTATGATAGGAAGTAATCTCAAGGTTATAAACCTGAACTACTTTTTTAACTATTTCTATAGAAGTAATCTTTTCCGGTTTACCTTGGAAATTAAGTAGGTTGTCTCCTATCTTTAACTGACCTATCTCTACCCATTGGCCATCTGAATAAACAAGGTGATTGGCAGTTACCTCTAACTGACCATTGATAATTAAGTATTGATCGATAGTATGTTTAAAAACCTTTCCTACCTTATCTGGTTTTAACTCTTTTGTTGCTTCATCAAAAGCTAACACAGTATCACCTACCTGTACTTGTTCAATTGGTTTGGTGGTGCCATCAGTCATTAAAATAGGGGTACTAGGAAGGAAACAGGTATATCCTTTAGCTACAGAAATGGTGATAGTTTGAGAGCTTGTGCTACCTGCATTATCTGTGGCATTAAAAATAACAGAATATTTTCCAGCAGTAGTTGGCGTCCAAGTAAAGGTACGGACAATAGAATCAGTTCCACTAATAGGCTCAGATAAAGTAGCACCAGGAGGAAGTTGGGAAGCGGTAATTTGTATAAGTTTACCTGAAAACTCTGCCCTTACATTAAAATTCAGACCTTCCCGTTCGGTTGTTGACTTATTACCAATAGGGTAAAAGTATAGCTGATTAAGGACATTAATAGTAACATTTTGGCTAGTATAATTTCCATAACTATCAGTGACCGAAAAAACTAAGCCATATAGTCCAATATTAGCGCTGGTCGGACGCCAACTAAAAATATGAGTAGTGGAATTAAAACTTGCCCCTTGAGGCAATGAATCTACCGAATAGGTTAAAGTGTCGCCTTCTGGATCGCTGGCATTTACCGTAAAGGTCAAGGTATTGCCAAAATTCACGGATTTATCGCCTATGGGTGTGATATAAGGATATTGATTTCCTGGAAATTTTTTAAAATAAATATCCCAATTACCATTACGATTATCCTGCCAGATGATCCCAAAAGGAGAAATATCCGGCGCCTCCTCGCTGTTCCAACCTGGTCCAGAAGAAACCTGCTGTTCTTGACCAGTAGTTAAATCATAAACATAAATATCCCAGCTACCATTACGATTATCCTGCCAGACAATCATGTTTCCTGAAATCACAGAATCGGTCTGGGCTTTGGTATTGGTAGTAATCTGTTGTTCAGTATCAGTTGCAATATCATACATATAAATATCTGCGTTACAGTCTGTGTCGCTCCATGGTGGAGAATAACACTCTTTATTGCTATCATTACGAAGATCACTCCAAACTACTCGTTGCCCTGAGATAGAAACACCTGGATAACCCCGGCTATAAACATAGGGCTTGCTTTTTGTTGTAATTTGTCGTTCCATATTGTTAGTAAGATCATAAATACCAAGCTGGGATTCTCCTAATGCATCAATATATTCTCTAAAGGCAATAAATTTCTCCGAAACATCAGCATGGAATACTGAGCCAGGAGCGAATTTGATTAGTCTTGACTTATCGTTGAGATGGTCATAAAGATACAGACTACCTAAGTAATTATAAGCTAAGTTATCTCCCAAAATAGATACAGAAGGCCTACCTGGACTAAGTAAATGTCCAGGAAGTTGAGTAGCGAGATTATAAATCTTGATGGTATTATTTTCATACCATGCAGCAATCTTATTGGAAATAGCAGATGGAAAGATCGAGATAGAGTCTGAAATAGCTTGTATTTTTTTGGAAAGAAGATCGTATAAATAAAAATAACCCACAGAGTTGGTTGTAAGCTCCGCAAAGACTATTTTCCCTAGAGAGGAAATTTTAGGAAATTGTTGATGTCTTGTGTTGGAGGTTATCTGGATACTATCATCAAAGTAAAGAGTTTTGATGTCCTGAAATTGGTAACCGTCCTGTGTAGTAACCACTAATTTTATGACGTACTCTCCGGGAAGTAAAGCCTCTATATTCCAGTTGTTTACCAATATACCATTATTTACCGGAGTAAATATCGGATCATTAATGGGTAACCAATCTACCGGCGCCTTGCCTGCACCCCAAAAAAGTTGGTAATTTAAAAAGGTACTACCAAAGGCATTTCCACGAATTGGTAAAGAGGTTACATTGCTTTTCATCAGGATGGATTCAGAGATAGGGCTGGAGATACTGGCATAAGATACTTGATTTAGGCCTAGTGCCCTCGATAGATTGATTATTCCCGCGCCGGTATATACGTCAAAGCCGGGAGTAGCTAAATTATCGGCTGAGCCACGCAACGCTTGCCGAATATCCTCATTGGTAAAAGAGGGCTTTATGGTTAAAAGCAAGGCTGCTGCTCCTGCCACGTGGGGAGCGGCCATACTAGTACCACTGGACCGGTAGTATTTGGCACTGGCGTCAAACGCCGGTACGAAATTTGCTCCGGGTGTATAACCCGGCGCACCTTTATACATATCGGTGCCGGCTGCTCTTAAAGAGATAATTTGCACTCCAGGTGCCGCCACATCAATTTTATCTCCCCAATTTGAAAAATAGGCGCGGGTATTTTCGTTATCTGTTGCAGCTACAGTTATCACTTGTGGAAACTTTGCCGGAAAGAAATAATTAACATCAAGATTACTGTTCCCGGCCGCCGCAACCAAAATTACGCCTTGTGAGTAAGCATATTCCACTGCCGCGGTAATCAACTGGGAATTACCTTGCCCACCCCAACTCATATTGATAATATCTGCCCCGTTATCGGCTGCATAAGTAATTGTCGCGGCAAGATCATCATCATAGCCACTGCCTCCGCCATCCAATCCTTTTACCGCCATAATCTTGCAATCGGGACATACACCAGCAACGCCTAGGTTATTATCGGTTTTGGCAGCAATAGTTCCAGCTACGTGAGTACCATGGCCGTTATCATCCATTGGGTCGTTATCGTTGTTAACAAAATCATAGCCACCGATAACTTTACAGGTTATACCCAAACAGCCTCCTAAGTCAGGATGATTGTAGTCAACACCAGTGTCAGAGACAGCTACGATAACATTAGGACTGCCTTTAGTAATATTCCAAGCTTCTTCCATTTTTATCTTCTCTAATCCATAGAGATTAGAATAAGCCTGTGCCCAGGCGCCAGTTGACCAAGTTCCTTTTTGATTTGGGTCTACATAGGTATCATTAGGTAAAGCGAATGCAGTAGCTATATAATTTGGTTCACAGTATTCCACGTTGGAGTCTTGCTTATATTCTTCGCAAATGGCCAATGCATCTGCATTCTCATCCTGCAATTCCAACTTGTAAATATTAGTCAAGTTAGGAATCTGGACATTTTTGGGTGCACGTTTAGCCCTTTGAGAGAATTTAGCTTGGGTGTCAGTAAAAAGCTGTTTATAAGATTTATTAGTTTGCAGCTGTTTGTCTTTCAGTTCTTTAAATACTGGTGCTATATCTTTAACCTTATGTTTAACATTAAGAGTATTAATAGATGGTAAGCCAGTCTGACTAGGGCTTGGTTTCATAGTTTGAGAATTTATATTACGATCAATTGAAGCAGCGTTCTTCTCTTTAAATTTAATAATGATTTCTCCCGGAACATTCTTAACTTTATCCTGCGAGGTGTAAGTGCTATCGATAAACGATCCGGTATACGCTAAAGAGTTAATTGGGATTCCGGCACGGGGAAGAATATTGCTTAATTTCGTTACTACTAAAGCAGCGGCCAGGGCAGTGCTAACCAAAAAAACCATTACCGCTACTACAGTCGTAGTTAAAGTAGTAGTGGTTTTGGTTTTAGTCTTAGTTTGTACTGTCATGTTAGGAGGTAGATCATTCATATGATTAAGTATGAACAGTTAGCTATTAATTTAATTAAATTTTAACACCACTCCATTCGCTAATAACTTTCTTAACATCATCAACGTCCACCACGGTCATACCCATGCTTTCTACCTCCTGCTCATATTTTTCACGGTCAGCTATTAACTTAACGCGCGCGACGACTGCTGTTTGTAAAATATTTTTATCTATTTTTTGTATTTTAGTCCACAACTCGGCCAAAATTTTATTTTTATCACGCGCTGCCCCATGTAAAGCACCTACTACTCCTTGGTGTATATGAGACACTTTAACCATAGCAGCAGCCTCATCAATTACATCTATTGCTTTATCTGGCAAATGGCGGTTTTTAATGTATTTATTAGCAAGCTCAACTGCCGCAATAATAGCACCATCAGTAAATTCCACCTTGTGATAATCCTTATACTTATCTTTCACGCCCTGCAATATTAATATTGTTTCCTCAACAGATGGCTCGATGATTTCTACTAACTGAAAACGTCTTTCTAAGCTTTCATCACTTTTTATATATTTTTCATATTCATTTGTAGTAGTGGCACCAATAAGTTGTAACTCACCGTGTGCCAAAGCAGGCTTTAATATATCAGAAAAGTTAACAGCCCCTTCTGTTCCACGTGATTGCATAACTGTATGAATTTCATCAATAAAAAGAATTATCTGCCTGCCCATGGCTTTTAATTCCTGCATTAGCCTTTTGGCCCGCTCTTCAAATTCACCACGATATTTAGTGCCAGCTAACAAAGAAGCTACCTGGAGTGATAACACTCGTTTATTTTGTAATACCTCTGGTACACTACCTTGCACTATACGCGCAGCTAAACCTTCTACGATTGCGGTCTTACCTACACCAGGTACACCAACCAGCATTATATTGTTTTTTGTACGCCTGGAGAGTACTTGCGCCAAACGCATAACCTCACTCTCACGACCAATGACTGGATCTATTTTCCCTTCTCTGGCTAACCCAGTAAAATCAATGGTATAAGAATCTAAAATTGGAGTTTGAGAACCATTTAACTTACCAAAACTACCTTTTTGTTGTTTCTGCCATATATAAAAAGCTAAACCGCCAATCAATACTGCCAAAATAATTACAAGTGGAGATGTATTCATACTTTATATAGTATAACTCTTAATAAATTTATCTACCACCACACTGCCCGCTCGTTTAACCTTCGTAAACCAATTGCCGTTCCTATTACTATAAAGGTCAATATGAGCACATTAAGCGCGTAGCTTAAAAGTGGGATAAAAAAGCTAATAGATTCAGTGAGCCATTTAAGAAGTTTATCCCCCACTGGCTGACCAATTAAATCACCACCCCAAACCACCAAGATGGCTAAAATTGATAAAGCGGTAAAACCAGCAGTAGTATGTACCAAATCAGCGCCCGAAGGAGCCAAATGCGGACTTATGCAAAGCACTAAATATATAAAAAGCCAGCTTTGCCATGTGGAAAAATTAAGCGCCTGCCAAAAATTTTTTATAAAATTCCACCAGGCTTCAAAATAAATCAGCAGAACTTGCGAGGAAGTAGCGGCGTGCCCTAAAACCGGCGCAGTAGTAGGAGAAGTAGGTAAAAGCAATTGAGCTAAAACAAACAATATAAAAGCTCCACCTAAAATGGGAAATAAAGAAATAAGGATAAGTGTTACTGGATTAGAGGTGGCCTCGTGCGTTACTGAGCCAAGCACTTGGCCAGTGGGAGTACTTTTGGGCCAAAGTGAAAAACCTTTAACGCGTGTAAAAGTAAGTAGTGCGCCTAACAAATGTGAGAGCTCATGCACTACTACACCTGGCCAAAGCAAAACAACATATAGCCGTGCGCCCAAAAGTTCAGCTAGCCAACGGCTGGTGAGACGCGATAATAACAAAACTAAAAGCAAAGTAACTAGAAACGGCACTATTATACCAACTAACATAATATAAAAAAATTAAATGGTAGGTTGGTTAAATAAATCTTGGCCAGCACGCCAATAAGAACTATCTCCTTTTTTCAAACTAGCATACCACCACTCCACTCCCCACAAAAAAGCTTCCGGCAAACCAGTGCGCTTAAAAAAACTAACATTATCATTAAAGCGCTCTAAATTAAAAGAACGTTCAGTTTCTTGCACTGGAGCGTTAACCAAACCAGCCTGTGCCCAAGGCTCCATTTGCAACTCACTTACTATGGTTTGCTTAACAAAAGGTGAGACTAGAGCGGCTTTGAGCCTGTAATAAAACGGCGGCCAAAGATAACGAAAATATCCCACCATAGGATCCCAAGTTACGCGGTAAAGCGTAGCCCCCTGCTCACCACCCAGTAGGGCTGTTTCCAACCATGAAGAAAGTTCGCCTGAATCGGTTAGTAAAATAGGCCTCGATGGGTCAAGCGCTTTTAATAAATCTCGCTCCAGCCGCAAATTGTGCCAACTAGGCACGGGGCAAGCGCCAAAATTAAACAAAGGTTCGTTTTCTAATTGCCAACGCACTATTGTTTTATTATCGTGATAATGCTCCACTACGGCCACAAGCATTTTATTCACTCTACTTTGCACTTCCCACGGTTTTAAATTTTTAAGCCAAACTGGATCGTGGCATTCGGGCCAGCGCGGCAATTTGCGCCCAATAGCCAAAGTTATAGTAGTGCCGTTTTTTCTAGCCGCGGCAATAAAATTATCTATTTCTGTAAAATCAAATTCGCCCGGGATTGGTTCTATATCGTTCCAGTTGGCCTGCAAACGAATATGCGCTGGTTTAAAATCTTTTAAAATTGCCCCATAAACTTCATTTGCCTCTAAACCTAAATAACGCGCTTGCTGAGCAGAAAAGGCCACGCTAAAACGAGGGTTTTGTGTGTGTGGCAAATTTTGTGCCAGTACTACCGCCGCTACTAAAATAAAAATTGTCGCGCCCAAAAAAATAAGTATATAACGCATAATATTAGATAGCTATACTTAATAGCCACAATCCCAAACCTATGGTTACCACGCCAAATAATTTACGCCACAATACGCGGCCGGAAAATTCATCATGGAAAAATTGCGGGAAACGACTAGAAACTATAACCGACATAATTAGCAAAAATACATATTGCAAACCCTGCAGCGCGTTAACCAAAGTTACGCTGGTGAGGGTAATAGAATAGCTGATTAAAAGGCCCGATAAGGCACCACTCGTCTGCCCTGCTATAAAAACTAATTTTACACCGCCAGTGCTTTGCTTAACACTATTGCGCCAGGCACGCCAAGTACCCGGAATAAAAAACAAAAGTAGGCTCGAGGCAAAACCGCCAAGCCTAGTCCAAATTAATCCTGAAATGTAATTGGTCTCTAAAAAAGTAAACTTAATCCAAACATAAGCCAAGGCAAAAGCCAAACTGGCGGCAGTGGCTAATAAGAGCGGACGCTTTTTTAAACCACCAGCCCCTCCCACCATTAAAAAACCGCCTAGCACCAAAAGTATAAAAGCAATAAACTGCAGACTGCTAAAACGCTCCCCCAGCCACAACCAAGCCAATATAAAAATAAACACAGGGCTGAGGCTGCCGATAAAAGCCGGTACGCGTGAAGCCTCACCTACCTTTAACACATTAAACATTAACCACAACCCAAGTGTAAAAGCAAAGCCAGATAAAACTCCCCACGTAAGCGCCCTAGTTGTAGACACTTCTAACCCCCATGGCGCCAATACTATAACCAAAAGCCCTAGCGCTGAAATAAATATAGTGTAGGTTGCCGGATCTTTAATCTCCCGCCGACCCAACAGTGCTTTATCGGTTACTGTGGCAACCGAGTTTAAAAAATATCCAATTATTGCCCACCAAAGCCAACTCATTTGTAATAAGTAAATATTAAATCTGGCTAATATTATTATACACCACGAAAGAATAATAAGCAGTTTTGCTAAAGATGGAGGTTAAAATAGATAATGCTCTATCCCCTACTAAACTATTGACTTAGGGACAGTTTGGTAGTAAGGTTTAGACAAATAAAAATTAATATTTCTTTAACAAAAACCCAAAAGGAGGGTAATTCAATGTCTAGATCTAACCAACAAAAACTAACATTAATAATACTTGGTGTCGTAGTAGCTGCCTTCGTGATAGCGGTAGCAATAATTTCCCTTGCCTTAACAGATAAAGATACTATAGCCGATGCTGTAGCGATTAAAAACGCGGCACAAGAATGTCTCGATAGTACCCATAATGGACAGTATCTCAATTATTTCGATTTTATAAACTCCGGTCCATATATAAGAAAGTTTAGTTGTGCTAACAAATATAGGGCAGGGGTTGGAATCCATATTATTGACAGTACTGGTGAACAATACACTATAAAATACTGGAATCACGGTCCGTTTATGAGCGTTACAGCATACGGGGAGGGTGGGAAGTTAATTTACCACTATAGAGATTTTTCTATCGGGCTGTTACAAACAAATCTTCGTATGGCATGTGCAGAAGCTGAGGAATATAAAAAAATTACTGGACGTTACCCGCGCTTTGATCTTTTAAAAGACCTGGTAAAAAATAAAATCCAAGCACCTCTTTATCAAGCTCTTGAAGACGATGATAGCACAGGCACACCTGGCAGTATTCTTTACTACACTTGTTCACTGCCTTGCGGGAGTAAAATGCATATAGTCGCCATAGGTGAAAATGGCAACACCATACAAGCCGTAGATAAGTAAAAAATAATTCAAAAGATTCACAAAGGACGGAATTAAAAACCGTCCTTTTTTTATCCGCCTAAAAAATAAATAATACTGGCTATGAGACTTCATTTCCAAAAACAAACTACCCCCGGAATACGGGGGTAGTTAGAGACTATCTTAGTAGTGGGCGACCACCAGGATAGATTTTACGTTTTTATAAGATTGCGTCCTTGGCAGCCTTAGAAACGCGGAACTTTACTACTGTTTTGGCAGGAATTTTAATTTCCTGACCAGTCGCTGGGTTGCGACCCATGCGGGCAGCGCGGTTTTTCTTAACCAGCTTGCCAAGTCCGTGAATGGTGAATTCGCCTGACTTTTTAGTTTCTTTGTAGGCGAGGTCTACCATCGCTTCTACCAACGCCGTAACATCTTTCCGGCTGTGGCCGGTTGTTTCAGCGAGGGTGGCGAGGACTTGTGACTTTGTCATACCTTTTGCCATAATTATGCTTGGGTTAACAAATTAGTAACCATAGTATAGCAAATTACTGGGAAATAGCACAATCCACAGCCTAAAACAAACCGTCAATCTATGTATAAATACAAGCGTATCAACGCTTTTTGCAGATTAAAAACAGAAGATTAATACCTGTAAGGCACTACTTTTTGGCTAATCTTAGCTATTTTTTAAGGCTGAGACAAAAAACTAATCATTGTTATAGTGCCGCGTAAACCAACGTTTTACTATTTGCGTTAAGGCAAAATAACAAACCAACATACCGCCTACTAACAACCAATAGAATGCAGGGAGTGGCACAAAACCAAGCGAGCTAGCGAGTGGTGAAAATGGCAGCCAAGCGCCAATACCTACCACGCCTATGGTGCTTAAAGTTAAAGGCCAACTGGCACGGCTTTGAAAAAATGGGATTTTATTGGTGCGGATAATATGAACTATCATAGTTTGAGTAAACAGTGATTCAAAAAACCAACCGGTCTGAAAAAGCGCCGGATTAAGCCAAGCATTAAACACAAACAACATCATAAAAAAAGTAAGATAATCAAAAATAGAGCTAATGGGGCCAATGAATAACATATAACGCTTAATTTGATTAATATGCCATTGGCGAGGCTTTGTTAAATATTCTTCATCAACACTGTCGGTGGGTATAGCAGCTTGCGATAAATCATAAAGCAAATTATTAGCAATAATTTGTATTGGTAACATTGGTAAAAATGGCAAAAAAATACTGCCGCCTACCACACTAAACATATTGCCAAAATTTGAACTGGCAGCCATTTTAATGTACTTTTCTATATTTCCAAAAATTTTTCTGCCTTCGCGCGCGCCTTCTTTAAGCACTAATAAATTTTTTTCCAGCAAAATAATATCAGAAGATTCCTTGGCAATATCTGTGGCTGTATCCACTGAAATCCCAACATCCGCTGCTTTAAGCGCCGGCGCGTCGTTAATGCCGTCACCCAAAAATCCCACCACATGCCCCCGGCTCTGCAGCGCGCGAATCACTCTTTCTTTATGCGCTGGTTCAAGTTTGTCAAGAACAGTGGTTTGCTCCACCGCCTCGGCTAATTCAGCCTCGGTCATTTTTTCTGTTTCGCTACCCAATAAAATACGATTGATTTTTAAACCAACATCATCACAAATTTTACGCGTTACTAATTCATTGTCACCCGTTAAAATTTTCACTTGCACGCCATAACGGTTGAGTTCTTTAATGGCCACGCCAGCCGACTCTTTGGCAGGGTCAAGAAAAGCCAAAAAGCCAAGCAAAGTAAGATTACTTTCGTCTGCTATTTTGTAAACGCGCTTAGTTGGCGGCAATTCGCGGTAAGCTATAGCAATTAATCTAAAACCTTCACTGCTCAACTGGGTAATTAAATCTTGTTTGTTTTTATGATGCGTTTTTTTAAGGATATGCGTTTTTCCACCCTCCACCACGTGCGTAGAACAACTTAATACTTCCTCCACCGCGCCCTTACAAATAAGTAAATGCTTGCCCGATTTATCCTCTACCACTACCGACATCCGGCGGCGTACAAAATCAAAAGGCAGTTCATCTACTTTGGCATATTCTTTGGCCAAGTCACGAGCACCATCGGGGGCGTGCTTAAGTACACCAGTATCCATTAAATTTTTAAATCCGGTTTGATAAAAACTATTAAGATAAGCATAATTTAAAATTGCTTCATTTTCGTGGCCTGCTATATCCACATGTTTAATTAAAATTACTTTGCCTTGAGTAAGGGTGCCTGTTTTATCGGTACAAAGCACATCCATCGCGCCAAAATTTTGAATGGCGTTAAGACGCTTAACAATAACTTTTTTACGCGACATATCAAGCGCGCCTTTAGACAAATTTACTGTTACTATCATTGGCAGCATTTCTGGAGTTAATCCAACCGCCACTGCCAAAGCAAATAAAAAAGCTTCCAGCCAATTACCTTTAGAAAAGCCATTTATTAAAAATACTAGCGGCACCATTACACCGATAAAGCGAATCATTAGCCAAGTAAAGCGCCCTACACCTTTATCAAAACTAGTCAGCTCGCGCTCGCCCACAATACTTTTAGCGAGCGACCCAAAATAAGTTGAGGTTCCCGTAGTTATAGCCACCGTTACTGCCGTACCACTTTCTACAGCCGTACCCATAAAACACAAATTTTGTATTTCAAATTCACTACCGCCAACTACAGCCACTGGGGACGCGTGTTTTTCCACGGGCAAAGATTCGCCGGTTAAGGCGGACTGGTTAATAAACAAATCCCTTGATTCTATAATACGTACATCGGCTGGTACTATATCGCCAGCTGACAAATGAATAATATCACCTGGTACCACTAATTTAAGTGGAATTTCCTTTTGCACTCCCTCGCGCACTACGCAAGCTGTGGTATGTACCATGGCTTTAAGCTTTTCAGCTGCGGCAGTAGCTTTTACTTCTTGAAAAAAACGCAAAAACACACTCAAAATAAGCATAAAGCCTATCAAGACAGTGGCTTTAATATCACCAGTAAAATAAGAAATTACTCCTAAAGCCAACAATAAAAGACTTAGAGGATCTTTAATATTAGAAAAAAGCCTGCCAAGCCAGCTTAGCCGCTTTTCGGACGCTATTTCATTAGGGCCATAGTTTGCCAAACGCAAATGAGCCTCCTTGGCCGTGAGCCCATTAGTTGAGGTGTGTAAACTATTTAATACCGCCGCCGCTTCAATTATGGCAGAATTAACCACCTCGCGCGCTACGGCATGTACAATTTTGTGCTCGGTAGTCGATTTTTTATTGAATTTAGAAACAAAACTGTCTATAAAACTCATATATAATATCGTACCTCAATTTGACTTCATTAGTAAAATTTTAATATAAACAAAAACTGGCCAAAACCAGCCAGTTTGTTTAAAACAGTTTAGTAATGAAATTAATTTTATCTTCGACTAAGTGACTCTATGCGTTTAGCTTCACTTTCATCTAAAACAATCTTTCTAATTCTCACACTCTTGGGGGTTACTTCCACCAACTCATCGTCACCTATATACTCTAAAGCATCTTCCAAATCCATCACATGGGGAGTATTAAAGTGTTCCGCACTACCATCGCCCTTGGAACGCATATTAGATAATTGCTTGGCTTTGCAAACATTAACGCGTATATCATCAGCTCGAGAATTTTGACCTACCACCTGACCTTTATATACTTCCACCCCGGAACCTAAAAATAAAACTCCCCTATCTTGTACATTAAGCAAGCCATAAAGATTGGTGGTACCATTTTCATAAGCCACCAACGAGCCTTGTTCACGTTCGTGCCAATTTCCCGGATCAGGCTGATATTGATGGAAGATTGTATTCATAATACCTAAACCCCTAGTATCGGTAAGAAATTCAGTACGATAGCCTAGTAAACCTTTAGTAGGAATAATAAACTCAAGGTAAGCAATACCATTTTCAACTTTCATTTCTTTAAGTTGGCCACGGCGTATGCCGAGTTTTTGAATAACCACACCAGTATGCGCTTCGGGCACTTCTATAAAAGCAAATTCAAAAGGTGTTAACAATTCACCTTTCACTTCTTTGGTAATAACTTGTGGTTGTGAAACTTGAAATTCATAACCTTCACGACGCAAACGCTCAATTAAAATAGCCAAGTGCAATTCGCCACGACCAGAAACAATCCAATTACTATTGGGCGCGTCTTCCACTCGCAAAGCCATATCGGTTTCAAGTTCCTTATAAAGCCGCTCGCGTATTTGGCGCGAAGTAGTATATTGACCCTCTTTGCCAGCAAAAGGCGAATCATTTATTCTTATGGCAATTTTAACAGTTGGCTCTTCAATAGCTAATACTGGCAGAGCTATAGGAGTCGTTGGATCGGCAATTGTTTCGCCAATTGTAATATCGGGAATTCCCGCCAGTGCTACTATATCACCCGCTGTAGCTTCGGTTGCATCCTTGCGCTCCAAACCTTCAAAGGTCATAAGCGCCATCAACCTGCATTTTTGCGAACTACCTTCACGATTAATATGAACTACTTCTTGACTAGCGCGTATAGTGCCATTAAAAATTCTTCCGGTAGCAATACGACCACGAAAAGTATCACCACTTATAGTAGTCACTAATAATTGTAATGGTAAATCAGGATCACAAGTTGGGGCGGGTACGTATTTTATAATTGCCTCAAAAATTGGAGAAATATCTGTCATCTCATTAAGATCGGGCCCCAAACCCGCTTTACCTTCACGAGCGGCGGCGTAAAGCACTGGGAAATCCAAAGTTTTATCATCCGCTCCCAACTCAACAAATAAATCAAAAGTTTTGTTAAGGGCGTGATTATGTCGCGCGTCTGCCTTATCTATTTTATTTATTACCACAATAATTTTAAGTTTCATTTTAAGCGCTTGTTTTAAAACAAAACGAGTTTGTGGCATAGGGCCTTCCTTAGCATCAACCAATAATAAACAACCATCGGCCATAGTTAATACGCGTTCTACCTCGCCGCCAAAATCAGCGTGGCCTGGGGTATCTATAATATTAATTTTAGTGCCCTGCCAATTAACACTGGCGTTTTTGGAAAAAATAGTAATACCGCGCTCGCGCTCAAGATCGTTTGAATCCATAATAAGCGTAGTGGCATCAAACTCTTTACCTAGCTTGGTTTTTGACTGCCGAAGTAAAGCATCCACCAAAGTAGTTTTACCATGGTCGACGTGAGCAATAATTGCGACGTTACGAATACTTTTCATAAATATTGTTTGGGTGGAAGCGTTAAATAAAAAAATCCCACTCGGGATAGCATATAGTAAATCGTATGCTCGAATGGATAATAAACTAAATTATCTATTCTGTCAAGCTCGATTAGTCTTAAAAATCAATCTCAAATATATACTACAATTAGAAACTCTGCATCACAAATAGTATACTAACAATATAAGTAAATTTATGCTTCCTGCACCTATACCACAAGATGACGCTGAACGACTTAAGGCTCTTTTAGCCCTAAACCTTCTTGATACTGAGCCGGAAGAACGTTTTGATTCCATTACCCACGAAGTTTGTCAGCGTTTAAATGTGCCTATTTGCACCATTACTCTTATTGATTCGCATCGGGAATGGTATAAATCAGCTCAAGGACTTAAGACGCGCGAAGGAAACCGTGCTGACTCCTTTTGTGGACACGCACTTATTTCTAAATATATTTTTGTGATTGACGATACGCTTAAAGATCCAAATTTTGCCGACAACCCACAAGTCATTGGCGAGCCATTTATACGTTTTTATGCTGGTGTGGCTTTGAGGGAAAATATTACAAATCACCCTATTGGTGTTTTATGTATCAAAGATATAAAACCGCGAAGTTTTACTAGCGCTGAACTTGGACTCCTGCTGGAATTTGCTGCTAAAACTGAGATTGAAATCAATCGAGGTAACAAAAAATAATAATACTTAAAAACTCCGCTCTCAGGTGGAGTTTTTTGTTATTATACAAACCATATTAAATGGATTCATAAGGCTAGTAGAAAATACTAGAGTTTTCCTAAATCTAAATATTCGTTGACTTTTATTTCTTTGACAAATTGCGGCATATGACTGATCAAAATAATCGCTCCCTCATAATGATTAAGCGCTTTGGCAATTACTGGGATATGGCGAAAATTAATATGATTAGTGGGCTCGTCTAGAATTAATATTCCTGGCCTCATTAGTATCAATCTGGCAAAAGCTAATAATCCTTTTTGTCCCTCGGATAATTCACCTACTTTATGCCCCATCAAATCTCCAGTAATCAAGAAACCAGCTGCGATTAATCTTATCTCTTGAACAGTTTTACCATCTCCACAGGCACTTACCAATGACTCCATCACTGTTTGTTCAAAATTCAAATTAGAGAAATTTTGACTATAGTAACCCACCACCACCTCTGGATTAATTTTAGCGCCCTCATTTTTATTTTCTACCAACGATCTCAATAGCGTACTTTTGCCAATTCCATTGGGGCCAGAAACTAACATCCGATTTTTTTGTCTCAATACTTTATCTACTTGTTTAATAACTGGTTCGTGGTTTTGAATAATTTTTATTGATTTAATATTAACCAACTCACCAACAATTTCTTGTCTTGGAATATTAAAATCTCTAATTACCTTATCTTCCCTTCTAACCTCTACTTTGTTTTCTTCCAACTCTTCAGTTTCTTCTTTTAACTTTTTGGCCAATTTTCTCATTTTGCCACCTTTGTTGGAAAAAAAATTTACCTTGTCTTTACGATCCTGAATCGTTTTTTCTAATTGGGCATTCTTTTTTATTTCCCTCTCTATTCTTCTGGTAATTTCCTCTACTACCGAATAATAATCACCAACATAATTTTCTATTTTTTTAGTGTGGGCATCTAAATAAATTACGCCTTCCGTAAAACAGTTTAAAAAATCGGCATCATGAGAAATCACAATTATTGTTTTATCGTACATAATCAAAAATTGGACTAGATGATTAATGCCCTCTTCATCTAAATTATTAGTTGGTTCGTCCAACAATAAAATGTCGGGATTTTGAATCAATGCAAAAGCCAATAACAACCTAGCTTGTTGCCCACCGGATAAATCACCAATTTTTTTATCCATCGCTATATTCAAATTTACTGCATTCAGCACTTTGGCTATTTTGGTTTTTAAACCAGGAATCACTTCAGTAAAGGCTTTAGCGAAATAATCATCCATTGTGATTGCATAATCATCTCGGGCAATCATTTGTTTGGCAGTAGCGATAGTAGCATCATTTTGATAAGAAATTTTACCACTCTTTGCCTTCAAATTACCTTTGATTAAATTAAACAAAGTGCTTTTACCAGCGCCGTTCTGTCCCATTAAAGTAATTTTAGCGCCTTTGCGCACGCTAAAATTAACCTCGTCTAAGACTGGTTGATTCTCTATATATTCAAAAGTGACATTATTAAATCTAAGTACTACTTCTTCGGTCATAATTTTTTAAGATTATCTCTGCTACTATACAGGAAACCACTAATTAGTTCAACAATATAAACTATGGTGGTCGAAAATATATAAAAATCTATATAGTAGGCTACTGATTTTAAGAACTAATAAAAAATGCTAAAACCGGGGTTTTAGTCAAATATATGAAAACTAGCACACAAATAATCACTAGATAATTTGGGCAACTGTTACTATCACAAAAATACCAATGGTGTTAAGTATGTAGCTTAATGTAATAAATTGCCATCGCTTAAACTTCGAACCTCCTAATAAAGCGATGCCTAGTTCGTCTGGTAATGGTGAAGCTATAATAAGCGCCCCTAATACTGGTAGCGACCACGCTAAGTAATGGGACTGAAACAAGCGACCTACACTACTGCGACCAATTAATCCAAAAAAAGGTTTTAGCTCAATAAATACCTTGTCGCGAAGATAATTATAAAGTATAAGGTCGCCACACACAGCGCCCGCACCTGCTACTAGCGAAAGTAAAAACAGATCTCCTGACTCAGTCAAGCGGAAAAGTACCACCGTAGCGGGAGCTACAGTGAATGTAGAGACGAATAACATACCTACCACAAAAACACCAAGGTATCCAAGACGATCAATTGTTCGCACAGTGAAATCAAATGATTCAGTGCTAGCCCATAGGGCCACCGCCACAATACTAATAACAAGTAAAATTGTATAGCGATAACGAATATACATAGGCATTATCTACTTAGTAAATCGTAGTATTATATTACCATACTTTAATAAACTAAAACCGCTCAAACGAGTTGTCTAAATACATGTAACTCTCTATCCTATCTGTTTACCCACACTGTGACATTAAAACTAAAAGTTGTAATTAAAAGAGTTGGTCACGGTCTATTACCCTAACCTATGTATCACTATTTCTTAAGAATAATATAAACCAAACCTAATGGATGCTCCATTGTTTATTCAACACTGTTTTGACTGGCACTATTATTCTCACCTGTTAACTTTTTACAGCTATCCACTAACGAAGAACTCACCCTCTCTTTTTCTTTTGTTTCCCACTCGCTAATTTGTGACTCCAATGATTTAATCTCCTGCTCTAAAGCGGTTAATCTGGCTTGACGCTCGGCATTAGCCGCTTGGCTACTCAATAATACCTGATCTACCACGCCTTTATCTATCTGCTGTTGTCGTAAAATATTAATTTCTGCTTCGGTAATATTAGCTGACGGCAAAGTTACATCGGCAGCTGATTTTACAAATCTCACTGCCACCTTAACTGGGTCACCCAGGCTCTCCACACCCTCTAGGGCGGTCTTGGCACCCACACTCATAGCTTTACCACTAAGCTGTGATTTATCTATGGCTAAATCAGAATTGGCTGGTATGACCGCTTGAAAAGTTTTTAAACCAGAACCAACACTTTGTACAGCATTACCGGCACTAGTCATTAGATTGCCGTATGACTTACCAGCTGTTACCCCGCTTTTAATAGTTGAATAAGTCACCCAAGACAAACGCCAAAAAGCCTTTAGTAAATTAGTTTTTTGGTTTTGGACTAAAGCCTGACGATATTCGTTCAAACTGCTTTGCATTTGTTCCTCAATTTCTATATCACGTTGTATTTCAAAAGTTTCCATTAATTTGCCAATCATTGTTTCATAAACGGTTAAGGCTTGTTTGGCCTCATAACTACGGTCTTCCGCAGGAATTGCGTCATCAATGTCTGAATACTTTTTCCAGTCCCTATCAAACTCTTCTTGTTTTAATGAACAATCATTATTATATGGACCCTCTGGTAACTCTGCCACCTGTTCTGGTTCACCTGGTACGCAAGAATCTTTAGTGGCCTTGTAACCCTGATCACAATAATTACAAGTATCATCTTCAATATAACCATTAGCGGCCACGCAACTACTACCAAAACTCTGCTTTTCTTTTTCTAACCAATTATTATACTGTTCCTCAACATACTTACTAGCCTCCTTACTACTCATACCAATATCCTCACAAAAATCACCATGGAAAGCACATTTACAATACTGATAATTAAGATGAACGCCACAAAATTCTTGTTTGATATCGGGTTCATTAAAATCCTCGCTACGACTAACGCCCTGGGGTGTACCACAGCCTGTTAATATAAACACTAAAAAAACTAAACTAATGGTTATAAATAAACGTTTCATATTTGATTAGTTAGATGTTTAGAAAACCTACTTTAATTCTAGCACCGCTATGATAAAAGAAAAACCACCCCTATCAGGTGGTTAAAAAGTGTTAGCAAGGACATTAAGCTAAATTGTGTTTACTTAATTACCTTCAAATTAGGTAAACTTTTAAGGATTATACCCAAATCAAGCACTGAGTAATCATTGCCGGTAAGATTGAGAACGTTGAGATTCTTAAGGTTGCCAAGTTCATATGGTAAACCTGTTAAACGATTGAATGAAAGATCAAGTTCGTTAAGGTTGGTAAGCTGTCCAACTTCGGCTGGCAGACCAGTCATAAGATTATGACTTAGATTAAGTTTTTGCAAATTTTTTAATTGCCGCACTTCGGCTGGTATGGCTCCAGAAAGTTGATTATATGAAAGATCCAACTCTTGGAGTTCAGTTTTGGTAAGAATGTATTTTGGAAATTCAATTAAATCTTTATTGCTCAGATTAAGTTTAGTGCTATTATTTTTATTTACATTTTTAACATCTGGTGTAGTTTGCGCTGAATTAGAATTTTTTGTATTCAAATTAGGAACACTGCAAGCGGCGCCAAGTAATACTATTGAAATAAAAGATAGAGGGATTAGATATGTGTATTTAAAAATTTTCATATAATTATATACTTAAAAATATATTAAAACTTTACACTTATGGCTATTTCTGCGTTGTAAACCTTGACCGATACGACTGGCGTGGCCGTCTGTCAAAATTTTCTGGCTTGGATGTCGCCCGTACGATAGGTAGATTTGGAACTTTTGTAATAGGAAGATTTTTACGGATCAAGCGTTCAATACTTTGAACATCTTTACGTTGATGTGGCGCGGCAAAAGAAATAGCGTGACCAACTAAACCAGCGCGGCCAGTTCTACCAACACGATGCACATAGTCCTCGGGGTTACTTGGCAGATCATAATTAATGACTAACTCTATGTTCGACACATCAATCCCGCGAGCGGCAATATCCGTAGCTACTAAGACTCGGTACTTACCAAGCCGGAATCCTTGTAGTGCTTCGCGGCGTTGAAAAAGTGAACGATTCGAATGAATTTCTGCGGCGCTGTGATCCATTTCACGAATTTTACTGGCAATCTTTTTGGCCTCGTATTTAGTCCGGGTAAACACTAAAACGCTACCACGATATTCAGATAAAATTTTACTAAGCAAACTAATTTTATTTGGCTTGTCAACAAAAAATAATTCATGTGTGATATCTTTGGCGGTAGTGCCCGATGGAGCAACTTCAACGCGAATCGGTAGTTTCATGTGCTTGGCGGCAATAGTAACGATTGCTTGGGGCATAGTCGCCGAAAAAAGCATAGTTTGTTTCTCGTGTGGAACCTGGGCTAAAATTTTATTGATTTGAGGAGCAAAGCCCATATCCAGCATACGATCAGCTTCGTCTAAAACAAGAATACCAACAGAATCAAGTTTAACTGTTCTTTGTTCAAGGTGGTCAATCAACCGGCCTGGGGTGGCCACTAAAATATGCGGATTCATACGGAGACGTTTTATCTGATGAAAAATTTGTTCGCCACCAATAAGAACCGCGGTTTTTAATCCTAATTGCCTACCAATTTTTTGAATAGCTTCATCAACTTGCAAGGCCAGCTCACGAGTTGGGACAATAATAAGACCCAAACTTTTATGTTGAGCCAAGCGTTGTAGCATTGGAATGCCAAAGGCCAAAGTTTTACCAGTGCCTGTTTGCGCAATACCTATTAAATCCTTACCCTCAAGAGCATACGGAATTG
The DNA here is from genome assembly GCA_020057885.1 of bacterium. Classification (GTDB taxonomy): domain Bacteria; phylum Patescibacteriota; class Patescibacteriia; order Veblenbacterales; family UBA10138; genus JAGVEX01. The sequence continues at coordinate 21,135 of JAGVEX010000009.1, forward strand.
ATTGTTGTTGAATTGGAGTCGGAATAAGGTATTGATTCTTGGTTAAAATATCAAGAAGCTTAGGCGCAATACCTAATCCATGAAAACTGTTATTGGGTGCTTGTAACATGTACTAATGCTAACAGAAATTTGTAATAAAAGACAGGATTATTATTTAATTTAGCTTTCTACTGTATACACCGTAATAATCTCTCAAATAGTTTTAATCTATTTAATTATCTTCCCTACGACCAGATTGATTATTGGATTTATCCTCTTTTGATTTATCAAATTTGGTCTGATTATCTCCATTATCATCAATTTCCAACAGGCTGCTACTAGCAGCTGAATTCAATCTGACTTGTAATTCCAAAATTGATTGATATGCTTTAACCACTTGCCGATAGGTTGATTTATAATTATTATCACCTAATGATTCACTAATTTTAGTTAAACTATCTTGGGCCAACTGTAATTGCTGATCAGCTCCATCATATAGTTTAATTAATTTTTCCTGTCGTTCCAAATTGGTTACGGTAGCCAATTTAGCATCCAACTGCTGGAGCAGGTTATTACTGTCATCTATTTTTTTCTGAATATCCGCTACTGACCAATTAAACTCACTGGCCACTGATTTTTTGTTACCGGAAACCTTTTCTAAAGTAGGCTTAACCGTTTCCTCTTCCAGTTTAATTTCCGGATGTTCAATAGTATCGGCCTTAAAATAATCAGGAGAAATTTTATCTACCAAATTCAACTCCCTACTACCCGCTTCGCCCATAACTTTAATCAATTCATCTTCCAATTGAGATTGTTTATTCAAGCTTAATTTAGCCGACCGGTTGGCCATGCGAGCCAAACGTTCCTGCTGCTTAATTAAAACCTCATGTTCAGCCTTCAATTTAGACGGATTACTTCCATTGTCAAAATTTAATTGCGGCTGTAATTCGGCCAACTGTTCCTGATAACCTTGCAAGGCCTCACTAGCTGCTTCGGTCTTATTTTGATCCAGTAACTTTTCTGCTTCTGCTAAGCGCCTTTCAGTAAAAACCATCTGAGTTTTGGCTTTAGTTTGTTTGGTGACTGCTAAAGCCACCTCTACTTTCTCCATAGCCTTTTTTAATGGGTATAAAGGCTCACCCGGCAAAGCTTGTTGGGCAAAAGCCCCAGTAGCTCCAACCAGCACCAATACTAAAGACATGGCCGCCATATAAACCGGCTTAAAATAAAATTTCCGGCTAAAAGAACCGGTGACCTCAATGGTCTCAGTTGGCTGAGGATTAGCCTGCAAATAATCAACCAGTTTTTGCCGGCTGGTCAACCAAGCAGGAGAAAACGGCTCAACTTGGCTCAATGATCTTAATTTTTTCTTATAATTACTTAGTTTCATAAATTTGTTGTTCGGCACTAAAGCGCCGCAGCATCTTTAAGGCTCTATGTATAGTAACGTAAATACCGGTGGTACTCTTACCCATAATTTTGGCTATCTCCCCTATATCCAAATCGTTAATATACCGCCAAATTAATACTTGCTGATAGTTATCTGGTAGTTTGACTAATAACTTTTGCATATCAGACCAATCTAAACTGGCTGTTAATTTACTTTTGGCGGCTGGCAATTCTGATATTTCCTCCAATGATAAGATTGGTTTTTGTTTACGATAATAATCAATTATTAAGTTATGCAAAATTCGATAAAGCAACGGCCTAAGTTCAACTACCGGATTATCACGATAATGATCCCAAGCGCGCATAAAAGTCTCACTTACCAAATCTTCAGCTTGTTCGTTGCTGCTCACCCTAAAAAAAGCATAACGCCATAAAGCCTTAGCCGACTTATCATAGGCCTGCAAAAATTTCTGCTCTGGAGTTAGGATTTGATTGAGAGGCATTTAATTATATAACGTTTAAACACGATTATTCTTACTTAAGCATAAAACAGGCCTAAGCTTTTAAGCAAATACCAATCTACAGCCAGTATAACTAAAATAAGCTTTAATTCTGAAAATCAATCTCAAATGGATACATGCCCATAATGCACGTACCCTGTAATAACCCCTCCGCTGGACTGGCTATATCAATATCAGTTGTCCCTGAAGCTGGCAGATTTTTACTAATCCCCAAGCTAGGAATGCGCATAGCTGATGAACAGTCAAAAGTTCCGGTAGTTTCAAATCTTAAAATTGTTGGCAACCCTGCTTTGGCTACAGTCTTCTTTGGCCAATAACCACCCTTGGTTTTAATTGCAATAATTTGCTGGCCATTGACCACACTAACATTATCAACTGAAGCGCTTTCAGTGCCTGCTCTACCCCCGCTCAATACAAAAATGATTCCTACTATTGAAACAATGCCTATTATAGAAAGTATTGCTATTATTGATTTCATAAAATAAACATTTACCAATTAAAAATTAAATACCGGCGATATTAATCCAATAACCACCAAACTATTGATTAAATTAAATAAAGCAAACATTATTACTATTAAACCAGCTGTTTTGAAAAATATACCGGATTTTAGACTGTTATGAATACTAAATGAACTAAAACTTATCAGAGCCAATACTGGCAAGGTGCCCAAAGCAAAAAAGAGCATTGTTAAACCGCCTTTTAAGAAAGTGCCAGTTGAAAGAGTGTAAATTTGCATTGACTGAGTAAACCCGCAGGGCAAGAAGAAGGTGGCTAAACCAATAAGCAAAGGAGTTAATGTGCGATTAAGACTTGCTACTCCCAAAACGTGCTTAGAAAGAATTTTTGGTACTGCTGGCTGTAACTTTTTAATCCACGGCCATATATCAAGTAAATTAATACCAAGAATAAGCATCACCCCCCCAATGATTAAGCTCAAAGCAAACGTAGCGGAAACATTTAAGGCAAATACCGACCCGGCCGCGCCAATAATACCGCCAAGCACAAAAAAAGACACGATACGTCCACTGTGAAACAAAAGCTGGGGGCGAACCCTATCACCCTCCTTGGCAAAGGTGGCAGACATTGAAAGTAGTAACCCACCCACTACGGCCATACAGGTTGAAAGTGAGGCAATAATACCAACAACAAAAGCAGTACTATATGAAACGGTGCCTGTGTTCACCAAATTAACCAAACCTGCTTTTTGTAAAGCTAAAAATCCAACTATAAAAGCAAGCGCAATTGGAAAAGCAATTTTAAATTCAGACCAATTCCTTTTTAGAACCACCTTAGCAACGGAAAGACTATAGCCGTGATGGGCAAGAACTTGGCTCAACTCTTGAGCAATCAACTCTGGCGATTTATTGCCAAAATCACCTGTTACCTCAACCGTGCGGCTAGCCAAACTTGATTTTACCTGAGTGATATACGGCACATCTTTTAATTCACTTTCTGTCATTAACTCACACGCCTTACAGTGCATGCCATTAACATAAAATGTATAAGTCACCAACACATGCTCATTCATAATATTTAAAGTTTAATAGTTTTAAGTCGAAGAGAATTTCCAACTACCGACACACTAGAAAATGCCATAGCCAACCCAGCAAACACCGGGCTTAAAAGCCAGCCAAACAAAGGATAGAACAAACCGCCCGCAAGTGGTATGCCAATAGTATTATATATAAAAGCCCAGAAAAGATTTTGCTTAATTCCCCGCATAGTTATTTTAGAGAGGTTAATGGCTTTTACTAATTTTGAAACATCGCCGTGAAGTAATGTAATGCCAGCGGATTCAATCGCCACATCTGTGCCTGTAGCCATCGCGATTCCTACATCGGCTTGCGCCAAGGCCGGCGCATCATTTACCCCGTCCCCTGCCATTGCCACAACTTTGCCTTGAGCCTGCAGCTCTTTAACAATTTTAAGTTTATCTGCTGGCAATACTTCGGCCATAACTTCATCAATACCAATTTGGCTGGCAATATACTGGCCTGTATTTTTATCATCACCTGTGAGCATAATTACTTTGATGCCCAGTTTATGCAACCGCGCTACAGCTTCTACTGATTCTGGCTTCATAGCATCGGCCACCATTACTATACCTAGAACTAAATCTTTAGTTGCCAAAATAACAGGAGTTTTTCCTTGTGCAGTTTCTTTTTCCAATAAGCTGATATCAAAAGGCAGCTTGAGTTCTTGTATTAACCTGCTATTACCAGCGAAATAGGTAATGCCATTTATAACCCCTCTCAACCCTTTGCCTTTTATAGCTTCAAAATCTGCTACTGGCCTAAATGTTAATTTTTTTTCATTAGCATAGGTTACAATTGCACTCGCTATAGGATGTTCTGATTTTTTTTCTAACGAGGCTAAAACAGAAATTAATTCATCGTTTGTTAATTTCGATAAATTATTAACTGATACCACCTCTGGCTTGCCGCGGGTTAAGGTGCCGGTTTTATCTACTACCACCACATTAACCTTGTGCAACTTTTCCAAAGTAGCGGCATCTTTAATAAGAATTCCCTCTTTCGCGCCCTTGCCAACTCCGACAATTATAGCTGTAGGCGTAGCCAGCCCTAGTGCGCAAGGGCAAGCAATAACTAATACGCCAACCAAAGAAACAAGACCATAAGATAACGCCTGCGAAAAACCCAAATACTGTGTACCGACTGTCAGCCAAATGGCCAAAGAGACAAAAGCCAATACCAATACAATAGGCACAAACACACCTGAAATTTTATCAGCCAAGGCCTGAATAGGCGCCCGCGATCCTTGGGCCTCTTCTACCATTTTAATAATGTGAGCCAGCAATGTTTCAGAGCCGACTTTGGTGGCCTTAAATGTAAATGAACCGCTGGTGTTTATTGTTCCTGCCACCACTGTGTCGCCCACATTTTTTTCTATAGGAATAGGCTCGCCTGAAATCATTGCTTCATCTACAAAAGACGATCCTTCAACCAAAACTCCGTCAACCGGTATTTTGCCTGCCGGCTTAACAATAAGCAATTCACCGTGTGCCACTTGCTCAATAGGAATTTCCAATTCCTTGCCGTCTCGAATAACTAAAGCGGTCTTAACCTGCAAATTAAGTAATTTTTCTATGGCGTCGCCTGTTTTAAGTTTGGATCGCGCCTCTAAATATTTGCCCAAAGCAATAAATGTTATCACCACAATCGTAACGTCATAATAAGCCTGATCAATGTTTATATATGACTTAAGTAAATCTGCAAAAACACTAATAACAAAACTATATAAATAAGCTACAGACGTACCAATACCTATAAGGGTATCCATATTAGCTTTGCCATAACGGAGAAAACGGTAAAAGCCTTGCAAATATGGTTTGCCAACAACAAACAACGTATAGGTAGCCATAAGAGGCAAACCAAAGCGAGCCAATTGTTCTAAAAAATATGGCATATCTGCCGCAATGTTGAGTTGCGTTAAAATATCCCATCCCATTATCAAAATACTAAAAGCCGCCAAAGGTAAAACTGTGATGACCTTGCTTTTCATATCACCAAGTTCGACAAGCTTATCTGATTTTGATTGGCTACGGCCTAAATGTTTAGAATGATCCTCGTTAAAAACCAGAGAATAGCCTAACGGTTCTATATTTTTTGATAACTCCTGCGGACTAATTCTATTTTCATCAAAAACTAACTTGGCTGTTTCTGTACCATAATTAACCTCAACAGAACTAACCCCTGCGGTCTTTTTTAAAGTCTTAGTAATAATAGACGCGCATGAAGCACAGTGCATTCCTTTAATGTTATAAGTTTGTGTTAAAGTAGGCATAATTATTTATTTAAATTACTAAAATCCTTTTTACAGCCAGTGCCACAAAAATAATAAGTCTTACTACCTTGGGTTAAACTGGCGGCGGCTGAGGCGGGTGTAACATGCATACCGCAAACTGGATCAGTAACCACCGATACCATTCTTTCGGCTTGGGTGGCCTTACCGCCAAGACGCTCAAAAAGTATTTGTCTCATCATATCAGCGGCTTTTATAAAATTTTTATGAGCCAAACGGTAATAAATTTCTTTACCTTTGCGTTCTGTAGCAACAACCCTAAGTTGCCTAAGCACCATTAGGTGCTGTGACAAATTAGCCTGTTCTAACCCAAGCATACGGCTCATATCCCCCACCCGCAGACTGCCAGAACGTAATAATTGCATAATCTCCAACCGTTTCGGGTTAGCTAAGGCTCTTAATAACTGGGCATGTAGTTTAAATACTTGTTTATACATATTCAATTATTAGAATATATCATAACTGTAGACATGTCAAGGACTAACTAAAAAATACCCTCTTTGGGTGGTTAAAAATGCTAGCAGGCAGATTAAAACTAGAATTATATTAAATTGGGCTAACTTCAATCTGTCTGTGTAGTACCTCACCCCGTGTATCACTATTGTCTATAATAAAAAACACCAAAAATGGTGTTAAAATTAATATTATTTATCTTAAATTTTACATTACCTCAAACTTACCACCAACTGTAACAAAATTTTTCATCTTGTCTGCAACTATTTGTACTTTTTCCTCCGAAAGTGTTGGAGTATACGAGTTTATAAATTTTACAAATAAATCTTTCAATTCCCCAGGCTGGAACTGATTCTTGCCATATAATTGCTTAGTGTAAAGAGCTATTCTAATAATACTCGGTTCACTTGTTGAAAATGCTGACATACCATTTGGACTAAAAATTACTTTTTGTGCACCACCAATATCTATCTTCCGCAAATGATCATTAAGATCTAAATCAACGACTGGCTGATCTGATTCAGTTTTAAAAACAGGAGCTTCCATTATTGGCTTTGCCTCGTCTGTTGGTGGAGCGGATAAATTTTGTTCCTCAACTTTATATTCTAGATCAGGAAACCACATCCATGCGACAAGATACAGAACAGCCAGTATTAATCCAACGAATAGAGCTTTTATTACATCATATAAATCACCAAAATTAGTCATTAACGCGTGCAATACTAAAATATCGGCTGAAAATAAAAATCCTAAACTTACAGGAAATATATTTGCCACCATAACACCAACCACAATATATAAACCAGCCAAAATCATTACTGTCCCCCAGTAATCAAGAATCGCATGCTTATCGGTAAACGAGGCCAAAAAATATGCAAACGCTAAACTAAAAGCAAATATAATTACTCCAAAGACAAGTTTCAGTGCGTTAGTATTATTTTTTGTGGATGTATTCATACAAGCTTTTCTCGTAATTTAATAATGGACATCGCAACTGCAAGCAATAATCCAAGTCCTGCGGCTATAATACGTGGACCTTCTCCTAAACTCCAAATCTGCATATAAAGGTAAAAAAGTGCAATTGATCCACCCGCAATGTTACTTACCATAATAGCCGAATGCCGCTTAACAAACAGGCCCCAAATAAGGAAACCAAAAGACATTATTAATCCAAATACAATTACACTCAAACTCCCTTGAAACGCATCAACTGTATAACGAATAAAAACAGGAAAGAGTAAAGCTATTGAAAATACTACCAGTGTCCTGCGTAGTAAATACAATTGTTGGTATTTTGTTTCTTCTTTATTTTTACTCGCTGTTTTGTTTCTATTCGTAAAAAATACGCCCACCACAAAGAGTACAAGGGACCATAATAAAAGGCTTAACATTCCTCCGTGAAAAATGTCTGGCAATACAATAAAAACAAGTCCCACAGCAAGGATTATAAACGGCCAAAGGAATATCATTGCTATAATTTCCATAATTTAATATTACAATATATTACTTATAATGACAACTCCTTGCAAAATTCGCTTTATAACCTAAAAATGTAAGCAAGGCCACCCTCATTGGGTGATTTAAATATAGGTAGGAGCTGGTGGAGAACGCCTGCCTGCCCCTCCTACCGCCTTACTGCCGATAGGCAGAGATGCTAGAACGATAATTAGTCTACCTTATAAAACTCAATAAATAGTAACCACCTAATAATAAAAGTAAGATTGCCTGAATAAGGGCAGCATAAGTAACAAATTTTTCCTTGTCCATCCATAAAGATAATTTCCAAATAGCTACACCAAATACAACAAGCTCGTCAATTAAGTAAAACATTAAAAATAAAGCTAAGTAGCCAAGATAAGTCATGTCAGGCAAGTTGGCTTTGGTCAATATGCCAGCAAACATTACTGGCACAGCGGCAGAGCAAGGAAATTCAACTATGGTAACAACTGCCGCAAACAAAAATATACTTCCACTGATTAATAAAATATTACCCTTAGAACCAAAGGCTTTTTCCACGAGTCGAGACATTTTGCCGATTAGTTTAACACCTCCTACTTCGCAGGCTGGACCATATAACTTGAATCGAATAAATTCCCGGAAAAAATAGATAGCGCCGCCAATACCCAGCACAGCCAAAGTAAAATCCAACACCCTGACATATTGCCCTAAAGCTGAAAACAATTGATGCCAAAATACAATCAGTAATCCATAAATTAAGGCAGTAGTAAATAAAAATATTCCACCATAAATAAATACTTGCCGTCGCGACCGTAATACTAAAACTAAACTCAAGATAAGTAGTAAAGCCCCCAACGAACAAACATTAAATCCGTCGAGTGCCCCTAAGGCAAGTGCTAGTACTGGCAAAGAGTATTTCTCTAGCTTACTTTTATCAATACCTATGGTGGTAACTTTTAGCTTCTCAGCTGGCAATTCTTCTTTGGCTTCTGGCTGCACTACTTCCTCTGATGATGGAGGCTCAGACTGTTCAATTATTGGCACAATCAAAGCTGGTTCAGGTTTAAGTAATTCAATTTGTCTAATAATTGAACTTTCCATTTTATTACCAATACCATCTGCATTATCAAACCCCAAAAATAACTCATTGCCTATAAAAGTGACTGGCACTGACCCAAAATATTCCAATGAAGCGTGAGACTCCAAAAGTCGCTGCATTAAAAGCTGATTATTAAAATCACTGGCTATGTATCTTTTAATATTAAGTTCTGGGTATTTTTGTTCTAAACCATTCAAAAAAGGTTCCTCCACGCGGCAATGCGGGCAGGTAGGACTGTAAAAAAACAGCAGCTGAAGTTTTTCTGGTACAGCCGCAGACACGCAAAAAACGTCAACTACCAAGCCTAGACCTATGAACAAACCGATTAGCAGAATACTAAAAATCCTTAAATGTCTCATATAATAAACTTATCCCTTGGTATTACACAAATACAATGATTTTTTAAAACCCTTACAAGATACCTCAATAATCAATGACTTTTACCAGATACATTAATACTATACCAAAAATAAAAACTAAAAAAATAGTAAGGAACCGCTTGAGTTTAGCTTCTTTTCTGATTTCAGGCATTAAGTCCGACGCCGCGATATACACGAAACCACCGGCGGCAAAAGATAATAAATATGGTAAAACACCCTGCAAATAAGAAAAGAAGAGGAAACCAACTATACCACCCAACACCACGGTTAGGGATACTAAATAATTCACCATCAAAGCCATTCTTTTTTTAAATCCCGCATAAATTAGGACGCCGTAATCGCCAATCTCTTGTGGTATCTCATGAAGCGCTATTGCCAGAGTGGTTACCAAGCCCAACTTAATATCCACAATGAACGTACTGGCTATTACCAATCCATCTATGAAATTATGTATACTATCTCCCACAAGATTCATGTAGCCAAAGGAATGGACCACGCAATTAATTTTATGACAGTGACGCCAGTGTAAGATTTTTTCTATTAAAAAAAATAAAACAAATGAAACCAAAAAGACCGTAAATAATAAGTTGGGTGCGATACTCTCCAATGCTTCTGGTAGTAAATGTAAAAAAGCACCGCCCATCAACGCGCCAGCCGACAAGGCCACTAAATACAACGATGCTTCATTTAATTCTTCCTTATTATAAGCAAAAAGAACAGCCACCCAAACGCATAATGTTATCAGGAATGTAGCCGTGATTATTAACCATAAAATACTCATGTTTTTATATGTTTAATAATCTTTATGGCCTTACCATTCACCAACGCATCGGCAACTTTATTATAGGCTGAATACAGTATGCGTTGATAGGTACTTTGGGATATTTTCATCCTACTGGCTGCCTCCATTTGTTCTAAGCCAATAATATTCCGCAAACGATAAGCCTCAATTTCCTCTATAGATAATTCATTTATTTTCAACTCACGAAGCGGCACATTTTGCGGTTTAAAATAAATAACGTCAGATCTAAGTTTAATTTTATTACATAAACATATCTTTGTTCTTGACATAGCTTATACCAAAACAATTAAAAAGATAATACTATTCGACAAAAATATTTTCCAGCCTAAAAAAAATTTATATTTAAATCTTTTTTACTCTTAAATCTTTAATGTGGCCAGGCGCTCTTTAGCAACTCTCAAGTCTTCTTCAAGAATCTCAACTTCTTTTTCCAATATTCCCTTTTCTTCCGACTTGGCTACCTGTGTACCCAATCTATAAAATCTGCTAAAACAACGACCGAGCCCACTTTGTAACACTCCACTACAATAACCCAGTTTCCTACCGGTTCCGAAACCGTGTCCAAAAGGACCTGTACCATCAAATTTAGGCATAAATATGAATAGATAATGAATAATAAGAAATGATTCGATATTTTTTAAAACTATCTATTATGAATATATACCCAAAATAGAATGGTGTCAATAACGATTTAGGCATCACGGATTGAATAAGATGTGCGAAGTGGTCTGCAACTTCTTTATCCTCAAGCATCATAGCGGCTTTGAAGGATACCTGGCCGAGCATGAGATAACGCTCGACATTCCTCAATGGGTTATGAAGTCCGCTTTTAAGACAGCTTTTGAGCCCATCTAAAAATGGGTCCAATTCGTCAAGTTGAGTATCTGGATACTCGAGTAATGGCGCCCCGGTACAAGGATGAAGGAGGGTGGCATAACTTTTAGTTTCCACCCAATCACCACCGACAAAGTTCTTTAGTCTCTTGTTAGCAGCGACTAAAGTATCCAATAATTCCTTGTGCATGATTTCTCCTTTCTAAGAGAATTGTTTGTTGATATTTGGTAATTTAGTTTGAAACGAACAAATTTTTTATTTTGAATAAACCTTAGAATAAAATGGTTAAAAAGTCAATACCAAAAACCACCTTCATCAGGTGGTCTAAAATGCTGGCAGGGGGTGTAGCCTACCTACCGGCAGGCGGGGAATCCTCTTCACCCGTCCTCGCCGCAAGTCGGCTCGTCCTCCTTCAGAGCCCGGCGCTCGCTGCGACTGCCACCGGCAGTCGGTCGAGTCGCCTTCGATTCCTACCTCCACCACAAACAAGAAAAGAGCATTCCCGAAAATCGGAACTGCTCTTTTCTGGCAGGGGGTGTAGGAATCGAACCCACATTACTGGTTTTGGAGACCAGAGTCCTACCATTGAACGAACCCCCCATAGTAGCCCAAGCGGACTACTTAGTCTCCTTGTGTAAAGTATGTTTCTTGCACCACTTGCAATGCTTTTTAGTTTCAAGACGCGACTTCACCTTTTTCTTATTGCGATAAGTGTGATAGTTCAAACGATGACATTCATTACATTCAAGCTTGATGAGATTATCTTGTGACATATAATAAAATTAAAATTAAAGCTTAGCTTTAACCCCGCCTAGGCGGGGTGGTCCACTATGGCGGACCAAAAATCAAAATGTAAAATTATTTTTATATTATTTATTATTAACTATTGGTCATTCGCTAATATACTGGAGCCACCTCTCGGATTTGAACCGAGGACCTACTGTTTACAAAACAGTTGCTCTACCACTGAGCTAAGGTGGCACTAATAATTAATTGTTAAGGCTTAAGTCCTTTAATTAGGCGTTCTTTTTTATCACGCCGCCACTTCTTAATCTGAACCTCTCGACTACGAGCTTCCTGATAAGAGGGGTAAAACTCATTATAAACTATTTGCTCAGGTGTATGAATCTTAGTATATTGAGCCCCATAGCCAATCTGATGGCGCCTAAATCTTTTTTCAAGATTATTAGTTATTCCAATATATAAAGATTGATCTTTACAACGAACTATATAAAGGTAATATCCTGCCATATAATTAATTGCCCTTCGATTAACTCAGGGCACTCGCCTCGCTATTTGGTTTACCACGAGCGAGGCTTCGACGTTGAGCTCAGCCGAAACGCACAGCGAGTCGAGTGGTGGGTGGAGCAGGATTCGAACCTGCGAAGCCCGGAGGCAACTGGTTTACAGCCAGTCTCGTTTGACCACTTCGATATCCACCCGTGAACTAATCACTCGCTTCGCTCGTTCTAATTCACGGCACGCCTAAGCTACAATTGAGGCTGTGCCATGTACCCAAACGAAGTGAGTGGTACATGGAGCCGTTGACCCGATTGATATCGGGTGACCCTGCGCCCAGTACTGTGCTTTGCTCTAGTACTGGGTACTCCTTACCATGCTTGTCCGCCGTAGGCGGAGAGTTGTCCCGCTACGCCTACCTACCGCAGGCAGGCGAGATCTCGCGAAGCGATGACTCTACTTCATCCCCCCAGAGCCGTTGCGCGGATTTGAACCGCGGACCTACTCCTTACCATGGAGTTGCTCTACCACTGAGCTACAACGGCTCTGGGGGGACTAGCTAAGCCCTGCCTACCGCAGGCAGGTACAACGGCACAAAAACAGAACGGTAAACTTTAAACTATTAACGTTTACGATTCGTTTGTATACCAAATGAAGTGATTTTGTTTGAGGAATGAGATCTTTTTGTTTTTAATTTATCAGCTATTTTACGAATTTCCTTATCAAACTCTGGTATCTTTTGATTTTCAGGATTTACCTCCCGCAAAACATCCAAAGCGGCTTGGGCCTCGATTGGTTGCCCATTTACTATACTGAGTTCGATATAAAAGTCAAGTATCTTAGGGTTACGAGGTTCAAAACGTTTAGCATCACGCAAGTGCAAAAGTGCTTCTGATTGCAGACCTAATTCTATTAAAATATTTGCTAATTCAAGATGCGCAACTAAAGAATCTTTTATATTTAAAGCCGCCAAGTATTCAACCCTAGCATCATCCAGTCGACCTTGCCCGGCGGCTACCCTAGCCAAGCCTAAATGGGCAATCTCTATCAAACCCTGTTGAGCTAGATACTCAAAAACTTCTTGAGCCTGTTCGTACTCACGTTCCTCTAAATAAGTTTTGGCCAAACCTTCATATGCAAATAAATTATGTGGCTCCAGTTTTATAACTTCGAGGTATTTTTGTTCCGCCTCTGGCAAACGGTTATACTTTAAAGCCTCTTCAGCTTCACTCATTAATTCATCTTTTGTAGTTTGAGGAGATGAATGATGATTAATTTTATTTTGTACTCGCTCTTCGGTGTTGCTAAAGGCTAAACGAATTTTGTTAACTTGACTGCTAAAAAAATTATTTACCGGAGTCAATTTACCGCTTAAATAATTTTTTAGATTAGTAAGCTTTCTTTTTAATCTCAATTCTAAAAGACTATGTTTAACTGCCTGCTGGTTAAGTTCAATAATTTTTTTAGGATCAATTACCCGTAAAACCGGAATTTTTTTAATAACCAAACCTAATAAACCAAGCACTCCTAAAATCAGAAGTGCCCATAAAATACTATCGAGTACCATAAGTAGTTGAGAGTGCTTTAAGTTTTTGTTCTGCCGTCTTTTGAATATCTGCAATTACCGGATAAAAAATCACGCGCGGGTCATACTCGTGTTCCTGGCTTTTAAGCTCGCGACGCAAGCTAGTTAAGTAAGACAAACGAATTTCAGTATCAATATTGACTATCGTTACACCCAAACTACGAGCTTTTTTTAAATCCTTTGCTGGCACGCCTGAAGCGCCATGGAGAGCTAAAGGAATTTTAACTAATTGATGTATAGAGTTCAGCCGGCTAAAATCAATTTGAGGAAGTTTATGAAACATTTTCATAGCACCGTGTAAGGTCCCCACTGCTACGCCCAATGTATCAACACCTGTTTTGGCTACAAACTCTCGCGCTTGGGCCGGATCGGTCATAAGGTCGCTAGCCGCAACTAAACGGGCTCCCTTAACTACCGGCTTAAGTGCGCCAACCTCTCCCTGCACCAAAACATTATGCTTATGAGCGTAATCAACCACACGTTTAGTTAATTTTACATTTTGTGAAAAAGGCAAAGCTGAGCCATCTATCATTACCGAGGTAAAACCAGCTTTTATGGCTGCCACGCAAATCTCGTAAGTATGCGCATGATCCAAATGAATAGCTAGCGACGCTTTAATACTCGGATCATCACAAATAGTACGAACTAACTCTACCACTGTATTTAAACCCAAGTATGTAATAGTTTTTTCACTAACTTCAAATAAAGTCGGCCGGCGAAGGGCAGAAGCGGCGCGGGCAATTGCTAAAGTCGTTTCCGCATTAATGGTATTAAAAGCCACTACCGCTTGGCGGCGGCGGTAGGCAGGGTAAATAATTTTACGAGCATGCACTAACATAATTAAAGCTGTTTTAATAAAGCCAAAAAAGATTTCGCCTCTAAACTAGCGCCCCCCACCAACACCCCGCCCAGTTTACCCCTGCCTACAAAAGAAGCTATGTTAGACGTGTTAACACTGCCGCCATAAATAATTTTTATTTGACTATCAACCATACGGGTCGAAAAAATATCAATTAAGCTTTGGCGAATAACACGAGCAATGTAAAAAGCCTCCTCCGGCGCCACGGCTCGGCCGGAACCAATTACCCATACCGGCTCATAAGCTATAACTAATTCGTGACCAGGCGACAAAGTAATTCCGGTAAGTGCAGCTGATATTTGTCTTGCCACCACTATATCTTTTTGGCCAGCCTGCCGCTCGGCAAAAGTTTCACCCACGCATAAAACCGGAGTTAATCCTTCGGCCAAGGTAGCGGCTATTTTTTGGCGTATCATTATATCTGTTTCTTTAAGATATTGTCTGCGTTCAGAGTGACCAACAATTACATACTTCACTCCCAATTCACGCAATACGCTTGGTGAAATTTCGCCTGTGTACGGACCATTTGGTTTCCAAAAAACATTTTGCGCGCCCAATAAAACTTTTTTCTTTTGCAACAATTTAGCCACGCCCGGGAGTGCTGGAAAAGTAGGACAAAGTCCCAGCTCAAAATTACCTTTGAGTTTGGCTACTCCGGTAAGTAATTTTTTAACCAACGCTAAGGTTTCGGCTAAAGACAAATTTACCTTCCAATTAGCTAAAACCAATATTTTTGAGTTTAAATTTGGCATGATTAAAAAAGAAATAGACTATTAAATATTCTACCCTAGGTACGCAACAGAAGCCAGCTCACCACTTTTAAGACATCGGCCGAACGATCTTCTAGGGTAGGCGCGTTTAATAACACTAATAAATACTCACCACCACGCCTAAGACGAAATTGAAAGATTAAATTATACCCCGCCTCCTCTAAATAACCGGTTTTGCTTGCTCGGGGAGTAAAATTTATTTGCGGTTGTAATAATAAACTATTAGTATTATTAATTTTATGAGGCTTACCATCTAAAGTAGTAAAATTAATCTGTTTTTTGCCAGAAAATTCACGCAAGAGTTTGTTTTGCCAAGCATATCTGCCTATAATGGCCAAATCGTAGGCGGTACTAATGTTAGCGGGATCAAGGCCGGTAGCCTCTGTATAATAGGTGGAAGACATACCTAAAACCGCCGCCCGTTCATTCATTAAACGCACAAATTCAGTTTGATTTTTTCCAGTAAAACTTGCCAAAGCAGAAGCGGCATTATTAGCTGAGCCGACCAAAGTGGCTCCTAATAAATTACGCAAGGTAACCTGTTCGCCATCTTTCACTTGTAAAAGACTAATTTTATCTCCCGCCTTAATATAAGGAGATGATAACAAGCTGTTATCTGTAGCAGTGATGGTTACGGGACTATCTAGATTAATTTTACTTTCCAAAGTAATTACCGAAGTCATTAATTTGGTTAAGCTAGCAATAGGCAGTTCTAGTTCAGGCTCTAGGGCGCCAACAATTTCTCCTGAAGGTAATTTAACCACCAAAGCCGACAAACTGGAAAGTTCAAGCTCATCAAGTGTTGGCACAACTTCCCAATTAGTATAATCGGCAACTACACCTGGCAGTGGTAATTTAGGTAGAGATCCCAAATCAGTAGCCGAAGAAGTTGGCATTTGCGGCCAACTGACTAATGTTATTACCAGGGCAATAATTAGCCAAATATTAGGCCAATGCCCCAGGCGCTCGTAAAAGTTGTTCAAGATTTTCATGGTTAGATAAAGTATCAAAATGAGGAAGCTGTTTAACTGAAGTAATTCCAAGGAAACGCAAAAAATCAACCGTTACCTGATAAAGCGGCAAAGGTGATTCTTCGTTGGTTGCTTCCACCAAACCGCGAATTTGCAAATTGCGTAAAATTAAACTGCAATTTACTCCCCTAATCTGTTCCAACTCGGCTTTGGAAATCGGCCCGCGGTAAGCGATGACCGACAAAGTTTCCAATTGTGGGCGAGTAAGTTCTCCTAACTCTTCCTTTTTTAAAAACTGACGCACCAATTCGCTGTGCGCTGGATGTGTTGCCAAAAGCGCTTCGTTTTGGTGAATAATAATCTCTAAACCGTGTCCGTTATCCACATAACGCTTTTGCAGTTCAGCCAAAGCAGACTCAATATCCCCCACCGTAACTTCAGTGAGCTCGGCTAATTTTTTTAGTGACAAAGGCTTACCAGCGGCAAATAAAATACTTTCTAACTTACTAATAAGCGTACTTTGACTATTTGTGATTTGATTATCTTTTGGTGGCATACTTGATATTTAAGTAATAAATCCTAAATCCGAAATTCTACCTGCCCGCCAGCAGGCGGGAATCCCAAACAATAGTGGAGATAAAAAATTAAATTATTTTGACATTTGGATTTTGGATTTGTTTAGATATTAGCCTGCCTGCGGTAGGCAGGAAATTAGATATTAGATTTTTGTTTTTTATTCTGGTTTACTAAGCATAATATCTTGAAATAATTCTGACTGGTGAGCTATTAACTGACGTTGTTTTACCAGCTCCAAGAGCGCTAAAAATGAAACAATGACTTCAGTTTTATCTTTTGCTTTAGCAATAAATGTTTCCCAGTTTAAATGTGCTTTGTCTAAAATTAACTTTTTAAGTGTAGTTATTTTTTCTTGAATGGAAATTGCGCGCTGTAAAGTGATTTCCGGAAGTTTAATAATTGGCTCTAAGGCCGCTATTACTCGCCTAATCCCCTTTTCAATTAACTCTAATACTAATCCTATTGGCGCCGTTGGTTTAGAAGATTCAAGTTTAATAAGTAAAGGTTTTTCACGTACCCAAGCCACATGGCTCTGTCGCCACATTTTAGCAATTTGCTTGCCAGCTTCCAAATATTCTTTATAAATTTTAAGTTGGCGTTCAAGATCCTGTGCTTCCTCCTGCCCGCCCAAATTAAGAGAAGGTAATAAATAACGCGATTTAATAAGCAACAACTTAGCGGCTATTACCAAAAAATCCGCCACCTCTTCCGGGTTAAGCTCCTCCACTTTATCCAGATATTCAAGATACTGATCTGTCACTTGCGCTAAAGCAATCTCGGTTATATCAAGCTCCTCCTGTTCAATTAATTGAAGCAGAAGGTCTAGTGGTCCTTGAAATTTTTCTAATTTAATTTCGTACATGAAAAATTTAAATCTTACAAAATTTACTTTCTCTTCTTGGCAAAGTTCACTAATTTACCCTCTACCACTTTTAATAAATCTTTTGTTTTCATATGAAGCGAACTTTCAAAACTACCCGCTTGCACCACTGCTTTTTGCGCTTTCATTACTGCCTTATCTACATACACCGGCAATTTATGCAAAGGGCCATGAAATGGTGAAATAGCACCTGGCTTAACTTTAAAAAGTTTTATCATTACATTTTCTCTATCAATATCAACTTTTTTGGCACCGGTAACTTTTTTGAGCGCCTTAAAATCAACTTGGTGTGAAGCTGGTAAAACTACCAAGGCGTGATCTTTATCAATTTTAACTACCAATGTTTTTACCACTTCATTTAGTTTGCGTTTTAATGTTTGGGCTAAATCATAAGCTGTGAATACGGTACGGTGTTCTAACATCTCGTGTTTAATTTTATTTTTCTTTAAAAAATTTAAAACTTTCGCTGGAATCTTCATAGTAATAATAGGTTAAAAATTAAAATTAACAATTCCCTGTAACCAAGGCAATACAGGAACGTTGAAATAAGACAAAATAATTATAACTAAAGCCGCCAAGACCGCCAACATTAAAAGCTTGGTTACAATATGTGTAACAACTTTAAGCACTAACAATAAAACAACTACCACTGCCAAACCTAAAGCCCACTGGGGTAAATCTTGGTCTAATTTCCAAGTTTGTCCGCCGCCTAAATTAATCCAAAGTTGCGGTAGGGTTACATAAGAACCAACAAAAACACCAATAATGGTTAGCCATTTGAGCGCGCGAGTAAAAAACATAATATAATAAATCTTAAAATTATTTGCTTACCTTTTTTAATTTAAAAGGAAAACACTGCTGTTCACCAAGTAATTTACGTGCTACTTTACGCCCTGCCGGCATAAGCTTAACCTCTTTGATATACCACTTTTTAGGAGTGCGTACTCCATAACCAACCATTAAACCTTTATCTATTAAACTTTCAAAACTTTTAGTAATGATATTAACTATATCATCAATTTTTGGTTTAGTTTTTTGTTGATCATAAAACTTTGCAAAGCCACCTCTCGACACTGCTCTCGGCGGAGTAAAATAACAACTGCGTAATATGTATTTTTGCAAAGGTGAAAGACGCATAATTAATAACTATTAATAAATGCTAATTAGGGGCAACAACAGTACAACGCATGTCGTGCCGGTAAAACTGTTCACCCTGTTTGTTTAGCCCTTTCGCTTTCATATCAAAACAATAACTACCGGGAAAAGTAGTGGTTTTATCAAATTTAACACCATAGTAACCATCGTTAGTATTGTTATCACCATGCTGACCATCGTCTAATAAAACCAGGTTGGTTACTACTACATCAACAGGCAGTGAAGTTTGTGTACCTGGACTGGTTCCTGTTTCTGTTTCTTTATTAATATTTCCTTTGTTTCTAAGGCTATCATATGCTTTTACTTCAAGTTCAACTTGTGCACCTTTTGCTGGCTCACCGGCTTGATTTACTATAGCAAGAAAATTTATCGCATCACCAAGGTGATACGTTTGTTTAGTTAGTTCGGCATCAAAAGAAAAATCTAACACAAGATTGGTGCCCACTAACAAATCAACAAATGGTACTTCACGATCTACTGATCCAGTCACCTGAACTGTCCACTCACCCACCAGTGGTTCATAAAGACGATAAAATTCATAATGATCACTTTTTACCCGTTCAGTCACATTCTTGTACTCTGAATAATTATTTTGGTTAATAACCTTACCATTCGGCTGAATAAGCTCCATTGTAAAATTCAAACCATCAGCCATCCAACTAACAGGAAATTCGGCATAGCCAACGCTTGAATCAATTACATATTTAGTTATAACACGCTCATTACCAACTTCCTGATTGATTGGTTGCACTAAGGCATTGGGACGATTAAAACTAGGTCTAGATGATGTTGTTGTATTTATTGGTTCAATATCAGTGTTAGTTGGTGGATTTTCTTCTTCAATCACAACCAACCCCCCTGCCCCTTGTTTTGGTTGAATATAACCCTGTAATCGTTCAGCTATTCTTTCATCAACAGTTCCACCAAGACCATTATTGGTTTTGAATGGAGATGATGAAAATAACAAATTGTGTGCAAAAGAGTATAAAACAACAACTGCAGTTGTAGTAGTTAAAAAAGCCACCGTTATTAAAATTTTTTCTCTAAGTACCATAATACGTAAAATTATTAATGGTTTATTTGCTCCGATATACTAATCCTAATTCCTCTAACTGTTCCTTAGTTACTTCCGATGGCGCGTCCATTAAAGGATCACGAACATCACCCATCAACGGAAAAGCAATGACTTCTCTAATATTTTTTTCTCCAGCTAAAATAGAAACCAATCTATCCAACCCAGGCGCAATACCACCGTGTGGTGGTACGCCGTATTTAAAAGCTTCTATTAAATGAGCAAACTGTTGTTTTTGTTCGATGGTAAAACCAATTAAATCCCAAACTTTTTCTTGCACCTTAGGATCATGAATTCTCAAACTGCCTCCGCCAACCTCTAACCCATTCAAAACTAAATCATGTTGGTAAGAATGAACTTTACCGGGATCAGTTTCGAGTAGCGGCAAATCCTCTTCTTTGGGACGTGTAAACATGTGGTGCGAAGGTGCCCATTGGCTTTTTCCCGAACCATGGAAAAAATCCTCTGCTGTTTGTTTATTAAATAATGGAAAATCAACTACCCAAGCAAAAGCTAACTCGTTTAAATTCTCTTTATCTTTCCGTAAATCTGGTTTATCGGTGCCGTACTTTTTTACCACATCAGCATGTTTAAGCCGCGGCCACGGCTCAAAAGTCAAATGTTTTTCCGGAAACAATTTTTTAACCATAGATGTAAACATTTTTTCCGTAAGATCAAGCACCTCGTCTTGCTCCATAAAAGACATTTCCATATCAATTTGATAAAACTCACCCGGAGAGCGGTCGGCACGGGCATCCTCGTCCCTAAAACAAGGAGCTATCTGAAAATACCTCTCCACTCCAGCCACCATCAATAACTGTTTGTATTGCTGCGGCGACTGTGGTAAGGCAAAAAACTTTCCCTGATGCACTCGTGATGGCACTAAATAATCACGTGCTCCTTCGGGGGTGGATTTAGACAACATCGGGGTTTGAATATAAGTAAAATTATGATCTACTAAATAGTCAATTACATATCTAATAACATCTGATCGTAATTTTATATTGCGGGCCATTCGCTCATGACGCAAATCAAGATAACGATATTTAAGCCGCAATTCTTCACTAGCTTGCCGCTCCTCATTATCAATTTCAAACGGCGGAGTTTCGGCTTCGTTAATAATTTCTAGTTTACTAGCCAAAATCTCAATCGTTCCCGATGCTAAATCTTTATTTTCGTTACCTGGCTTACGCGCTTGTACTTTACCGGTCACGGCTAACACAAATTCCGGGCGAATTTTAGGCATAGCTTCCCTACTGACTTCATCTAATTCTGCCGGCACCAACACTACTTGGACTAAACCCGTCTTATCCCGCAAATCAATAAAGGCAATTTTACCCATATTGCGGCGAGAGTTAACCCAACCTTTAAGTAAAACTTCTTCGCCTACTTTATTTATAGCTTCGGTAATAAAAATACGTTTCATAATATATAATATTACTAATTACTTTCTACGCACGCCGCCTTAACACAGGCACACTTAATACCTTCCCGATATGGTGCTCGACCTAAATCTATACCAAGACGTTTATTATCTGCTTCCACTCGAGCCACATATTCCGGTGTATGACAACCGCCTGTGAACCAAATGAATTGACAATCGTTGTCTTGTGCACATTGATCTTTCACTTTATCAATTAAAGTCGCTTTTGTAGTTAGTTTAAAAGTCGAAAGAATTTGCTGATATATACCCGAATCTATATCAGTAGTATTAGAGAACATTATGTCATAAATATATCCACTATTCTCGTCTTTACTCCATACATTAATGAACGGCAATATACATTTTTCTACACCACAACGACCAGGAAATTTTACTTCAGTTGCCACAATACCACCTAATAAATAAGAATTTTCTGTATTGCCAGGGGGAGATGAAAAATGTTTCTGACCTACTACACTCACACTCACAGATTGCGTTTCATCAAGTGGATTTTTAACATCTAACACCACTCCGCCGATAGATGGAGTTGCGACTATATATGATTTTTCAATCCAGGAGGAAGGATGTTTTATCTCAAACCCATATTGCTCATTACGATAGGTTTTTAAATTTGATGTATCAGTTAAATTGACTGGATTAATTTGGCCGTATTTTTTTAAATCCACTTGCTTTTGTAAAAGCATTGCACAACCAGCAGCTATAAGCAAAACAAAGACTATAGCTACGGTTGTAATAATTGATGAGGTAAAAAGATGTTTCCTTAGATTCATAAATTAAATAGTTATTTATTTATAGCTTAGGTAATAAAAATACGGTTCATAATTTAATATTTTCTTATTTAAACTTTAATCATTCAAAGGAAAAATAACCTGCCCGTTTCTCCACGATACATTCTGATAACTATCATAGGGTTGAGAATCACCGGGAGTCTTAGTAGAATTCAGGGGAAAAATATCAAAGTTAAAGAAATAACCAGACAATTGATTAGTTAATTTAGTCGCGATAATTCCTACAAAGTTCTCAATTTGTGCATTAGTAGGCTTTTCTTTTACGTATAGCCAAATAGTATAAGTTTTTGCCTTGTCAAATTCAATAAAGTATTTGTTTACCAAGTCTGTTGATTGGACAAGTCGTGTAAGCTCGTTATCTAAAATATTAGCGATGACTATATTAGATGAATTTGAAGAAATAAATTTGAAGGTGGAAAGAATTTTATTTAATAACTCCTTTGACTCTATATTATCTGCTTCTAAAAAAACTGAAAGGTATGGCTGCTCAACTATATTAATAAACTTAATAAAACGACTGTCTAATCCAGGCTCTTCCCATTCTCCTACCTTAGCTTTTTTCCCTGCAAACAAAGTTTCAGAACCATTAATGAGTGGACTATATTGGCTGATGTCTATTGTGTTTACGGGCATGCTTGTTTCAGCTTGTTGCATATCAAATTCTGCAACCCTTACAATCGTGCCCTTAGCACCATTAAGAATCAACCATTTAGATGGGTATTGTAATTCAAACCCATATTGCTCATTACGATAAGTTTTCCAGCCTGCAGTGAGCGAAGTCGAACTGGTTGACAACTCTTCTCCCTGCTTTAAAAACACATTCTCTGACACTTTGGTCCAGTCATTAAAATTAACAACTTCCGTGCCGCGGGTAATTTGTTTTACATAAGTTGCCACCTCATATTGTTCACTGCCATAGGTTTTAACAATTTCCTGCCACTTCGCACTAGTAAAAGGATAATCATCCTTAAAAGTATTAATATAATTAAAATTATTATCTGCGCCGTAGCCAAATACTGCGGCGGACATTATATGGCCATCTTCAAAAGCAATTAACAATTTATTATTTCCAATAAATTGAAGATAATCCACCTGCCAAGTTGTGGAGCCTAACACCGGAGAAATAGGAATTGATTTTTGTAGCACGTTCCACTGCGCCAGAAAATTATTAATAACCTCAACCTCAGTAGACTGAGTGGTTGCTTCAGGGCAAGCTGTAAACTCGCAGGCTGGGCCAGTTCTCCCCACATAACTACCATCGGGACACTGTTTGGCTTCCATTGTACAAGCTCGAGCCACTGGCTGTTTTACTCCCTTATTCAAAACCAAATAAGTAAACCCAATGGCTGAAAAAACCACTATGACTGCTACAATTATTATCAAATTTGCAAAACCGCGTTGGTTCATAAAATTAATACCTATGGTCTCAAATAATTATACCTATGAAATTTCATTGAACCGGCGATAATACTATCTTATGGAGTTCAGCACTTGCAATGATATTGAGCGATTTGTTTGATAGTGTAAGGGATCTAAGCTGACAAACCCAATATAATTCCTTACCCTTAGGGACTTCTATCTGACCCGAAGGTAATAAATAACCAGAAAACTTATCTTCATAATTGACAAGTTTTAAACCGGCTTCCTCAAGAACCCACTGTGCTTGCTCCTGTTTCACTCCTGTTTTAAAAAAAACATCAATCCTACCTATACTATAACTTCCTGGTTGAGTAAATTGACTCAAACTTCCTAAACAGGAAGTAAAACTCCTCTGGATGCCCTCATCTGTCTGCCCAATTTTTCTTTGATGACGATCGTATATAGCTGCGGCGGTAAAAAAAGACGCAACGTAATAATATAATAGAATAGCTATACCAAGAGCAATAAAACTAACTAGTAAACGTCCTTTTGACACATCCAAATTTGTTTTCTTAGAAACAGAGGTCCCAGGCGTTGGTTCACCAACGCCTAAATGAGAGATGCTTAAATAAAAAACCACAACAAATAACAACAAAATAACCGCGAAATGTAGGTAAGGTAAAACTAACAAATAATATACGAGCCCAGATTTACTTAAAAACCATTCTACCAGGAAAATTAAAACCAATGTTAAACCAAAACTGATAGCTAACTTAATAAAAGTACGCATAATTATGGTCTCAATCTATTAATTAATCTCGGAAAAGGAATACTTTCGCGAATATGTTTAAGTCCACAAATCCACGCCACAATGCGTTCCAAACCATAACCAAATCCGGAATGTGGCACACTGCCAAATTTACGCGTATCCAAATACCACTGGAACGGCTCAATAGGTAATTTATGTTCTTTCATACGTGCGAGTAGCTCATTATAATTATCCTCACGCTGACTCCCGCCAATAATCTCCCCATAACCCTCATGGGCTAACAAATCCGCGTTTAATACTCGCGTAGGATCGCTGGGATCACGCTTCATATAAAAAGCTTTTACAGCCGCCGGATATTTTTCCACAAAAATCGGCTTATCGTACATTTGTGTTAAAACAGTTTCATCATCCGCGCCTAAATCATCCATTTCGCCAATATCACTCCCCTGCTCGCGTAACTTTTTTACAGCTTCAGCGTGAGTAATGCGATAAAAAGGCGGTTTTACATTTTCTAAAGGCTTGGTGTCGCGCTCTAAAATTTCCAATTCTTTCTTGTTTATCTCCAGTGTACGAGCCACAATAAAAGAAATCAACTCTTCCTGAATTTTTAAATTTTCCTCGTGCTCCACAAAAGCGGCCTCGGCGTCCATCATCCAAAATTCTGTTAAGTGGCGACGGGTTTTGGATTTCTCAGCGCGGAACACCGGACCAAAATCAAATACGCGCCCCAAAGAAGCAATGGCGGCTTCCAAATAAAGCTGGCCCGACTGTGTGAGGTAGGCCGGTTCGCCAAAATAATCTATCTCAAACAAAGTGGTTGTGCCTTCGCAAGAAGTCGGGGTTAAAATCGGCGAGTCAAATTTTATAAACCCTTGGGAATTCAAAAATTCGTAAGTGGCGTTGATAATAGTATTGCGCACTCGCTGAATAGCCCATTGTTTAGGCGACCTAAGCCATAAATGGCGGTTATCCAGTAAAAAATCTGGCCCGTGCTCTTTTTTGCCAATGGGATATTCCTCGGCCTTACCAACTAAAGTCAAAATTTTAGTCTGCAGTTCGTACTCCTCTTTTTTAGGATGTTTGGAAACAACACCCTCAGCAATAATAGACGACTCAATAGTCACCTGCTGTACTGCCTGCCAAGAGGATTCTTCTACTTCTTTTTGATTTACTACTACTTGGGTAAATCCAGCGCCGTCACGAAATTCTAAAAAGTAGATTTTGCCAGAAGAACGCAAATTAGCTACCCAGCCTTTTAGGGTAACTTCTTTGCCTATATAGTCTTTGAGTTGGCTGGTAAATACTTGTTCCATAATGAATATACTTTAACATTTTTTGCTAACTTTGGCAAAAAATAACCTACTAACATAAATCACGGCTATCTTACCATCACACACCTCTGTATCAACGTGTTAACACATTGATACAGAGGATGTAATTAAAATAATCACAAACTATGTGACAAATTAGCCAATAAATGATAATCTCTAATTCGTCGGATTGATTTAAAATTATAAACACCAATTACTGTTTATCGCCAACAAAATGACATTGGGATTATTCATCCAAAACCTGAATGTTTTATAGATTAAAAAAAATATTTTGGAGACTATTTGAACCTATTTTCCCCACCATGCGGGATACTTGGATATTTTTAGGCTTTATTAAACATAATGAACGCCAACGCCATCTCCTGGGCCATCTTAAAGCAAGTGCCAGCCGCCACGACCTGCGCACAATTTTAATAAAAGCTGGTTTTGAAGATGATTATTTGGGCTGGATTGATCCGGATGAAATTTTGAATATGAGAAAATTAATAAACTTTGTTTATCAGTATCATGTCCGCTTATTTCCCGACGGAGAAATACGCGGCCATTATGAATTTTCCACCGAAAGCCACCCATTTAAACATTTACGCGAGGTGGGAATGACTGATGGTTTTGATTATTTAAAACCACTTTTGGCTGAAGTAATGACTAATGATCCACATTTGTCTCCGGCCAAATTAAATCCCAAATTGCGCCCGCGGCGTTCCTAGGCGTACCCGCAATTGGATAATGGTGTAAATCAATAAAAGGCAAACTATTGCATTCAATCACGCCGCAAGCTTGTTGCTGATGCCACGGATCACTGATTGAAGAAATAATAAAATCAATTCCAATAATAGGATCTCCCACAAAATTCGCCACGCGCCTAAATAAATCGGCGTTGTGTTCGTGTACCTCTTGAGTAACGTCTGTTGTCACACCGCCAATACCACGGTTTACTTTATTACCCAAAGTAACTTGCTGCCCTTTTACCGGAACAGTCTGCCAAGTTAAACCTTGTCGCGCTAATTCCTCGCGAGCTTCTTGTTCGCTGGGCAAACTATGAAAAATATCTTCATCACGGCCCGGATGCTCGTTAGATGCACTTGCTAATTCTCCTATGGAATGCACTCCGTCACCAATGATTTGGGGAATATCACGCCTAGCCACACCAATTAACTTTCCACCCACCACTGTGGCACGGAAAACTGGGCCTTGTAATTCCTCCTCCACCACCACCCAAGGGCAAAGTTTTTGCGCTGAATAAAAAGCCTGTACCAATTGGCTACGCGTATTAATGTGTATAAAAGTATGGCGCGAGCGCGAACCAATACGCGGTTTTACAATTACGGGCGGGCCCATTTCGTCAAACATGACTAAGGCTTTTTTTACTAAAGTAAACATACCACCGCGCGCAATGGGAATTTTTGCCTCACTAAATTTTTTGCGCATTATAGCTTTATCGTCCATCCATTCCGAGCCGTCACCCGTGTTGCCGCGTGGTCGGGGCAATCCATCAAAAGCATAAAGTCGGCCCTGGTGCCGCGCTACCATTAAATCCACTGAGCGACCAAAAGGTCTAAATTCAAAAAGCTCAATACCACGGCGCTTGGCCTCTTCCCATAGCACTCTTAAACGCAAATTATGATCTGGTTTAATATCGGTTACCACCTTACCCAAGCCTAAACGCTTGGCCCAAAACATAGAATGGTAAGCAATTTTATCAAGCGGCAGTTTTAATACTAAGGGTCGAAACTTTTGCCAAATTTTATCCATAAATTTGGTATAAGGAGAAAAAAACCAATCAACCATAACTATAGTTCGCGCTAAAAAGTGCGAAGTTGGCGTGGGGCCACAATCAGGACAAACTTTTTTAGATTTAAACATAAAGTGTTTAATATTTTAACAGTGGGTATAAAAAAGGTAAAGTCAACATTTTATTTATGCCAAAGTTTGCGCCAAAATTGTGAACCCGCGCTAAGTAATCGCTGACGTTGTTCAATATCTTTCCAAACTTGGATAAAAGGTGGCAAAAAAGAAACTATAATAATTAAAAAAATTATTGGCAAAAGATAACGATCGACTCCTGGAATAATACTGCCTAGCGAATAACCCAAGCCGGTTAAGCCAACGGCCCATAAAAATCCGCCCAACAAATTATAAGCTAAAAAAGTAGGGTAATGCATATCACCTACTCCGGCTAAGATAGGTGCCAACGTACGAACACCCGGCACAAAACGCGCCAAGATGATTGTTTTGCCGCCATGCTTAGCATAAAAAGCACGGGCTTTCTCTAAATTACCCTGATTAAAAAATAATGAATTAGGGCGAGTGAAAAATTTTTTACCTACCCGCCGGCCAAAAGTATAACCAACATTATCACCTAACACGGCTGCCAAAAAACACCCTATTATTAAAGTCGCGATGCTAAAAATGCCCTGTGAAGCCAAAAAACCGGCGGTAAAAAGCAAGCTATCGCCTGGAAAAAACATACCAATTAATAAGCCCGACTCGGAGAAAATAACAGCGAGTAAGCCAAAATAGCCAATGGTAATAATAATCTGTTCTAAATTCACCTTATTATCTTAACATAAAAGCACAAAAACACTCAGGTATATAAAAAGCAAGGTCTATAAAAGCACCTTGCTTGTTCTAAAAATTTATTAGTTAATTTTAGGGAACTTCTGTAGACGGGGTTGCGCCATTAAACTGCCACTCCAAAAAACTAGCTATCGTGGCGTCATAATGAGCAGTATGTTGAAACGCCTTAAGAGCTAATTGCTCACGAGTTGATGGTGTAATACCGCCATTTTGTATCTCAGAGATTATTAATTTATAATCATTTGGATCGCATACTACCGCGACCCTTTCGTAATTTTTAGCAGCCGCCCGCAGTAGAGATGGTCCACCGATATCAATTTGCTCAATTGCTTCTGCTAAAGCAACATCAGGTTTGGATATTGTTTGTGCAAACGGATAAAGATTAACCACCACCAGATCAATGAGCCCGGCTTTGATCATTTGTATTTGCTCTAAATGTTCTGGTGTTTGTTTGGCCAAAATACCGGCAAACACCTTGGGGTGCAATGTCTTTACTCGCCCACCAAGAATTTCTGGCGAACCAGTGTACTCTGAAACTTGAATAACGGGAATCTTCCATTGTTGAAACAAACTAGCTGTACTGCTAGTCGAAATAATCTCATAACCAATGCTGGAAAAAAACCGGCCTAATAAAACTAAACAATCTTTATTAGACACTGAAATTAAAGCGCGCTTAACTAATTGGTTTATCATAAGCTATTACTCCTTTTTTATAATTATTATTAATCTGTTAAGGTGCGGATTTTGCCCACCTATTTATTATTAGTTTTATTTTGTGCCATCACCTTAATACAAATCAAATAAAAAAGCAAGGGCAGAAATAATCCCATTAAAAAACAATTAATGCTCTGTCTTGACAAAAATATTTTAAAAGTTTAAGGTATAGAGCTCTTTAAAAACCAATACCTTTCGGTACCTGCTGGCCTCAAATATTTGATGCCAAAAGCTACTGGAAGGGCAACGCGCAAAAAACGCGTTGGCAG
The DNA here is from genome assembly GCA_020057885.1 of bacterium. Taxonomy (GTDB): domain Bacteria; phylum Patescibacteriota; class Patescibacteriia; order Veblenbacterales; family UBA10138; genus JAGVEX01. Next base: position 50,233 of record JAGVEX010000009.1, read on the forward strand.
ACTGGGAGTTCGTCGCCCCAGCGTCACCAAGCTCTTCTGTTTAATATTAATGCTCTAAACCTATGTATAGAGCATTCACAGGGGCTTTAGCGCTGGCTCTGGCATTCCTAGTGCTGAATTGGACCCTTCCCGAGTTGGCAACAGCGTTTGTAGAAGTAGCGTTAAAAACGTTACATCTCTTAAGCGCGGCGCTAGATTTAGTGCTACAAAAAATGCCAACTCAATAAAAACTAGAGGCTATGAAAATTTCATAGCCTCTTCTCTTTTTTGTAAAAACGAATAAATTTACAACCAACTATTCAATACGGTAATTTAAATTTATCTCAATAATAACTTCTTGAGTACCAGTAGGCAAAACAGGTGAAGATACCGCGCCAGCACCGCCGCCTTTACCATCTCCACTATAACTGCCATAAGATTGAATACCCGGGGCCTGCACAATATTTTCCCACCAACCCATAATATCTCCAAGCTCTACTCCTACTGCTTGCGCCAAAGCGCCGGCTTTGGATTTGGCATCGGCAATAGCCTTAAGCCTTGCCTCTTGTTTAAGATCATTCAAATTGGCCACATCAAAAGTAATTCCCATAACTTGATTGGCGCCGGCTTTGGTAGCCGCCGCTACTACTTTTGAAACACTTTCCTTGTTATCGTTTAACTTGCGTACTTTAACTGTAAGCTGCTGGTTGGCGCTATAGCCAGCTGGAATAGATATGCCGTCTTTATAATCATACTGAGGATAAAGTGTATAATTTTGCGTTTCAATATCAGCTTCTGTAATTCCTAGCAATTTAATAGCCGTTACTACTTTATTCATTTTATCATTCAACTGTTGTAAAGCGTTTTCTGCAGAAAATTGTTTATCAACCTGCACACCCAGATTAACATTAGCTATATCGGGCTGATAAGAAACTTTGCCCAAGCCAGTTACCGATACCTGATATTGCGGCTGATTGACAATGCGATCACGCAAAATAGAAACTGTAATAATACCAGTGAGCAACAACATGCCTAAAATCGGCAAAATAATCTTTGGTTTTAACCACTCGCCGCAGCAATGGCAACTAGATTCATTGTTTTGATTGTTTTCCATAAAATATTACCTTGTGTGGACCTTATTTGTAAGATAATAAAAGCCCAAACGTTAATTATAAGTAAGTGATAATGAGATAATTATAAATCAATTCATCGGTGCGGTCAATAATATATAAAATTATAAACATTACAAAGTGGTGAATTTTTGCTACACTAATTAAGCAACTAAACATTAACTTATTAATATTATGGATGCAGAAAACACATCTCCCAAAAAACCGTGTCTGGAACAAATTCCAGCAGCTATTAAAATTTTAATATCAATGTTCCTGCTAATTTGGCTGGGCGCGCTGGGCCTTGACCGTGCTATGCAAGCTGGCATTAATTGGAAAAACCTCGCTCACTGGCAAAATCCGCGCAGTACCAACGACACTATCTCGGTAACGGCACAAGGCAAAGTAACCGCCATTCCCGATGTCGGACTTATTTCACTATCTGTGGAAAGCCGAAATAAGACAGTGACCGAAGTGCAAACTGATAACACTAAAAAAATGAACCAAGTGGTCGATTATTTAAAAGGACTTAAGATTGAAGACAAAGATATTAGCACCACTCAATACAATTTATATCCTATTTATTCCTACGAACAAAGGACTGGCAAACAAAGTTTAGATGGCTATCAACTTACCCAAACAGTAGAAGTAAAAATTAGAAATCTTGATAAGGTGGGTGAAGTGTTAAGTGGCAGTATTGAACGCGGCGCTAACCAAGTTGGCCAACTGACTTTCTCTATAGATGATCCGGAAAAATTACAACAAGAGGCACGTGTTAAAGCCATAGCTAAAGCACGGGCCAAGGCTGAAACTTTGGCTCAAGCCGCCGGAGTAGATTTGGGCAAAGTAAGATCCTTCTCGGAAAATGTTAATAACCCAACGCCATACCCAATGTACTACGCGCGCGATATGGCGGTGGGTATGGAAAGCAAGGCAGTAGCACCTCAAATAGAGGCCGGCAGTCAAGAAGTAATTGTGAACGTAACTTTGAGTTACGAAATTGAATAAACTAATTTCTGCCCAATTAACCATCGGGGAAAAATAAGCGATCGCTTATTTTTCCCCGATGTTATTTTAATTGTAAATTAGTTTTATCATCAAACACAAAACTACTTTCTTATTCGCGCGAATAAGAAAGTAGTTTTAAATTGCTATAATTAATGGCCAATGGTAGTAGTACGGCCTCGACCTGGCGGATGATAAGGTGGGGATAGCTTGGCGCGTTTGGCCCCCTCGGCCTGGCGTACTTTAAAGGATGAAGGTGTGCGAAACCGCACTACTCGTTTATTGCTTTTTGATGAATAGTTACGCATATTGTTATTATATCACACAACTAAAGTAACTTTGAAAAGTTACGAAATGTAATACGGGGTGTTAAAACTAATAATTTCTTAAAAATGTAAGATCTCTCTCACGAATGAACTTACCTTCATATTCGTCTGGGTTGTCTATTTCAAAAGTCCTGATGGCATCTTCTAACTTTACCCACTCAATTTTAAAGTCGTTACTTTTTTCACTTTCAGTAAATGAAGGTTCTCCTTTTATACCTACCGCTTTAGCTCTATAGCAGTATGAAATTTGTTTCAGTTTGAACTCGCCTCGGTATTCAACAATTTCTCCAATATCTGAGCCAATTTCTATTTGACAACCAATTTCTTCCATACACTCACGTTGTAGTGCAGTAGAAATATCTTCAGATATCTCAACCCCGCCACCTGGTATTTTGTGGTATTTATACTTTTGAACGTGAAGTAAGGCGACTTTGCCTTCGACATCAAAAACAACAGCTCGAACAGCATGCCTCACATCAAATTCACTTACCTGTTTTTCTGTAATATTCTCTGGGTTTATTTTTGCAAGAAGTTTCATAGTTTAAGTATAACAAAAACCGTCTAAAAATGAACAGCTTTGTTTCCATCATTTAATTTGGTGGGTCCAGTGGGGATCGAAACACCTACTCCAATTATTCCAAAATTCAATTAATATGGTATTAAGCTCTGAACATTGCCAAAATTCCATTTCTCAGTAGTACGCAACTATGGTCAACTTTTACTCACTTTCATCACTTCGTGGGCACCAGATGGGCACCAGCCTAAAGCAACTTTGGGAAGTGATGAAATGTGGTAGCTCAAATGGAAACGTATATGTAAATTTATTCCAGTGCTACCTGGGTAATAAATTCTGGGAAAATCTCGACTTTTCGTACATCTGCCGGATTGAACAGAAACGATTGTACGTCTTGCCCTAACTCTTTGAAATCAAGGTTAGTAATAGACTCTAATAGCCGTTGGCGTAGTGCCGCCGCATCTCCAACGCCAAGCTTAACTTGAAGATAACCATAGTTTGGCTTGGTAAACGAGAGTAAAAAAACAATGTCGAAAAAATCACGCCCCTTAGCTCGCTTGCGGTTGACGGCGGCGTAGATTTTCTGGGAGAGCAAGATATCTGGTGGGGTCACAAAAGCCTCTGAGAAAATATCGAACTTGTTCAAAATTTTCTTATCGGGCTGGTACGGAAAATCATGCGCAAGACTGTCAATTTGTATCAGAATCTTCTCCTCCTGGAGAGGTGAGAGTTCGTTCACAAACAAAATATCTGGTAAACGCACCCGACACCGGTAAGCATCTTTGCCCATAGTATCAACTTCAGCCTTTAGTCCCTGTCCTTCAAGCTTTACCTGTACATATTGAGCAAGCGCAGCAAACTCCCCCTCCTGAAGGCTAAAATTATCGAAATCCAAATCTTCTGAAAATCTAGTATTACCATATACAATACGGAGAGCGGTGCCTCCCAAAAATGAGAGTTTGCTCGCGTATTCAGAAGCAAATATAATTTCTAAAATTTTATATTGCAAATACTCCCGTAGTAGTCCGCGCTTGAATGGACGCAGCGATTCAGGGTATTGCTGTTCAATCTGCTCTAGGGAAAGCATACTATTTAGCTTGCTTTATTAATTCAATTAGCTCTTCTAGCCGAACTAAAAACGTCTTGTTCTTAAATGCAACGGCATATTGGCGAAGCTTGGTCAGACTTGCCTTTTCCAAGAATTCCCTACTATTAAAGCGCCATTCATAAAAATCCGCTCGTTCAATAATTTTTGGATTTAGATATAAGTAATCCAGCACTGCCTTCTCAATTTCGGCAATTTTATACTTCTGTCCCTTATGCTTCTCAAGTTGATAGCCGAATAAAAGCCCTGGCTTAATTTTTCGATACGAGAATTGCGCGATCGGTGTCTTGAAGCTAGCTGTCTTCTTGCCAGCAGCTGACGTTACCGAATAGACTCCCTCGGGAATGAGCCCATAATGTGAAAGCGCCATTTCAAACGAAACATAAGACGGAGCATACAACCTATTTGCAATCAAAAAGAGCGTCTCTTCGTTTAGGGTAATATCAGAAAACATATAGTACCCCCTACGAAGCTTTTTGATATAACCATTTTTCTGCCAATCCACAAGCTGATGAAGATAAAACTCCGGTGCAACCTTTCGGATGTCAGCCAAAGAAAAAACCGTAAAATCCCCTAATTGCTCCTTTAGTTGCTGGTATCTCATAATAGTTCCAAAAAGTACTGTTTTTAGTACTCTTCGGAACCATTATAGCATAGATATACAATAAAATCAAGGCATCCAGCATTTGTAGCCATTTAAGCGAGGGTGGTGCGAGCTCTGGCCACACTAAGATACAATTTAGCAAGGCTGTCTAAGTATTCCTCTGCCTTAGCTTTGGAAATTACAAGATTATACTTCGAGAGTGTATGGTCTTGGTATCTAACGACTAATTGTTTTGAATAAATCATTAGTCGAGCCCCAAGTCGTGGAGAATATTAGAATCAGAATTATAATTTTTTATAATATTTCTACTTCTGTATTTCTCTCGAGGGGTCAGTCTTGGCCAGTTGACTATAAGGTTGCATAGGTATTAAGCCAAGATCTTCCTGCATTTTTCTTTCTGAAGACTTTTTGATTTCGTCTATGACTTCCTCTACACTCATAGCTTTTCCGGATTTATATACTTCACGTATCAACCAAATAAGACACAGTGCCCCAGTAATAATAAAAATGGCTTGCCATACGTAGTGGGAAAATAACCAATCCTTAAAGTTTGAAGTTAGGATTGTTAATACTATTGATGCTAATAACCCAGCTGGAGCAATCCATGAACTTTTTCGTTCAACCGATGTCATATATTTAATTAGACATAAGTGGATTTTATCTTCAGTTGTAACAATAAAGCCCTCCCCTACATTCAAATGAACAGAAGACTTATTAATGAGTTCTTGGTGTACAGCTCCTTGAATAATCGTTGAGTTCCTTTTTTTAGATTTTCTCGCCATAGAGCTAGTTCCCTTGTGGGGGCAATAACCCAAGTGCCCCCAATGCGTGTTGACTAATAAATCCGCATCTTGTACAAACGACAGTCACTGATGGAAGGGCGGGCCCACCTAAGACTATCCCACCAATTTGTTCTTGTATTGGTTGGCTTAAATAGCCATCAACTAGAGAAAACTCCTGATTGCCACACCTTGGACATGGGTGACGGGCAAGCCTTTCGTTCAATCTATTTATTACTTCTTGTCGCTGTTCAGGTGTCATATTTAGACTTAGTTAAGTATATTTATATTACCATAAATCTTAAAACCATTCAGCCCAAGTAGGAGCTGGGTGAAACCAACTCGTAGCCGAACTTTGGGAAATGGTAAAAGTTGAAGAAAATTGTAAGGACTGATCAGATTGAGGCTATAAACACCGCACAGGACCTATATTAGTATACTACTTAAGGGGAGTAGAATTTATTTATTTAAGATTGCTTTATTTGTTACGGAATTTTTTATTATTCCTCTGACCTAAAAAAACAAATGTCCTCAGACGGTGGTTGAGATGAAGCTTCTGTTGTTCCATCTGGTTCACAGTAAATACAATCTTTTTCTCCAAATATTACACATAGGCGCGACGACTTGCTACTAATCGCTATACGGCTCACCGTCGCAACTAGAGTCTCGCGGGCAAGCGAGGTTAATTTACCATCTACTAAAGACTTAGGGTCAACTATTGTGAAAATATTCCCAAAGAGTTTTTCCTGTTCACTTGCTACATACTCAACAGGGTACTGTTTGCAGACGCGCCGCACAATGTAAGGGTAATTGAGTGACACGGAAAATTTATCTATGTCAATCCCAGAATTTTTATCAATAACTTCTTTCAAGTTCTCATCAAATACTTTCAGCCTTTCCAAATGCCCGTTACTAACCGCAAAACCATAGTAATGACTTTCCCCTATAATCTGTAAGATGACGCAATCTAAAGCTGGTAATAATAAATAGCTGGCTGTTGAAATGATTTTATCTGCCTTCGGTCCGTATTTTTCCATTACAAAATTAATTAGCATTTGCCTAACTTGTTCTACAGATTTGGTAGAGTCTTCTAAAGATAAGGGGGTGAATTTTTGTATCCCCAATTCTTTAAGTACTTTTACTTGGGGCTTGAATAACCAGGCGTAAAATTTTTTTAGAAAGTAAATCATAACTACCACCTAAAAAGAAAGAAATTAGCTATCATAGTGAGTAAATTAAGTGTAGGATCGCCATATTCATCAAAAAAATTATTAATTATGACGAATAAAATGATGGCGGGTACCCATAGTGCCCACAGAGGATAGACGTAGCTTTTTACTTTTTTTGAAAACAGGTTGTGTAATAGAAAGAATGCCAGCACAAAGAATCCCACCCCCAACCAACGATCAGAATTTACAAAAGAAAAAAAGTTTACATCGCACGTTAAATACTTAAATGACATGAAGAGCAACAAAACAATCATGTAACTTCTAAATATAAATCCTAAGAGATATAAAAGCCATCCCCATTTGTATCGCAACAAATCCTTCTCCCATTGTCTCCATTTTAACTCTTTACTTAATTTACTAGCGTTTTGATCAGTGGACTGAATGGAATTAGAAGTTTCGTCTACCATAGAAATATATATTAGTAAAATTAGTAACACAAAGCCCCGTGTTAGCTAGGCCTTGCGACCCCATACCGGTTTCCCGGTATGGCCCAATGACGAGTTGCTGAACACGGGGTTCAGTATCGTCATTGGGTCTTATGCTGCCATGCCCACAGCAGAGTCGTGGGTTTAGGCAATTAAATTGTGATTATATATTAACAAAATTGTACACTATTATCAATAAAACAAATTTGAATTTATATCCATAAGTGTCTATAGTTAATATTATAGTAGAGTCAATAATTTAATCGTATGGTGTTGCTTGATGACATAATTAAGATTATCGATGTTTTGCTTTTTCATTCGGAAGTTCGCAACGCTTCCGACAGTCTTCCATCTATCCCCATCATCATGTGCATAGGAGACCTTTCTTCGCCAGGTATTTCTAAAAATAATACGGTGAATATTTTGAAGAAGTTGTACAATAACCACTGTATCTCCTCCATCCTTCCACTTGATGAGCCAGATGGTACTTTTGGATATGCTTTTTATAACAAGGACGATAGCGCAAGAATATTGTTAACAATATATAATTCGGCACTTATAAATTACAAACAGGAGTTGCTAGATAAATACCTAAATAAAAAGACTACAATAGACCAATCCCATTCTTTGCAAAAAGATGGTATTTCATTTAATGACAATACAGGAGTTATAAAAGTAAAAGATAAACAATTTACTATTGCGCCAGACACTAATGAGTTTGGGTTATGTAAGTTCATGTTCGATAGTAAAGTACTGGTACCTATAGATTGGTCAGAAGTATATAAATATGTACAAGGCGAGGAGCCAAAAGATAAGGTTAAAGATAGAAAGGTAATCTATGATGCAATGAAAAGGGTTAATAGACAAATACGAGAGAAAATTGGTGTTTCTGAAGATTTTTTCACAGCTCAAAGAAAGACCATCAGACGAAATTACTAAAAGTGATCAAAAGTGGCCAAAAGTGGCTCACTGGGCCATTTGCTATGGTTAAGGTATAAACAACCTTAACTTTTTTAATTGAACGATAATCATAGAGTTGTATAGAATCGTATACCATAGTATTCAAGATGACTCTGGCACACAAGGTGAATCCATAAGATGTAATTTACGTTCCTACCTCACCCCCACTACCTTAATGCTAGTCTAACGAATGTAAAAATGGCGTGTCGCAGAGAGAATAACACCCAGGTGAGATTGTAACTGATTGTTGTGATGAATATATATCACAAGTGTATGAAAATTTTCACTTTGACAAGCATTACAAAACATCAATAATTGGCTTAGTTGAGGTTAAAATCATTGTTATAGGAGCATATTAAGTTGTTAAGTTTGTTAACATACTAACTGGGCAATAAATATGGAATATAAATTCAAATTATGGAACAAATTGATGAAATACTAAAAAAGAACCCCCCAGTTCAAGCGGAGTCTATAGCGACTTTTGCTACTCTACCCATTAGGCCGAAACTAAAAGAGACGAGGTTATTTTTAGATAATGAATATTTTAGTGAAGGGTATGCGGCCAAATTCCCTAATTGGGTGACAGTGGTGTATGGCATATTAGCTAAGTATGCTAACGCAAAGGAACAAACGTGCTTTCCATCATATGAGACCATAATGAAAGGGTGTGGCGTAAGTAGGAATAAAGTTAATCCCGCCATAAAGGTACTTGAAATTCATAATATCATTGCTGTCCAACGCTCTAGGGGAGGTAAAAAGAAGCCGAATCAATATATTTTACTTAGTACAACAGTTTGGGAGTCATTTAACAATACCTATTTGAATACGGTTTTAAGAAACAAAAAGAACCATCAAACAGTACCTGATTTGTATGCCAAACAGTATCTAAATGAGTATCCAAACAGTACCCCCGTTGATACTGTAAATCAACTAACTAAATCAACTAATGAAATCAATGACGAACCAATAAAAAAACTAGATCAATTAAGACAACAACTAAAAAATGGGGGTATTCTTAAAAGGTCGACAGCCAATGAGGAGGAAACTCCACTATTAGGTGGTAAAATAGAAGAGTCCACTAGCGGCATTAAGGCTGCTATCAAAGTTGTACCTTAACAATTTATGAGTATTGATTCACACATTACTTCTAGATTGCCCATGCTCCTAACACCTACGGAGGTAGCCAAGGCTTTACGTATTTCTATGGCGGGCATTTATCGTTTAGTTGATAAACGAGAGCTTCCGTTCCATAAAGTAGGTCGTGGCTTACGATTTACAGAACAGGATATAGTAGACTACTTATCTAGTGGCCGTGTTGAATCAATAAGGAGAATGTAAATGCTATGTGTGTTCGTAAAATAGGTACATCTTGGAGAATAGATATTAGGTATCAACACATGCGGTACCGCCTTAAAAGCCCTGAAAACTCTAAAGCTGGAGCAGAGGCCTATGAAGCTACTTTGCGACAGAAATTAGCCCGTGGTGAGTCTATAGAGCCTGACAAACAAACACAGGTAACGACTATGCCTACGTTCAAAGAGTTTGCTGAAAAATGGTATCGCATCTATGTTCAAAATAATAATAAACCCTCGGAACAAAATACTAAGTCGTTAACTTTAGGTGCACACCTTTACCCGTGGTTTGGAAGTACTACGATTGATAAAATTACAGCATTACAGATTGAAGAATATAAAGCGTCAAAGCTTAAAACTGGTTTATCAGAGAAGACGGTTAATAATCACTTGATAATTTTGAGTAAGTGTTTACGTACAGCTCAAGATTGGGCCGTGATAAGTGTTATGCCAAAAGTTCAACTACTTAAAGTTCCACCGTCACGCTTTGATTTTCTGACACAAGAAGAAAGCGAGAGGCTACTTAAGTCAGTAAACCATCCCTTATGGCACGACATGATTCTATTGGCTTTAAGGACCGGCTTACGCTTTGGTGAGATTATTGGTTTAGAGTGGAGTGATATAGATTTTGGGGCACAGGTATTAAATGTGAGGAGGTCTATTGTTGGGGGCGTGATTGGTAGCCCTAAGAGTAACAAAACACGCTGTATACCACTGACTAATGACATCATTGAGATGTTAAGAAAAAGGCAACATGCTAAAGGATTGGTGTTTGACGATAGTATCAGCCAGGTAGTGAACTATTTCACTGCCAGAGATAACCTGACTAAACTTTGCAAGTCTGCTGGTTTGAGAGCTATAGGATGGCACACACTTCGTCATAGCTTCGCATCACAATTGGTAGCTAAAGGAGTTCCAATAATTACAGTACAAACATTACTAGGTCATTCAGATATAAGGATGACTACACGTTATGCGCACTTAGCTCCATCAACTTTACGTGAAGCGGTCATACTTTTAGAGAGCAATCCGAGAAATTTTGGGCACCAGATGGGCACTGAGTTTGCAACCCTATTTGACTCACCAACGAAAAAAGCTCTTAATAGAGCTTTGTTTCCATCATTTAATTTGGTGGGTCCAGTGGGGATCGAACCCACGACACACGGCTTAAAAGGCCGCTGCTCTACCAACTGAGCTATGGACCCAAATTAACCACAGCAAAAGAATTATAAGCGTAACTATATATTATTTCAAGTCCCCCACCCTAATAAGCCGCCCCAGATAGATTTATCACTCGTTCTTTATTTATTTTTTAATATCCAACAATTTAAATAGCAACTCCCGCGTAACTTCCACATCTGCTAGTGCACGGTGAGCTTTAGGCTGGGGAATGGCAAAATGTTTAGCCAAATAACCAAGCGCATAACTTGCTACCAAAACCTTACTGCGCGCTAGTTCCAAAGTATCAAGCAAGGGGTTAGCAAGTGGTGGCAAACCCAAATCACGCAAATGTTTATTTATAAAAGACAAATCAAATTTAATATTGTGCGCTACTAATGTGGCATTCTCGCTAAAAAGCATAAAAGCCGGTATCACCTCAATTAAAGGTTTACCTTCGCGCTTAATAATATCATTAGTAATACCGTGAATAGCAACTACTTCAGCGTCTACTAATTTATCCGGATTCACAATAGTATCAAAAGTATCAACCACTTCTCTACCCCGCACACGCTGAGCAGCCAGCTCAACAATGGCGTGGCCATCCTCTGGTTTCATGCCCGTAGTTTCCACATCAAAAATTACGTAATCTAAATCTGCCATAAGCAATAGTTAATAACAAACTAAGTATAATTGATTAAAAACAGCCAGTCGAGGCGCAGATTATGGTGGAAAACTCGTGTGAACAAACTGTGTACGGAAATGGGCTTGATTTAGCGCTCCCGCCGCCGTACAATAACCCTACCTATCATACATTGATTTTATATGGCACAAGCTAATAATCCGCAATTAGTGGGTAAATTACCCCCACAAAACCTAGATGCTGAAATATCTACCCTGGGCTCACTTTTGATAGATAAAGACGCCATTATTAAAATAGCCGATATTCTAGACTCTAGTGATTTTTACCTTGACTCGCACGGACAAATTTTTGCGGCCATGCTTGAACTTTATGAAAACCGTATACCAATAGATATTTTATCGCTCGCCAGCCGTTTGCAGGAAAAAAATCAGTTGGAAGCAGTGGGTGGACATAGTTATCTTTCTGAATTGGCGAACGAAGTGCCTACCTCCAGTCACATAGTTTCCTATGCTAAAATTGTGCAACGCAAAAGCACTTTACGAAAACTGTTACGCGCCTCGGCTGATATTACTGAATTAGCCTACAAAGAAACAGAAGACGTAGAAAATTTACTGGACGAATCGGAGCGCAGATTATATTCTGTTTCACAAAAATATTACAAACAAAATTTTATTCCCATTAAGTCAGTACTGAACGAGGCTTTTGACCGTATAGATGAGTTGCACCGTGAATCTGGTAAATTAAGAGGTTTGCCTACTGGTTTTGCTGATCTGGACAATTTGCTAGCCGGCCTGCAACGTTCTGATTTGGTTGTTTTGGCTGCCCGCCCGAGCGTTGGTAAGACAACTTTAGCGCTCGACATTGCGCGCAATGTGGCCACTAAACAAAAAACTCCGGTGGGAATATTTTCGCTAGAAATGTCCAAAGAACAATTGGTGGACAGATTGCTTTGTTCTGAGGCAGGAGTGGATTTGTGGCGTATGCGCACAGGCAAACTTTCGGAAAAAGAAGATGACTTTCCTCGCATTGGTCACGCCATGGGTGTACTTTCCGAAGCACCAATTTTTATTGACGACTCTGCCACTGCTAATGTAATGGAAATTCGCACCAAAGCGCGCCGACTACAAGCGGAACATGGTTTAAGTCTTATAATGGTGGATTATTTACAGTTGATGGAAGGGCGTAGTACTGAAAACAGAGTGCAGGAAGTAGCTGAGATAACACGCGGACTTAAAGCCCTGGCGCGCGAATTAAATGTTCCAGTGCTGGCACTTTCTCAGCTTTCACGCGCTGTGGAAATGAGCAAGCCGGCCATTCCCAAACTCGCCCATTTGCGCGAATCTGGTTCTATTGAGCAAGACGCTGACGTAGTAATGTTTATTTACCGCAAGGCTGCTGATAAAAATTATCATCCTGATGATATTACTCCCGAAGAAAGGCATATAGCGGAAGTACATATTGCTAAACACCGCAACGGCCCCACTGGTTTGGTACGACTATTCTTCGATGAGAACCGTGTTACTTTCCGCAGTATGGAAAGACAAGGCGCCGTTCCACCTCCCACAGAGTAAAATCCTAAATCCAAAACTCTACCTGCCCGCCGCTAGCCTTCAACAATCAACGAATATTACTAGATTAAGCTGCGACTATTTATCGCGAGATAATATCTGTAATGTCAGCTTTGGCAGGCGGGAATCCTAAACAATAGCGGAGATAAAAAAATTAAAACATTTTGACATTTGGATTTTGGATTTATTTAGATATTAGTAATTAGATATTAAAAAATTAATTTATACATTTTATGTCAATGTTTTCAAAGCTCAAAGAAATTAAAGACCTGCGCAGTCAGGCTAAAACGATTCAGAACATGTTGGCGCAAGAAAGCGTGGAAACCAATGCCAATTGGGGCAAAGTAAAAATTAAGATGAATGGCAATCAAGAAATTCAGGCTGTGGAAATTGATGTAGAAATGATGCAACCAAGTAAAAAATCTGATCTGGAAAAAGCTGTTAAAGAAGCGGTGAATGATGCGAATAAAAAAGTTCAGCGGCTAATGGCAGAAAAAGTAAGACAGCAAGGTGGCCTTAATATCCCTGGTATAAAATAAATTTGTATTTTTTCATCTACTTTTATGTCTATTGAATTAGCTGGGCCAGTAAGAGAATTCACCCCAAAAGAACTAGAAATAGAAGAAAAGGAATGGCAGAAAAAGAAATCAAAAACAACACCAGTAGAAAAACCATTGGCTCAGATGGAAATGCCACAGTATTGTCCTTCGTGCGGCACATTTAGTGCTGGGGCAGATGTGTGTCCGAACTGCGAACAAATTATAGAAATTGGGAGTAAAAATAATACGGAGCCATCTAGCTAAAATTTTCTATTTTTAATTTAACCAAAAAGAGCTTCCATAAAAAGCTCTTTTTGGTTATAGTAAATAGCGTTATGTCCCCTACACCACGCGCCCTGGAAAGGCTGCTACAAGAATTCACCAAACTACCCGGCATTGGTCCCAAGACCGCTGAACGGCTGGTTTATTATCTTTTAAAACAACCAAAAAGCGAACTGGAAGCTATGGCCGCCTCGCTGGCCCAGGTTAAAGACGAAGTTTTAACTTGCACCTCTTGTTTTAGGTTCACTGACCAAAATCCCTGCCCCATTTGCACTGATTCACGCCGCGACAAAACTTTGCTGTGCGTGGTGGCAGAAAGCCAAAATATACCAGTCTTAGAGAAAACCAACGCCTTCCACGGCCTTTATCACGTGCTAGGAGGCGTGGTAAGCCCACTTAATGGTGTAACACCTGATAAGCTTAAAATTAAGGAGCTGGAAGCACGCCTTAAGGCGGGTGGGGTAAAAGAGGTTATTTTGGCGCTCAACCCTGATTTAGACGGCGAAACCACAGCTCTTTACCTGGCTAAAATAATTAAACCGTTAAATATAAAAGTTACGCGACTGGCACGCGGATTGCCGGTAGGAGCGGACTTGGAATATGCCGATGAAGTAACATTGGAAAATGCCATTACCGGCCGCAGAGAAGTATAAATACAAAAACGCTCTGATATTAATCAGAGCGTTTTGTTAAGTATATTTAACTTAAGCTGCTGGAGTTGCTGGGGGACAAGTACAAGGATCGTTTTGGCATGTTGGACATGTATCCATAATATTTTTCTCCTTTTTCAACAACTATAAGAGCTGCCAAAAAATTAAGAATAAGTAAATTAAATTAATTTATTTTTTCCATTTTGATTTCAGTAAAGGGCTGGCGGTGTCCGTACTTTTTGTGATGACGCACTTTGGCTTTGTAATGCACTACTAAAACTTTTTTAGCGCGGCCTTGTTTAACAACTTTAGCATCTACCGTGGTTTTAACCTGCGGCTGACCAAAATTTACTGAACTGCCGTCGGCTTCTGCTGTCATTAACACATCATCAAAAACTAAATCGTCTTTAAGGGTAAGTAATTTTTCTACTTTAAGCACATCGCCCTCTTTTACTATGTACTGCTTGCCTCCTGTTCTTATAACTGCGATTTTTGACATAAAAATATAAATAAAAAACAGCCGATAAACTGCTCTTTTTATAATAGACGATAACTCATATTATGTCAACCCTAACCCGCTTTAGGGTAACATGGTTACTGCCATACCATTTTGGATGTTATTTTGTGTCGCCCAGCCAGCTGGAACTTCTATAACTCCATCAACTTCACTATTTGGCCGCAAGGTAACAGGTTGAGGCGATTGGGGCGTTGGCGCTGGTACATTGGTAGTAACTTGCGCAACCGCGCCATTTTTTATCCAAATAAAATCAAGCGAAAACTTCATGCCCTTCATCCAAAAACCATAAACACCTGGTTTGGGAAACGTAAAAAGCATACCCCGCCCAGCTGGTAAACTTTCACGACCAGATAAGCCTTGCTGACGTGCGCTATCGGTGTCCGCCACTTCTACAGTTAAATTTGCCTCCCCCACCTTAATCTCACGAATAGGAAGAGTAGAAACAGAAGAAGTAATTGGAGTTTGGGACACAGCACAGCCCCAAAGCGCAAAGCTTAAAATAATTGCTGACAATACACGACTTGACATAATTACTTACTTATATTACACTAATCTATTAAATTAGTGTATCTTTTATATTAAAGAATGTTGCAAAAATAGAAAATAAACACAATAAAATAAATCATAAAAACAAATATAACAATTTAAAAAGGAGTAAATATGCCAACCAGAGCAATTAACCTACGAGAAGGAGAAATGAGTGGCACAACTATATGTGATGCTACATGTTGTGTGGGCCTGCACCATATGGGGCAATGTTTTACTTTCAGCGAAGGGTTTGAATTGAACTTCTTCGTACAAGAGGCGAAACACAAAAGAATGGGTATAGCTACTATCCAAAAAACGAAGGATAACACTACCCAATTATGCAATACCCTGTTCAAACTCAGTAAGATGGTCGATAATGACCAAACGACAGTCAAAAATATTTACAAACAAATCAAACATATTGTTAACAAATTTGGCGGCAACGATCCTAAGTTAAGAGCTGACTATTATAAAGGTTGCGTGGAAATTTTAAGACACCGCCGCGGTTTCAGGCAAATTAAGAAACATCGCATACCAGAAATTAATTCACTAAATGATATACTTTCAGCTATAGCAAACTGGAAACTTAACCCCTGGATAGCAATGAATCTTGAATTTCTTTGCCGAAAAGCCAGTACCGTTTATGGGGCCACCAAACAACATATTAAATTCGCTCTGGAATTAGCCTCGCAAACAATCCTAATACACTAATCTAAGTGTAAGTATAAAGAAGGGAATTTTTATATATTCCCTTCTTTTTTATTTTTTTTATGATAAAACCAAACTAATCCCCCAGCCACTAATGCCATGACTACTAATAAAATAAATAGAGCAATTACTTTGCCCTGTGTGCGTAAAAATAAAGAAGTAACACCAAAAGTAGCAGTTAAAAAATAAAGTAATACCACAGCCTGTTTTTGGCTCAATCCTACATCCAGCAAACGATAATGTAAATGTTTACGGTCGGCATGAGCAATACTTTTTTTATCCAAAAAAATCCTGCGGCCAACAACCCAAACCACATCCAAAATCGGAATACCCATTACTAAAAGAGCGGTGGCAATTTTAGCGCCTGAAATAATTGCTAGCACACCTAAGATAAATCCCAAATAAAGACTGCCACCTTCACCTAAAAATATTCTAGCTGGATGCCAATTCCATACTAAAAACCCTAAACAAGCGCCAGCAAAAATAATAGCCAACATGCCAACCGAGGGCTGATAAAAAGGCGTGAATTGGGTAAGGCCAAAAATAATCAAACCGCCTACAGCGCCTATTCCGGTAGCCAAACCGTCTAAACCATCCAACAATTTAGTGGTATACATCATGCCCAAAAGCCAAAGAAATGTAAAAATATCAGCCGCTACTGTGAAGTAATAAGGCATACCGCCCAGCTTTATAATTTCGATTTTCCAAATATCTAAATGCAACAATCCACCCATTGGACTAGAAATTGCCTTTGCTCCAATACCAGAAATAATCACCACTAAAATTGCCAAAATCGGCCAAATAATTTGTTTACCTGGAGACAATTTGTATTTATCATCAAAATAACCGCCGAGCATAATAATTGCTCCGGCCAGGGTTAATCCAATAATCGCTTTAATAGTTATATCTTTACCTATTATAGAATTTGTAAAAAAAGCCAAAGTCAAAAGCGCTATGGTAAAAGACAAATAAATTGCCAAGCCACCCAAAAGTGGTTTAGGAGAAGAGTGTATTTTTCTATCACTATCTGGAATATCAACTACCTGCGCACGCACGGCGTAACGGCGAACAAAATAAGTCGCTGTTATGGTTAAAATAAATGATGATGCCAGAGCTAAAAAAAACATAAATAGAGAAAATCCGAAATCCTAAATTCTAAATCATAAATAAATTCAAAGTCCAAAATCCAAATCTAAAAATAATTTATTCCACTATTATTTAGAGTTTAAATATTACGATCTAAATAATCTTGTAATAAAAACATCGCGGCCATTTCATCGCGCGAACGTGTTTTGAGATCGCGCGGCGCCGCATCAGCACGCTGGCTGGTAAAACGCTCGTCAAATAATTCCACTGAAATATTTAAGTTAGTTTTTAAAAAATTGGCAAATTTCCTGCTGGCTTCTGTTTGCTTAGATGCGGCCCCCGAAGTGGACAAAGGCTCCCCTACTAAAACCACGTTAACATCTTCTTCTAAAATAATTTTTTGTAACTGCTCTAAAACTAATTCATCTGATTCATTGTTTATTAAACCATAAGGCAGAGCCAATTTAGTTTCGGCATCACCAATAGCTAAACCTATTCTTTTTTCGCCGTGATCAAGCGCTAATACTTTCATAATTAAATAAAAAATAACATGGTAAGGTTTTGTTACTGGGTCAAAATTTCATAACCATTATCCGTCACCAACACGGTATGCTCAAAATGTGCTGACAAACTTTTATCAGCTGTTACTACTGTCCAACCGTCGGTTAAAACTTTAATTTTATAACTGCCTTCATTTACCATTGGTTCAATAGCAATAGTCATACCGGCCTCTAGTTTAATACCAGTGTTTTTTTTGCCAAAATTTGGTACCGCCGGCTCCTCATGCACGGCTTTCCCCACACCGTGCCCGGTAAGCTGACGCACTACAGAAAAACCATTTGCTTCCACAAAGTTTTGCACAGCCGACCCTATATCACCTATATATGTCCCAGCACGCACCTGCCGTAAACCTTCTGCGAGCGACAGCTTTGTTATCTTAATCAATTTAAGGGCTTTGGCTGAAACCTTGCCCACTGGTACAGTTACAGCCATGTCTGTACACAAACCTTCATACCAACAACCAATGTCTAAACCAATAATCTCACCCTCTTGCAAAATATGATCAGCCGAAGGTATGGCATGCACCACTGCTTCGTTCACCGAAGTGCACAAACTGGCTGGATAAGGGGTACCACGTTCGCGCCCATAACCTAAAAAAGAGGGCGTGGCACCTTGTTGTTTTAATAAAGTTTCTGCCAAATTATTTAACTCTCCCGTGCTAACTCCCGGCTTTACCGCTACTGCTACTTTTTCCAAAACAGCTGCCAAAATACGCCCCCCGGCGCGCATTTTTTCTATCTCCGCCTTGGTTTTTATAAGAATCATATTTGCAATACCTTATTTATATTTTCAGTTACCTGGGGAATAGGCGGCGTGCCATCAATAACAATTAATCTACCCTCACGCTTATAATAAGCGAGTAATGGTTCGGTTTGTTTATGATATATAACTAAACGATCACGAACTATGTTTTCTGCTTGGTCGCTACGCTGTGATAGTGGAGTGTTATCAATATCACAAATTCCTGAATTCTGAGGTGGCTTAAAATCAAGATGATAAATAGCGCCACACACTGAACAAGTCCAGCGGCGTGAGATGCGTTTTACGGCTTCATCATCTGATAGTTCTAAATCTAGAGCTTGCACATTCATAGTTGATTCATTCAAAAAAGCGGCTTGTACCAAATTACGAGGATAACCATCTAGCACAAAACCTGGCACGGCATCAGCTTGGTTTAATCTATCGGCCACTATTTTATTAGTAATATCGTCCGACACCAACAAGCCTTGTTTTAAAATATTATCCACTTCTTTGCCTAGATCTGTTTGGCGCGAAATATGGTCACGAAAAATCTCCCCCGTAGAAATATGTGGAACTCTTAATTTAGCGGCCAAAAACTTAGCTTGTGTGCCCTTGCCCGAGCCGGGAGGGCCTAATAAAATGAATTGTTTATTGGGTGACATAGTAATATTATTGTAGCTTATAAATAGATCTTTGAAAAATAAAAAACCGCCCCTAAAAAAGAGCGGTTTTGAATAATAATCAATCTATTATTTATAATTCATCATAATCTCTCATTACGAGTTGGGCGTTGACTTGACGCACAGTTTCAATAACCACTGATACTACGATCAAAAGTGAAGTGCCTCCAATTACCAAAAGTTGTGAACCAGTAACAAAACGTAAAATAAGTGGTAATACTGCTACCACACCCAAAAACAAAGCGCCTGGCAAAAGAACATGATTCATAACATGACCCAAATATTCTTCAGTGTTACGCCCCGGACGAATGCCTGGCACAAAGCCACCCTGTTTTTGCAAATTCTCAGCAATTTGATCAGGTTTAAAAATAACCGCTGTATAAAAATAAGTAAAACCAAAAACTAATACAAAATAAGCAATGGCATAAAAAAGCTGGTTTTGAAACAAATCAATAGTAAACTGAGCAGCCGATACCAACCAAGCTGATTGCGACTTCACCAAAAACTGCGCCACCATGGGAGGGAATATGATTACCGAAATAGCAAATATAATAGGGATCACGCCTGCTTGTAAAAGACGCAAAGGTAAAAAAGTTGTAGCGCCGCCATATGTTTTACTACCGCGAACCATACGTGCATAAGTAACTGGAATATTGCGTTGCGCCTCTGTTACCAATACCACAGCCACAATGGTTAAAATCGCCACAGCCACAAAAACTATTATGTTAAAAATTTGGGATTGATCGAAAACAGCAAAAGCCTGCTGAATTTGCTGTGGAATGCCTGCCACAATACCGGCAAAAATTAAAAGCGAAATACCATTACCCACCTTGCGTTCAGAAATAAGTTCACCAATCCACATTAAAAAAACAGTACCGGCTGTAATAGTAACAATACTAATAGTTAATTGCCAAGGATCCAGCGCGCCGACAATTTTACCTCCGCCTTGCCCACGTAAAATTGCTATAAAACCATAGGCTTGTAAAGCGGCCATTGGCACTGTCAGCCAGCGGGTATATTGATTAATGCGATGGTATCCAGCTTCACCGTCTTTAGAAATTTCCTCTAAGCGCGGCACTATCATGGTCAAAAGCTGCATAATAATAGAAGCCGTAATGTAAGGGCCAACACCAAGCATTACCACGGAAAAATTCTCTAAACCGCCGCCGGAAAACAGATTAAGCAAACCCAACAACTGATTAGAGGAAAAAAAGTTACGCAAGGCTGCTGCATCAACACCTGGAATTGGTAAATGTGCGGCAATACGAAAAATCACCAAACAACCCAAAACAAACAAAATGTTTTTTCTAAGATCCGGAGTTTTCCAAATCTGTCCTAATTTTTGCCACATAAAAGCAAAAGTTTAAACCTTATTCTTTATAATCAATTCTACTTTGCCACCGGCTTTTTCTATAGAAGCTCTCGCTCCGGCCGAAATACTATTAACCATTACTGTAAGAGTTGGTTTAATTTTACCACCACCAATTAATTTAACCAATCCTTTGGCGTTCGTTATCAAACCTTTTTTCGCTAACATTAGTGGAGTTACTTGGGCGCCGTTTTCAAAAACATTCAATTCTGCCACGTTAATTACCTGAGGGCGTATTTTAAAACTACGAAAACCGCGTACTTTTGGTAAACGAGTAATAAAATGTTTAACTCCGAATTGCACCAACCCTTTGCGCCCACCTTGGCGCGCACGCTGTCCTTTAACGCCACGGGTAGAATAAGCGCCATGCCCCGAACCCAACCCTCTGCCCAAACGTTTACGGCGGTGTCGTGAACCACTAGCTGACTTTAGTGAATGAAGTGTAAGTGTCATAAATAACTTATTTAAAACCTTAACGAGTTAATTTAAACTGACCAAAGGCTTTAATAACTGCTCTAACATTATTGATTTTATTAGGAGAACCTAAAATTTTACTAACAACATTAGGTACGCCTGCCATCTCTAACACTACCCGCACCGGACCACCAGCAATAATACCTGTACCGGTAGGGGCTGGCCTTAAAATTACTTTAGCACTCTTATACTTAACTGTAATTTCATGTGGCAAAGTATCACCTTTTAGAGGCACTTGAATTAATGATTTTCGAGCTTTAGTAGCGGCCTTTTCCACAGCTAAACTAACATCGGCGCCTTTGGCCAAACCAACTCCCACTTTACCTTTTTTATTACCAACTACTATAAGTGCTCGAAAACGCATACGCTTACCACCAGCCATTACACGAGTAACGCGAGCTAATTCTACTACGCGTTGATCAAACTCATCTTCCACCCTATCTCGTCTGGGGCCTCTGCCCATACCGCGTCCACCGCGACCGCCTCTTTGTTGTTGCATACCCATTACCATAAAATAATTTACTTAAAAAATTAATCCCCCAGCCCTAGCTCCTTCAGCCAAAGCTTTAATTCGGCCATGGTAAGCATAACCACCTCTATCAAATACTACTGTTTTAATTCCCTTGGCTACTGCTTTCTCAGCTACTAATTTACCAACCGCTTTAGCTAATTCTATTGGTTTACCAGCAGATTTTTTATTTTCTAACTCATGATCTGAAGCCGCACAAATAGTATGCGCTTTAATATCATCAATTAGCTGCACGGAAATGTGTTTTAAACTACGATAAACGGCCAAACGCGGACACTCTGTTGTACCAGCTAAACGTGCACGTGTTCGACGATGTCGTGTAATTCTTGGATTTTTAAAAAAATTAGACATAAATAAAATTATTTAGCGCCAGCTGCTTTTACAACCTTGCCGGCCTTACGGCGAATTATTTCACCAGCATATTTTATTCCCTTACCCTTGTAAGGTTCTGGTTTTTTAAGAGATCTAATTTCGGCTGCTACTTGGCCTACTTGCTGACGAGAAGCGCCGCTTACGCTAATCACATTATTTTTTTCTACCGCCACAATAACACCGGCCGACACTATATATTTTACTGGATGAGAAAAACCAATATTCAAAACTAAATCTTTACCTTCCATTTGAGCTTTGAATCCAATACCTGACATTTCTAGTTTTTTAACAAAACCCTGAGATGTACCAATAACAGCGTTGTTGACTAATTGGCGTGCCAATCCCCACAGTGCTTTATCACTGCCGACTTCTGGCTGACGCACTGTAACATGGAGTGTATTACCATCTTGAGTAACTGTAACGTGGGGGTGTAAAGGCTGTGCCACCTCTCCTTTGGGCCCTTTAACATGAACCATTTCGGGTTTAATTTCTACCTGAACGCCTGCTGGTATTATAATTGGAAGTTTGCCTAAACGTGACATAAAAAATTAATAAATTTCACAAATAACTTCTCCGCCCAAGCTTTTAGCACGTGCCTCACGATTAGTCATAAGGCCTTGGGAAGTTGAAATAATAGCAATACCTAAACCAGAAAGTACCTTGGGCAATTCGGAAGATTTAACATAAAAACGTCTACCTGGCTTGCTAATACGTTTTAAACTGCGAATAGGAACCTGTCCTTTGTCATAACTAAGCTGCAAACGCAAACTTCGATAAGGCGCTGCGACTTCATCAAACGACTTAAGGTACCCTTCGTGTACTAAAATATCAGCTAGGTTTGCCTTTAGCCTAGAGTACGGCACCATTACCTCAGTCTTGCGGACCATGATAATGTTGCGAATTCTTGTAAGCATGTCACTGATTGGATCTGTCATAAGATTAATTTAATTTCACTTTCTCAACTGATTTAATTAATAATTACCAACTGGCCTTTTTAATTCCAGGAATTTCACCATTATTAGCTAGTTCCCTAAAACAAATACGGCAAAGGTTAAATTTACGCATATAACCATGTTTACGACCACAACGCCAGCATCGGCGCACTATACGCGTAGAGTATTTAGGATTGGTTAACGAACGTCGTGATTTATTTTCTTGTGCTGTAGTAGACATAAAATTAATTCTTACTAAAAGGGAAGCCCAAAAGTTCAAATAAACGTTTTCCCTCTTTTTGTGTAGCAGCTGTAGTAACAATAGCCATTTCCAAACCGTGAATATTTTCTAATTCGTCTGAACGAATTTCTGGAAAAACCATGTGTTCGTGAAAACCGATTGATAAATTTCCCTTTGCGTCAACTGATTTTGTTGGCAAACCACGAAAATCACGCACGCGAGGCAAGGTGATATTTACTAACTTACCAATAAAATCATACATTCTTTTGCCACGCAATGTTACCATTGCGCCCACCACCATACCCTGACGAATTTTAAAATTAGAAATAGATTTACGAGCCTTAGTGGTTACCGGTTTTTGCCCAGCTATACGAGTTAAAGTTTTTACAGCCACCTCTTGCAGCTTAGCATCTTTGGAACTCTGGCTTAATCCAACATTAAGCACTACCTTAACTAAACGTGGTACGGCCAAATTATTGGTATAGCCAAACTCTTGTTTTAGCTTAGGCACTATTTCACGACTGTATAAATTATTTAAATTGATTTCGCTAATACTCATAAATTTATATATTTAAAGGTTGCGTGCAACGATGGCAAGTACGAATTTTTTTTCCATCGGGCGCCTGTGTTATACGGACACGCGTAGTTTTACCACATTGCGGACATACTACTGCCAATTTAGCTATAATTAAAGGAGCGGCGTACTGCACTTTACTACCTGTTTTACTACCCTTTTGCGCTCGTAAATGCTTAACGCGCAAATTAATTCCTTCCGCCACCACCAAGCCTTGGGTAGGAAAAACTTGGGTAACCTTGCCCTGCTTGCCTTTATCACGGCCAGATATTACACGAACTGTATCATTTTTTTTAATTCTGAGTCTCATAAAATATAATTATAATACTTCGGGAGCGAGGGAAATAATTTTTTGAAAACCTTTAGCTCTTAATTCACGAGCCACGGGACCAAAAATGCGAGTGCCTTTTGGTTCTTTTGTTTTTTTATCAATTATTACAACTGCATTGTCGTCAAAACGGATATAAGAACCGTCCGATCGGCGATATTCTTTATGCGTACGTACCAACACAGCGTGAACTACATCGCTCTTTTTTACCATACCATGTGGTTGCGCGTCTTTTACTACTACAGTAATAATATCGCTCAACATACCATAACGCTTGCGATGTCCGCCAAGAACTCTAATACACTGGACTTTTTTGGCCCCAGTATTATCGGCTACATTAATCATTGAACGAAGTTGTACCATAAATAATTTTAGCTAACTTTTTTTATAATACGCCAACGCTTAGTGCGTGACAGTGGTCTAGTTTCTTCAATCACTACCTTATCATTTAATTTATAAACATTATTCTCATCGTGAGATGGATAACGTCGGCTAGTTTGAAACCTCTTGCCGTATTTAGGATGTACTTGAGTACGCTCCACTAGCACTATCCTAGTTTTAGGAGTACCAGCGGACACTACCACACCTTCGAGTTGTCTTTTAATTACTGTACTGGACATAAAATATTAATTAACTTTTGATGAAATTTCTTTAATTCTACTAACCAAACGTGCTATTTCTAACCTAATAGTTCTAATAGCGCGTACATTTTTAAGGTCGTGAGCGGCCACCCGAACACGTAAATTCCTCAACTCGGCCAACCTCTCGCTCAAATGCTTTTGTAGCTCTGGCTTGTCCCAACCACGTATCTCTTTCATACCTAATGATTTAGCCATAAAATTATAAGTTAGGCTTAACTACAATAATAGTCTTAACTGGCATTTTGTGCGCCGCCAACTTTAAAGCCTCACGGGCTAACTCTAAAGTAACACCATCCATTTCAAACATTACTGTACCTGGTTTAATTGGCGCCACATAATGATCCACCGAACCCTTGCCACCACCCATACGAATTTCATTGCCTTTTACCGAAATAGATTTATCTGGAAAAATGCGAATCCAAACCTTACCTCGACGCTGTAAATGACCAGTAATAGCCCGTCTAGCCGCTTCAATTTGACGCGAGGTTATCCAACCAGCTTCCAAAGATTTCAAGCCAAAGTTACCAAAACTCAAAGTGGCTTTTTGGGTAGCCTTGCCTTTAATTTGGTCACCCCGATGCGTCTTGCGATATTTAACTTTTTTCGGCATTAACATAAAAAGAATCCTGCAAAAAATTAACGTTTGTGTGCGGATTGACGCACCTCATTCATGGTAACTTGACGTGCTGGAGTAAAGACTTCGCCACGATTAATCCAAACTTTTATTCCTAAAACACCATAAGTCATATGAGCAGTAGTGCGAGCATAATCTATCTCAGCGCGAATAGTATGAAGAGGAACCTTGCCCACACTTAATTTTTCACTGCGCGCTATCTCCGAACCATTCAAACGACCACCAACCATTACTTTTACCCCCAAAGAACCGGCTTTCATTGCCTGATCAATGGCCTGTTTCATCACCCGACGAAAAGGTAAACGTTTTTCAAGTTCCAATGCCATGTTTTCAGCTACGATTTCAGCCGACATCATAGGATTGGGCACCTCTTGAATATTAAGTTGAAAACTCTGACCTGGTTTTACGAAACGAGTTTTGAGCTCTTTTTTTAATTCTTCTACTTGTGCTCCGCCACGACCGATCACCAAACCTGGTTTAGCTGTACTGATAATAACAGTCAAGCTGGAAGCGCCGCGTTCTACTTCAATTTGAGAAACAGCCGCACCACGCAATTTTTTCTTAAGCCAACGCCTAAGTCTAATATCAGCCTCTAATAACCCACGATAATCACGACGAGTAATCCACTTGGATTTCCAAGAGTAAAGTGTGCCAATTCGGAAAATTCTAGGATGAACTTTGTGTCCCATATAATTATACCTTTTTATTAAAACGACTTGGCCTATCCTCGTCACTCACGACTACAATAATATGACAAGTTGGTTTATGTATAGGGGTAGCTCGCCCCATAGCGCGTGGTCGCCATCTTTTCAAACGCGGTCCTTGGCCAACTACAATACTCTTAATCCACAATTTTTTCTTGTCTAATTTATTATTGTTAACAGCATTAGCGGCCGCCGAATTTATTAGCTTAATAACTGGCCGAGCAGCTGCTTGCGGCAAAACCGCCAGCTGTTCCAAAGCGCGGGCTAATGGCAACCTACGCACCATATCAATCACCAATTTTACTTTACGAGGTGAGGCGCGGAGAAATCTGAGTTTAGCTTGAACTTCCATAAATCAAAATTATTTCTTAGTTTCAGGCTCTTTAACTGCAGCCACTTGGGCGGCAACGGCTTGAGCCGCGGCGGCGGCCTGCTCACGAGCCATGCGACCACCATGGCCAGTAAATTTGCGTGTCGGAGAAAATTCACCCAATTTATGTCCCACCATATTTTCAATAATCAAAACTGATATATGATTTTTGCCATTATGAACCGCAATAGTAAAACCAACCATCTCTGGAGTAATAGTGGAATCGCGCGACCAGGTTTTAATCACAGCTTTATCGCCAATCTTAAGCTTAGCTATCTTGGCTAAGAGCTTGGCATCAACAAAGGGACCTTTTTTAAGACTACGTGACATAATAAATTTATTTTAAACTCTCTTAGGACGACGTGAAATAATAAAACGATTAGAAGCTTTAGTGCGTCTGCGTGTAGGTACGCCCAAAGCATGCTTACCCCAAGGTGTTTTAGGAAACTTTAAACCAATTGGATTATGTCCCTCACCGCCACCATGTGGGTGATCAACGGGATTCATAGCTTTACCACGTACGCTCGGACGAAAACCAAGATGGCGTCTGCGCCCGGCTTTACCTAGACGCACATTACTGTGATCAATATTACCCACCTGACCTATTGTTGCTAAACAATTCTCTGATACGCTACGGATTTCGCCAGATGGTAATTTCAAGCGAGCCATCCCCTCTTCAATTGACATTAAAGTAGCCCAAGCGCCTGCTGAACGTACCATAGCACCACCATGCCCAGGAGTTAATTCTATATTATGAACCTGTAAACCTGCGGGGATAAATTTTAAAGGTAAATGGTTGCCCACTTTTATATCTACTAATTGACGTGAAGAAATTACTTCTTGACCAACTGTTAAGCCTTCAGAGGCTAAAATATAACGCTTTTCTCCGTCACTGTAAAAAAGTAAAGCCAAATTAGCCGTACGTCCAGGATCATATTCTAAAGCGGTTACGCGTGCTAATATATCAAATTTATCTCGTTTCCAATCAACCAAACGCAATAATCGTTTAGCTCCACCGCCACGATGACGCGTGGTAATTTTGCCTTGGAAATTACGCCCGGCTTTAGAACGCTTACCAAAAACCAAACTCTTCTCTGGCTCTTTACGAGTGAGATTAGCGACTAATACGCCGGCATGCCGGCGACCAGGAGTTGTAGGACGGTAAAATTTAACTTGCATAAAAATTAAACTGCTTTAGTTGATTGTAAGGTTTGGCCCTTAGCCAAACGAACTATCATGTGGTGACGAATTTTGGTTGTGCCGTGAACGCGGCCACGTGTTACATTTTTGCGAGGCAAACGTACGCTATTTACTCCCACTACTCTTACTCCATAAGCTCGCTCGATGGCTTTTTTAACTTCAATTTTTGAAACTTTGGCATTAACTATAAAAGTATATTGCCCTAACCCATTCAACCGAGTACTCTTTTCGGACATTAGAGGAATAAGACCAACTGAGGTGGATTTAAAATCAACTACTCCAGCCTGACTTGGTTTATCAGTATTATTATTATTTATAATAGTAGCTTTTTTCCTGCTTAAAAATGACATAAGATTAAACCACTAATTTTATTAATTGTGCTAACCCCGCTTCCGATACTAACCATTGTTGTACAGATAAACCGTCATAAGCATTGAGTTGTTTTACTCCCATAATCTCCACCCCTGGTAAATTAGCCAAGCCTCGACGCAGATTTTTCTCTTTATCCATCAATAACACCAAAACCCGCTTGCCAGTTTTAATTTTAAGAGAACGGAAAAGGGTAGCAAAAACTTTTGTCTTATCAGCTTGGGGAAATTCATTTACTACTATCACTTTTCCAGATAACAGATAATCGGCCACTACCATAGACAAAGCCTTCTTTTTAAGTTGTTGCGGTGTGCGCTTAGT
This sequence comes from bacterium, assembly GCA_020057885.1. GTDB lineage: Bacteria > Patescibacteriota > Patescibacteriia > Veblenbacterales > UBA10138 > JAGVEX01. The sequence continues at coordinate 78,339 of JAGVEX010000009.1, forward strand.
ATAATTGCGTTCATTACGCGGGCCAAACGTCACTCCACCACCAATCCACAATGGTGAACGAATGGAACCGTGTCTAGCACGCCCAGTACCTTTTTGTTTCCATGGTTTTTTACCACCACCAGAAACTTCAGCGCGATTTTTAGTATGTGCCGTACCTGCTCTTTTATTAGAAGCATAGCCAACAACCACTTGGTGTACCATTGCCGGTTTTACTTTAAGCAAGGCAACTTCTGCTGGCAATGCAAACTCACGCACTGGCTGGCCTGCGGAATCAACAATAGAAATGTTAACTGACTTCGACATAAAAATAAATTAATTGGCGCTTATTAACAATAAACTATTCCGTCCACCTGGTACTGCGCCTTTTACTAAAAGTTCATTTTTTTCAATATCTACTGCCACCACCTTTAAATTAGGCACTGTTATTCTGTCTCCACCCATACGACCAGCCATGCGCATACCTTTACGCACATGCTGAACTCCGCCTGCCCCAATTGAACCAGGCATACGCTCTTGATCCTTATGACCATGTGTGGATGGGTGGCCATGAAAACCATGTCGCCTAACCACACCTTGGAATCCTTTGCCTTTTGATATACCTATCACCTTAACTAAATCACCTGGCGTAAATTGGCTTATATCTATAGTCTGACCAATTTTATATTCGCCACCATTAATATAAAATTCTCTCAAAAAGCGGGATTCTGCGCCACTGGTCTTAAGATGACCTAGCAATGGTTTTTTTAAGTTTCTCTTTTTTCCGGAAGATAATTGAACAGCCTCATAACCATCTTTATCCTTGGTTTTTACTTGCGTCACTACACATGGTCCAGCTTTTAATTTAGTAACAGAAACCACCACGCCATCTTCACGGAAGATACGAGACATGCCGATTTTATTAGCTATTAAAAACTTAGACATAAAAACTTAAAACAAAAACCGCTTAGCTTAAACCACACTAACCCTATTTGCTAAACGGTAAAACATAAATAGTCTCGGATTAAAGTGTAAGAGTTAGTTGAATTAATAATTCCTGTGGGCTTTAACTAAATCTGCCAAATCGGACCCTGGGTAACTGCTGGTTTGCTCCGCTTCTCGCGGAACACCTTAACAGTGCTCGGGTAAGCCACAAATAATAAATGATTTAAATGAATGTTAATACGTTACTACATTTTAATTTCCACGTCAACCCCTGCTGGTAAATTCAAATTGGTTAAGGCGTCAATCGTTTTGGGGGTTGGCTCTAAGATATCAAGCAGTCTTTTATGCACTCTCATTTCATACTGTTCACGGGCGTTCTTATCAATAAAGGAGGAGCTGTTAACTATATAACGCGTCTTTTCGGTGGGCAATGGTATAGGTCCTACCACTTTAGCGCCAGTGCGCAAAACCGTGTCCAAGATAGTACGCACCGCCTGATCAATAATTTTATGATCATAGGCGCGAATGCGAATCCTCAGCCGCGAGCGTGATTCCTCTTCAGCCGCGACCTTCGTTTCGTTCTTAACTTTAAGATTATCAGTCTTTAATGCCGTCATGGAACAGTTTATAAGTTGGTGAAAGAACTACTTTTTGCCCTCCTATAAAGAACAATTTATATAATAAGATTACTTAATGATCTTAGTTACTACGCCTGCGCCGACCGTACGACCACCTTCACGTATAGCAAAACGTAATTTTTCTTCCAAAGCAACTGGGGCAATTAACTTAACTGTAATGTTTACTTTATCACCAGGCATAACCATTTCTGCGCCAGCTGGCAAGCCAACTTCACCAGTTACATCGGTAGTACGAATATAGAATTGCGGTTTATAACCTTTAAGGAATGGGGTGTGGCGACCTCCTTCATCTTTAGTAAGGACGTAACAGGAAGCCTCAAATTCTGTGTGTGGAGTTACTGAACCTGGTTTAGCTATTACCTGACCACGCTCAACATCTTCTTTTTTCAAACCACGCATTAAAAGACCAGCATTATCACCAGCGCGACCTTCGTCAAGTTGCTTATTAAACATTTCAATACCAGTAATAACTGTTTTTTGGGTGTCGCGTAAACCAATTACTTCCACTTCATCATTAAGTTTTACAATACCGCGCTCAATACGTCCTGTAACCACTGTGCCACGGCCTTCGATTGAGAAAATATCTTCAATTGGCATTAAGAAAGGCTTTTCGATATCACGAACTGGTTCGGGAATATATTCATCTAAAGCTTTTATTAATTCCATTATAGGTTGAAGTGCTGGATCATCTTTTTTACCGGCTTGAGCCGCCTCTAAAGCTTTAAGAGCACTACCACGAATAATCGGTGTTTTGTCTCCTGGGAATTCATATTTCTTCAAAAGATCCCTAACTTCCTCTTCTACCAAGTCAACCAAATCCTTGTCATCAACCATATCAACTTTGTTTAAGAAAACCACAATATAAGGCACGCCTACCTGCCTCGCCAATAGAATATGTTCGCGAGTTTGGGGCATTGGACCATCAGCCGCAGAAACAACCAAAATAGCGCCATCCATTTGAGCGGCACCGGTAATCATGTTTTTAATATAATCAGCGTGGCCTGGGCAGTCTACGTGGGCATAGTGGCGCTTATCAGACTCATACTCAACGTGTGCGGTATTAATGGTAATACCACGAGCTTTTTCCTCAGGTGCATTGTCAATATTATCAACTCCTTTATCTTGAGCATTGTGTCCAGAAGCTCTCAAGGCCTGCAAAATTGCGGCTGTCAGAGTGGTCTTGCCGTGGTCAACGTGGCCAATAGTACCAACGTTAATGTGCGGCTTGGAACGGTCAAATTTTTCTGCCATTGTTGTATTCTCCTATTTACGACTAGTGATGTTTTGGGGCTTTAAAAGTAATGCCCAAACGTCAACTTAGCCAAAATTAGTATTAAAAGTTTAAAGTATGCTCGTTCACTTTAGCATGGTTTATTTGGTTTGGCAAGGGCTCCCCTACCGAAGCCTTAAATGGGTTCAGGAAAATACTGATCATCATCCATTAAGGCGCCTTGGGGCGGATCAATAGCTTCCAATCCGTCCTGGTTCGTTGGCTGACTGTTTTTAAAAACTTGTGCTTGTTTTGGTTGGTTTTTAATATCTTTATTAGGTATTTTGGCAACTAAACTATCAGATTTACGCGATTGCTCATATTCAGTCAATGGTACCAATACCATTGGTTCACCCTCCGGCATAACCAAAACAACTTTTTCTCCGCGGCGGGAAAAAATCCGGTTAAGTTGTTCCAGATCAAGATTCACTTTCATAATTATTTTTTACCTTGGCCAATAATTTCTTCGGCCACGTGGCGAGGCACTTCGGTATAATGATCAAATTCCATATTGTAACTACCACGGCCTTGGGTCATAGAACGCAAATTAGTAGCGTAGCCAAACATTTCTGCTAAGGGCACTTCGGCGTCAATTATTTTAACACCACCGCGATCGCGCATTTCTAAAATGTGTCCACGCTTGGAATTCAAATCGCCAATCACGTCACCCATATTATTTTCCGGAGTAATAACTTCTACTTTCATAATCGGTTCCAAAATTACCGGACCAGCCAGCTTAAAAGCGGCTTGGAAAGCTATGGAACCAGCAATTTTAAAAGCTGCTTCAGATGAGTCTACATCATGATAAGAGCCGTCGTAAACAGCCACTTTAACATCCACAATTGGATAGCCTGCGAGCACACCATTTTCCAAAGCCTCTTTGATGCCTTTGTGAATAGGCTGAATAAACTCGCGTGGAATAACACCACCCTTAATTTCATCAACAAATTCAAAACCCTTGCCTTTTTCAGTTTGCGGCTCCACGCGTAACCAGCAATGACCATATTGACCATGACCGCCAGTCTGACGAATGTATTTTCCTTCAGCTTGCGCCGTGCGAGTAACTGTTTCTTTATAAGCCACTTGCGGTTTACCAACGTTGGCTTCTACTTTAAATTCGCGCTTCATGCGATCCACAATAATATCAAGATGTAACTCACCCATACCCCAAATAATAAGTTGGCCTGTTTCCTCATTGGAACGAATACGGAAAGTTGGGTCTTCTTCAGCCAGTTTTTGCAAAGCAAATCCCATTTTCTCTTGATCAACTTTAGTTTTGGGTTCAATGGCAAGTGAAATAACTGGCTCCGGAAAGACAATTGATTCCAATAGTACTGGGTTATTAATATCGCACAAGGTATTACCGGTTGTGGTAACTTTTAAACCCACGGCCGCAGCAATATCACCAGCATAAACTTCATCCACATCTTCGCGTGAATTAGCGTGCAAACGCACAATACGGCTAATACGTTCTTTTTCTCCGTTAGATGAATTCAAAACATAAGAACCAGCTTTAAGTGTGCCTGAATAAACTCTGAAGAAGGCTAATTTACCAACAAAAGGATCGGTGGCAATCTTAAAAGCCAGCGCCGTAAACGGTTCGCTATCCGCCGGTTTTCGCTCAACTGTAGCGCCGGTTTTGGGATCAGTAGCTTTAGTTGGTGGAACTTCCAAAGGTGACGGCAAATAATCTGCCACGCCATCTAACAAATACTGAACTCCTTTATTTTTTAAAGCCGAACCACAAAAAATTGGTACAATTTTATTGGCGATACAAGCCTTACGCAACACGCGTTTTAAATCTGCTATTGGAATTTCTTTACCATCTAAATACAACTGCATTAATGCATCATCTTGCTCGGCAATTGCCTCAACTAAACTATGGCGGTACTCCTCTACTTTATCTTTCATGTCAGCCGGCACATCGGTTTCTTCCCATTCTTTGCCCAACTCATCTTTATAAATAACTGCCTGACGGCTAAAAAGATCAATAATTCCCGTAAATGTTTCGGCGGCGCCGATTGGTAATTGCACTGGATGAGCATTTTTAGTAAGCCGCTCGTGAATAGAGGCTATGTCCGCATAAAAATCAGCCCCCATACGATCCATTTTGTTAATAAAACAAATACGCGGCGTACCATAATCATCCGCATAATGCCAGTTGGTTTCCGATTGCGGCTCCACGCCAGCCACACCGTCAAATACCACCACGCCACCGTCTAACACGCGTAAACTACGCTTTACCTCAACTGTAAAATCAATATGGCCTGGCGTATCAATTAAGTTGATGCGAATATCTTTCCAAAAACATGTGGTAGCCGCCGCAGTAATTGTAATACCGCGTTCTTTTTCTTGTTCCATCCAATCCATGGTAGCCTCGCCCTCATGCACCTCGCCAATTTTGTGTTTTTTTCCAGTATAAAATAAAACGCGCTCTGAAACTGTGGTTTTTCCAGCGTCGATGTGAGCGATTATCCCTATATTGCGTGTCTTTTCCAAACTATACTCGCGTGGCATAAACTGAGCTTGCTATTATAATACCTACTTGCCCCGTACCGAATCGCAGATTCTGGTGCGGGGTGTTACGAGTTCTTTCTAGAGAATATTCGCGGGGCACGGTTGAAAAATTAAAATTAAAAATTAATTTTAAATATTTAAGCAAAATGTGCGAAGGCCCGGTTGGCTTCGGCCATACGATGGACGTCTAACTTTTTCTTAATAGCTTCGCCCTCATTTTTAGAAGCCAAAATAAGCTCATCTGCTAATTTTTCTGCCATCGGTCGGCCCTTTTTAGCTCTGGCCGCTCCAATAATCCAGCGTATTGCGAGCATCTGCTTGCGTTCTCCACGTACTTCCACTGGAACCTGATAATTAGCACCTCCTACCCGCCTACCGCGTACTTCTACTTGAGGTGTTACATTCTTTAATGCTAAATCAAACACGTCGCGCGGGTCTTGCTTGGTTTTTTGAGCCATCAAATCAAAAGCGCCATAAACAACCTTACGTGCCACGGTTTTCTTGCCGCGCTCCATAATATTATTAATAAATTTAGCCACCACCGCGCTTTGATAACGCGGATCGGGTAAAATTATATGTTTGGGGGTTTGTTTTTTACCACGCATACCCAGTAGAGCAACCTTGACACGACACGCTTACGCGAGCCGTGAGGCAGAATTAATGATAAGGTTTAAAGTCTCTAGTCGAGTCATAAAATATAATTGATTAAAGATTGAAGCGAGCGTAGTCAAGGTTGTCATACTGGGCATAAAATTAACTTGGTTTCTTAACACCGTAAAGTGAACGGCCTTGCTTACGATTTTCCATACCAGCTGTATCATAAACGCCGCGTACAATATGATAACGCACACCAGGCAAATCTTTCACCCTACCGCCGCGAATAAGTACAATGGAGTGTTCTTGTAAATTATGGCCAATGCCAGGAATATAAGCCGTTACTTCCATGCCATTAGAAAGCCTCACACGGGCAATTTTACGAAGAGCTGAGTTCGGTTTTTTAGGAGTAGTGGTAGTAACCTTAACGCACACGCCACGCTTAAAAGGGCTTCCTTTCGGAAGATCGGTGCGCTTGCGCTTAAGTGCGTTAAATACTGGCTCCAAAGCCGGTGTTTTTGACTTACGCTTTAAGCTGCTGCGGGAATGTCGCACTAGCTGATTAATAGTCGGCATACTTATTAGTTATTTTGCCATTTTAGAGTAAAAAAATAAAAGGTTTGGTATAAACCATTTCCTCACGGGAGCATAACAGAACTTAAGATAGCCGTCAAGTCCTAAGGGCTTTAAGTAAAAGCATCAAACAGTCTGACCGGCTAATAAATTTGTAAGAAAACGTACTAATGGCGAAAGCAACCAATCAAATAAATAAAACATAAAAAACAGCAAAATAAAAAAACCATACTTTTCTAGCCACAATTTAAACTTGTAATAACGATCTGGTAACAAGGCATAAAGCACTTTGGAACCATCCAGTGGCGCAATGGGCACTAAATTAAATACCGCCAACAAAATATTGGCGTAAACTATAATTGTCAAAAGCAAACTAAAATTACTAAGCGGTAAAAAGCGAACCAATAATCCAAAAACCAAAGCGACTATTAAATTAGCCGCCGGTCCGGCTGCGCCTACTATAGCCGAGCCCCATCTTTGCCAGCGCAAAGCTAAGGGATTAAAAGGAACAGGTTTGGCATAAGCAAACAAAAAATGAGCTTGTGTTACTAATAAAAGAATTGGTAAAAGTATTGATCCTATAGGATCAATATGCGGCAGAGGATTTATAGTAAGCCTACCAGCAAGTCGCGGTGTAGGATCACCTAATCTATCCGCCATCCAGCCGTGCGCGTATTCATGTAACACAGCTGAGAAAATTATTACTAAAAAGAAAAATATTGTAAATTCCATATTATGAGTCTAATAATTTATTATGAGTTAGCTCACTTAACTTGACAGATGTTAACTATATGTTAAGCTGATGTAGTTCTACATACAATAATACTACGTATTTTAGAATTTAGGAATTAATTTAAAACTTTAAACTTTTATGGCTCGAACTTGCCCTACCTGCAATCGCGGATATAACAAATCCGCTTCACGCAGTCACTCCAATATTAAAACCATTAAACGTCAGCACTTAAACTTGCAATACAAGGTGGTTGGCGGTAAGCGTGTTAGAATTTGTACCCGCTGTATCAAAACTTTAGCCAAGCCTGTTAAATAGACAATTGTCATTTTTTAAAGCAATCAAAAACCCTGTTTCAAACAGGGTTTTTAGTTAATATTTTTAATATATAGAACGGTTGATAATCTATAGCCTACTGATATTCATGCCGCACGTACTGCGCCATGACTTCGCACTAGCCACTTATATGTGGTAAGTTCTTGCAACGCCATTGGGCCACGAGCATGAAGCTTTTGAGTGCTTATACCAATTTCTCCACCGAGGCCAAATTCATATCCATCAGTAAACGCGATAGAGGTGTTAATGTAGACTACTGCCGCGTCGATTACCTGCTGAAATTGCTTTGCAATTTTTGAGTTCGATGTAATAATACTTTCAGAATGCTTGGAAGTATAACGCTGGATATGGTTAACTCCCTCATGCCAATTTTTAACAACTTTCACACTCATAGTAAGGCTAAGAAATTCCTTGCCATAGTGTGATGGTTGAGCATGATGAAGTAAGACGCGAGGATAAACGCTATGTAATATACTATAGCTGGTGCGATCTGCATAAATTTTTACACCAGCTTGGGCTAATTTTGGTCCCAATATCTTAAAAAGTTTACTAGCAACAATGCGATCAACAACCAGTGTATCCAATGCGTTGCAAACGCTCACACGCCTCGTTTTAGCATTAAATACCGTTTGCACTGCCCAATTAAGATTTGCTGAACGTTCCACATAAATATGACACACGCCAGCACCTGTTTCAATTAATGGAACTGTTGAATTACGTCTGGCATATTCAATTAATCTGCTACTTCCTCGTGGAATAATGACATCCAAATATTGATTCGCTTGTAAAAGACGATCAACGGAAGAACTATTAAAAGAATCAAGAAGAACCACGGCTTGGGGATTTATACCATTCATAAGCAACACTCTATGAATCAAACCTACGAGTACTTTATTGGTCTCATAAGCGTCGCGCCCCCCTTTGAGCACGAGTGCATTACCAGATTTTATTGCTAGACTAAATACTTCAATTGTAACATTTGGTCGTGCTTCGTAAATAATTCCAACAACGCCAAATGGAACGGTGCAACGTTCAATAGTAAGCCCGTTCTTTAAAACTCGATGATCGATCCTATGACCAACTGGATCGGGGAGGTGCTCAACTGCCTTAAGACTCTCGGCTATTCCCTTAATACGTTCAGATGTTAATCGCAACCTATCTGCATGAGGATATGAAACTGTTAGGCGCAAAAAATCACGAGCATTAGCTGCTAAAATTTTTCTTGTTGAGGCAATGAGTAATAAACGGAGATCGCGAAGTACCGCGTTCTTCGTTTTAGTCTTTAGTAATTGAATATCACTAGAGGCTTGTTTGACCTTTTTAAGGGTTGAATCAAAATTTTTCATAGATGAATGTTCAATTATTATCCCACATATACAAATAAAGAATACACTATATCAAAATAAAAAGTAAGGCCAAATCGACGTAATTAAATACAAATCGATTTGGCCTTAATAGTATCCACTGATAGTGGTTTGTGTTAAATAACCAAATGCTCTTTTTTATCCAGATTAATTGGACGATTGGGAGCAAATGTACGCAAGGACAGTGTATGTTGTTCGAACGGCACTGGAAGAGACACCGCAGCTTCTGTATCTACTCCGCGAATAATCTCTCGCACTAACAGCGCCGTAATTGGCGCATGCATAAGGCCATGTCCAGAAAAACCCGCAGCATGCACTAAGTTTGCAACCCTATCATCAAAACCAATCATGGGATTGTGATCTGGTGTTGTTTCATAGTACCCACATGTGATAGACGTTACAGCGCCACACTCTGCCAGCACTGGAGAAAAATCAGCGACTTGGCTCATGAGTGCAACTGCACGATCTCCCATCGGAATATCGGCAAACATGGGTTCTACCAAATCTTGATCTGCATCGACGAAATTTGGCTCTGGTGGAGTTTCATGTGCCCATCCTAACATCAGACTACTACTTTCCGGACGAGAGTATACACCACGACCAGCGCCCATTCCATAAATGGTCATAGGCAGCTCATTCCACTTATTGGGCGCCACGACTTCATGATTACGGGTTGATAGAAACCACAGATACCGCTTAAGTGGCGAAATCCGTAAATCCATACCGCCCAGTGAACGACTCACGCGTGGTGACCAAGCACCGGCAGCATTTACTACCCAATCGCACTCAATTTCACCATGTGTAGTATTAAGAGCCACAATGTGATCATCAGAAATATGCGCGCCGATCACTTCAGTATTCTGGTGGAGAATAGCGCCAAGTTCCTGTGCCCGCCGAAAACCGAGTTAATAAATTTGATCGTGATTGAGAAATCCATCACTAGGACAATAGGTCGCGCCAATAAGACGACTACTGTCTATATGCGGCCAACGAACATGCACCTCAGATGGTGTCAAAACTTCAACCGGTAGTTTGATATCACGGTGCATCGCCGCTTGTGATTGGGCATGTATCCATGCCAATTCCACTTCCTTATGTTTTGATTGATCACCCTCATAGAAAATCGGATCCTCATACAGAAAAAGGTATCCGTTATGCCGAATCATCCAGCATTGCTGATCTGATGGCGTGTGCATCAACTCATGAAAATGCTCATAGAAGTGCCCACTGAATGCCATACCGAGTGCTGTTTCCCGCACCCCAAACTGAGCACGGATGCACGCGGCTGAACGACTGGAAGACCCATTACCAATTGCTTTTTTCTCCAAGGCAATCACTTGGAATCCCGCTTCCGCGAGAAGAACAGAGCACAAAGCTCCAGTTGCGCCGCCACCAATAATGGCAACGCGGTCACCACTTTGTGGTGAATTCGATTGGTTTTTCATGTTTCACCTTTCAAGTTGTTTTTGCCAGAGTAAGCTGGCTGGTTGTATTGTTATGAGTGCGTGTTTGTTGAAACTCAACACAGCGCTCTGTTATTTCATCTATATTGAGAATCTGACTTGCGCCAGTTTCCCGTACTCGTAGCTCTACCTTTCGTTCTGTTGCAAGACGCCCGACGGTAATTCTATATGGGCATCCAATGAGATCAGCGTCGTTAAATTTTACGCCGGCGCGTTCAGTGCGATCATCAAAGAGAACATCAACACCTTGCGCGGAAAGATTCTCATAGAGCTCATTAGCCAAGCTTGATTGCTGTTGATTCGTGTAATCAACCGGCACAATATGCACTAAAAATGGTGCAACTGTAATCGGCCAGATAATACCGTGATCATCATGATTCTGTTCAATAATGGCATGTAGCAATCTCGTTGTACCAATACCGTAGCAACCCATCCAAATTGCCTTGGCTTGCCCAGCACTATCAAGAAATGTCGCACCCATAGCCTCAGCGTAAGCTTGCTGTAACATGAACACGTGTCCAACCTCAATTCCCTTGCTTTCCTCAAGCCCATCACCACATTCCGGACAACCGTGACCTACCGTAGCCGTATGAAGCTCATAGAACTCTTTTGGTGTTTCGAGATCGCGACCAAAGTTTACATCCAGAGCATGGTGATCAGTCGTGTTGAACCCACAAAGGAAATTAGTCATCCCTTGTGTAGAATGGTCAAACAGAATGCGCTTCACTTTAGTGAGTCCAAGTGGACCCGCAAATCCCACGGCGGCACCAGTAACCTCTTCAACCACTCGATCAATTGCTGGCACAACACTATCAACTGTCAAAAAATTTGTTAATTTCACCGTATTGACAGCAAGGTCGCCACGAATACAGACTGCGACTTCATATGGATTATTTGATTCTGGATTTACGGTAAATATGATCGTCTTGATCATATCGTGCGCTTTGATATCAGGGAAGAATCTTTCTAATTCCTCAACTGTTTTCGCATTTGGTGTTAACTCGTGTCGCAACGGACGCTGTGCAGAATTGTACTGATAGATCGGATAGCTACTATTAGCCTTTTCGGTATTAGCGCCGTAGTCACAGCGGGTGCAGGTGAGAAGTGTATCCTCCCCTACATCACATACTGCCATAAACTCGGCCGAACCTTGACCACCAATTGCACCAGAGTCTGCTTGGACGGAAACACAGTTCGTCAGCCCAAGTCGTAGAAAAATACGCGAATAAACATCACGCATCAACATAAAGGACTTATGCATTCCTTCTTCATCGATATCAAATGAGTATGCATCTGACATAACAAACTCACGCGACCGAACCATTCCATACCGAGGACGCATCTCATCACGAAATTTTCTGCCGATTTGGTGAAGTATAACTGGCAGTTGCCGCCAAGATTTAATATCGTTCGCAACGAGCATTGTAATCACCTCTTCGGCTGTAGGAGACAAGCCAAACATTTCACTAGAGTAACGCTCTTGGGTAGTGAACATTGTTTTTGATTTGAGATATTTTTCCCATCTTCCAGTTTGCTCCCACAAAGAGCTTGACTGTAAAATGGGCAGATCAACATGTTGAATACCGACTTTGGTCATCTCATTAAAAACGATGCCACAAATTCGATCATGCACTAGCTTTCCTAGGGGAAGCAGGGCAAAAATACCAGCCGACCCGACGGATCTAATGAACCCCGCTTTTTCCAACAAGAGATGCGAAATGATCATATTTGATCGCATCCCTCGAAGGGTAGGTGGGAATAGTTTTGAGAGTTTCATAAAAACACACTCCTTTCATAGAGGGTTTGGTTGTGAATGTTCAATTTTACTTGCATTTTATTTTCATACTACTTTATCACTTACGGAACGACCCGTCAAGAAAAGTAGAAATCGAACGAGAGCGTCGCGCGGCAGCACGAATTGCGTGAAGCCAAAGCTTATCAAGATGAGCTTTATGCAAAATGTGAAAAGCCGCTTCAGTAGTACCACCTTTCGAAGCCACACGCTCACGCCAAATTTCGGGGGAATCAGTAGAATCCTCAAGGAGAGCAATGCTACCTTTTAGGGTTTGAAGCACTAATTTCTTAGCAACATCTGCTGATATTTTTAAATACTTCGCGGCACTAATAAGATCGGCGGCAAACGAAAAAAGATAAGCTGGCCCCGAGCCACTAACAGCCGTAATTGCATCAAACATATTTTCGTTATGAATTTCAATTTGCTCTCCTCCGGCACTGAAAAGCGATTGCGCAAAAAATTTTTGTTTCTTTGTTGTGGTACGAGTTGCATGCCAGGCAGAAAAACCTTTACCAATTATCATGGGAAGATTTGGCATCGCTCGCACAACACGAGAACACCCTGTGGCAGATCGAAGAGTTGCCACACTCACTCCAGCCATAATGGATATAATTAAGCCATTTTTGGAGAAGTGTTTATTAATTTGGTTGGCAACAGCAAAAAAATCTTGTGGTTTAACAGCCACCAAAACGACTGTTGAGCTAGCCAAAACCGATGGTGAAAGATCGCTGATTGTATGAACTAAAAATTTAGACTTCAGTGTTCTCTGTTTTTGTATACTTCGTTCAATAACAGTAATTTGTCTAAAGGAAATACTAGACACGCGTAATAACGCCTGCAACACAGCAGTGCCCATATTCCCGCCGCCAATAATAGTAATATGATAATGTGTCATAAGGGAAAAAGAATTAAATTATCAGCATGCACGACCTCAATGTTAAATGGTCGCTCCTTGGTGACAATTATTTTACCGAGATCAGTACTGGAGAGAGCTGACACGCCAAGAGCCACCGGACGATTTTCGTGATCGATAATTTCAACTGAATCGTCCGACTCGAATGTTCCATAAACATGTGTCACGCCAACGGCTAATAAACTCTTTCGTTGGCGAAGTGCGCCCATTGCGCCAACATCAATTTTAATACTGGCACTAGAAGTATGTGAAACAATTAGTCTTCGACTCCTGTCAGTTAATGAAATCGGCTGTGGCCAAGGTAAACAAACCGTGCCTCGGCACTTCTCACCGTCAATAATTTCAAGTGCATGCTCAAGTATCCTACCATTGAGAATATATGTCGTGATACCAACAAAGCTAGCAAGACGGGCGGAACGCAACTTTGACTCCATACCCCCTCGCCCAGCCAAGCTCTTTTTGCCAAGATGCAAACTCATAAGCTCTTTGTTAACGTCGGTGATACAAGTAATAGGAGTCTGGTCGTGGTTGGTATTATTATCTGGTGCAGTACGAAAAACGCCAGCTACATTAGTAAAAAGAAATATACTTTCTGCACCAATCACCACCCCGACGATTGTCGCAAGCTGATCGTTGTCTATAAAATCATGTGTCTCCGAAGATGATGTGGCATCATTTTCATTAATAAGTGGCGTAATACCTGCAGTGAGACATTCATGAAAAGTCTTTTGTAAGGTCATGTAGCGATTGCGCTCAATAATATCCTGACGGGAAAGAAGAAATTGCCCAAACTTAACACCAGTCGCAAGACCAAGTTGATACATAAATGCACTAATAATCAATTGCCCACGACCAGCACGAGCTCCATATGAAGTAAGGGTAGGTGCATCTGATGTACCAACGGCTACGGCACCAGATAGTACTAATAATGGTAACTTGCCTCGGTTTTGAAAACCGCGTACTACATCAACAACCCTTTGGAGAAACGTTTGGCTAATATTGCCACGTTCATCTAACAAAGAGTTACTGCCAATCTTTATAACAACTGTATTTTTCATAACATATCACTAAATCTAAAATATATATTAATTTTAGCCTATTTTTATACCTAAGTAAAGACTAAAAGTGGTGCACTGATAATCTGAATTGTTTGGTATTAATAATTCAATATATTTAATAAAAAACAATAGATAATCGGCATAATTTTTCACAAAAGCCGTTTGATATTCAAACGGCTTTTTTATATCTTTATCTACTATATTTAAATTTAGAAAAATAAAAAAGCAAGTACGTTTAAAATACCACACGTACTTGCTTCAAGGTATATATTATTATTTTATTTTTCACAGACCGCTCGGGCTCGACGCGCAAAATCAAAAAAGATTATTGCATGCTCAATAGCTTCTGGTAAAGCCTTGGTTTTAGTAACGGCTGTTTTAATAATCAGCCACCAGTACAACCAGCGCTCTTGAGAAAGCATTCCAATTTTCCAGTGAGCCAGTAAAACGGCTTTAACGTCTTGCAGTGACAAACGACCCTTTACTGTAGGATTATAATGTTTCAAAAAAGTATGAATCCTTTGGTAATAAGGCTTGGGTGAGTAGATTTGTTCTATTAGCCAACGATAACCGTTACATAATATATCAGCCGGCATTTTAGGAACAAAATCAAGTTGAACATTAGTTTGTTCTCCTCCAGTGGTCTTAACTAAACGACCTTCTTTACGCAGACGAAAATACAGTTCGGTATTCTTAACAACATTCAACAAGCCAACCATGGCTGTAACAATACCGGAATTCTGTATAAAATTTTTCTGTAAAGAAAAAATATTTTCTGGGTCATTATCAAAACCTACTATAAATCCACCCAATACTTGTAAGCCTTTTGTGTTTATTTTCTTCACCGCCGCCATTAAATCTGTGTGTGTATTTTGACGCTTATTGCATTCCTTTAAACTTTCCAAATGCGGGGTCTCAATACCAACAAATACCTTATAAAAGTTGGCCTTAACCATCAGGTCAAGTAGTTCGTCGTCATCAGCTAAGGTAATATCGGCTTCTGTGGAAAATTTAAAAGGAAAACCATGCGCCTTCTGCCAGATAATAATGTCAAGTAAGAGTTTTCTCACTTTAATTTTATTGCCGATAAAATTATCATCAACAATAAAAACTCCGCCGCGCCAACCAGCCCCATAAAGAGATTGCAACTCATTAATGAATTGCTGGTTTGTTTTGGTGCGGGGTACTTGACCAAACATTTTTCTGACATCGCAGAAATCGCACTTACGAGGACATCCGCGTGAAAACTGCAACATCATGGTTGAATAGTCTTTGAAATTAATCAGCGACCAATCTGGTATGGGTGTTAAATTTAAATCTGGGTATGTATTGGAGATGTATTCACGTTGTAAATTTCCCAGCTCTAAATCTTTCAAAAACAGCGGCAATGTAATTTCAGCTTCATTCAACACGTAATGGCTCACGCCCTTAAAAATATCAGGCTCGGTTGTAAATAGCGGTCCGCCTGCCACTACCGGCTTACTAAAACTATTGCAACGATCAATAATTTCTTGGGAGCTTTTAGTTTGCACTGTCATAGCGCTGATAAATACATAATCAGCCCATTGTATATCTGCGTCTGTTAAAGGTCTCACGTTTTCATCTATCAATCGTCTTTCCCATTCTTTGGGTAACATAGTTGATACCGTTAGTAACCCTAGTGGTGGCGAGGCTGCTTTGCGGTTGATAAATTTAAGTGCTTTCCTGAATGTCCAAAAACTGTCGGGGAACCTTGGGTATACGAATAATATTCGCATAATCTTTCACCTGCCTTTCATGCGGTAATGTATTGATTGTTAATGAATTATTTTTGTTTTAATAATAAAGTTTTAGCATAAAACTAATAATAATTCAAATATCTAAATATGCCTTTTAAACAAAACTCCACGGGCTTATGCCCGTGGTTTAAGTAAAGTATTATGGTATATAAAAACATACCAATGGTCGGGGTGGAGGCCTGCCTGCGACTCGATTGAGCTCGTCGAAATCCGGCAGGCAGGGAGTCGCCCATAAACCACAATGGTTCAGGGCGCCCTGAACCGCGTTCCGCTCCGCGGAACTCTGGTTCTAGGGCGAACCCTCTGTCACACCCTCCGGGGTGAAATTATTTATTCTGAATCATCTCATCAGAGTCGGGGTGGAGGGAGTCGAACCCTCTGTCACACCCACCCCAAGGGTGCATGTTACCGGTACACCACACCCCGACCCTGATGAGATTTTTAAAAAATGTACACCCGTGAAAGCTGCAAGTTTTCGCTTTCACCCCCGCGGATGCTTAAAGTTGCCGGCTTGCCCTGTACCTCCGCCAAAGGCGGATGGTGCAGGGTACACCACACCCCGACCACTAGTATGTTTATAAGCAAAAAAGCCCAACGGGCTTCAATGTAACATTATTTCCCTAAAATTAAAAGCCCTACCATCGGTTTGATACAATTGGAGTTCCTGTGAATCAAGTTGGGTTGGTTCTAAAGGCCGCTGGGGCCAATGAGGGTGTGTTCCTTACTCCCACTGTTCCATACTGCCTCTACCCCTTTACCGCTTGGTGTTCTCGAACTTATGCCCAAGGGCATAAATTATACTGAACCCCTATATATTGAGATTGTAGAGCTCAATAAATATCAAACCATGTTGGATAGAGCTATTATTAATGATAGCGCAGATTAAGCAAGTTGTCAAGGCAATAAAATGAAGTTTTTGGCTAAGATTAGCCTTTTTTAAGTAAGTTAGCCAAAAATAAAAGGGGCGAATTTTTCGTCCCTTTTTTAAGCAAAATTTTATTGTTTTTTATGAATATTTTTTCACTATGACGGCCCCCACGAAAACCCGCCACTAATACCTAAGCTAGCCTTGATCATATCATAAATAAATCCCCTTAATACGCCTTTATAATTATAATAAAGATCATTTTTGGTTTCGCGAGGAATAACATCTATTAATTGATTCAAATTAGTTTTAGAATTTTGAAATTTCTTCTCCGCTTCCGACACTGCGTCATAATAACTCTGCAATTCACATATTGCTGCGGGTGTACCGCCTTCTTTTAAAATTTTCTCTATACGAGCCTTTAGTCCCTCTCTAGCGCTTAACAAAAGAATCAACTCATTATTTGGCTTTTCCATAATCAACTCCTTTCTTTTTTTTTGTTTTAAATAAACCCTTTCCCGACCACTGCCTGATCTGAGTTGGCTGAAAAACTATTATCACAATCAATGTCTAAAACATATGGCAACGGCAAGGAAATACTTTTTTTACATTTTGATTTACTTGAAGTATGTTTTTTACCGCTGAGTTTTTCAAAGTTAAGTTGGCTGTTTAAACACATCTGACGAATTAATTCTCTGCCTTTTGCCATAGCCGGCGTAACTAAATCCTTATGTTCTGCAAAATGCGCATTTACATCGGCGCAAAGAAACATAAAAGATTTAAGCATAAACTTAGCTACTTCAACTTCCTGTTTTTTGGGTTTTGACATACGTTACTCCTTTTATTTTTATTTTTTAATTTATTTAATTTTCAAAGAACCATATAACAAAAATGCCTTCTAAAATAATCCAGAAGGTATTGAAACTTTAAATCTAATTTTGTATCTACAACAACTCAGCTCCAAGCCTTCTAATCAGAGTCCGCCACCAATAAAAGTTGCTATGATTTATATTAAGCATATTTTCTAAGTAATTCATTAAACCCATTATTCTTACTATATTTAAGTTCGCGTGAACCGCGTTCTACTGTGGCTATCGCCACACCCAAACGATAAGCAACTTCGCGAATAGATAAACCCTTGCTAAGCAACTTAACTATCTGCCAACGCAAAGCCAACTCATTATACTCGCCTGGTGTTAATAAATCACCTAAAAATCTGCTAATCTGTCCGGCTGACTTTAGGTGAGCAAATAAGCCAACCAACTCCTGTTGAAAAGCACGCTGAGCCTGGGGCTGTTTTTTAACTAATTTATCTCGCGCCATAATCCAATAATCATTATATATTAGCTACTCCTATACTATTGTACTAGTACAATAGTATAGGAGTCAAATAAAGTCAAGCATCCCAAGCTAAACTGAATAAATAATTCCCCTACTCAAAATAAAAAGGTTCCTTGTTATGGAACCTTTAAAAAGATGGTTATTTTGAAATTATTTTTGTTTTAATTAAACATCTCTACTCTGCCTAAGCAGTCCAATTTGTCCACCAATCCAATTCTGGCCTGTCTATTAACAATAAGCGACTGGATATTATGCAACCACGGCAGGAACAAAATTCATCTCGCATAAAATATGATAGTGAATAATGTTCACCGCTATGTTGACAATAATATAACATCTCAGCATTATTACTGATCATAATTAACCTCCTTTAATTGGTAACTTAACTGGTAACATAGAATCTAGGGCGTGAACTGACATTGAATGGGAGTCTTTGGCGTCTGGAAGAACAGCACTAAATTTATCACTAAATGGATCATGTTCTTGATGTAAACGGCTTTTTTCAACTCTCAAATCACCACTGGGTGATACACAATAGTTCTTAAAAGGAAGCAGGGTGCAATCTGGTGAAACAATAGCACAATCAACCTGTAAGCATTCTAGTGCGCATGTGATATTATTTATTGCCAAAAAATGTCCATGGAAAGCAGTTATCACTTGGTATGTAGGCTCAGGTGCCTGTTGTTCTGTTTTTATTTCGTCAGACATGAAAGTCCGTCCTCTCTTTTTCTTCTTTAGTGATTGATGAGTTATCTAGTTGTTCATTTTGCGTTTGTGATATGGGTAACATACAAGGAATGTTATCTGTGCTAATGTTTTCTGCAAAAATACCAGTTTGGCTGGCTCCGCACTTAGTACAATATAGTGCGGTTTTATCCAAAAAATATCCACAATTGCCACATTTCTTAATATTATTAGTACTAGTCATGACAAACCTCAAAATAGTTTATTGAATTGGTAATTTATTAATTTGTTAAAAGGCTATGTTGTAACGAAACAACCGCTCTTTTTTGAGAGCGGTTGTGGAATTTACGAAATTTATCTGAAACTAGTGTATTATTTCATTATCCTCGCCGCTCTTGCGTTAATAATAGTAATAAGACCAAGTATAATATCTTGGTTCTTACACACGAGCGACTTGTAGCTTAAATTGAACATAAATTTAGGATGTTACAATGCATATTAACATAGCTAAAAATTGTGTCAACGGGTAAACTTATCCACAAAAACAAAATAGCGACAACATTTTTACTGTCGCTATTATTTCAACTATAAATCACAATTTATTCGCACCAGGGCGTGGCCTTATACCCTGAGCTGCTGGGAGATTATATGTGATTCTTTTTTTGCGGCGTATTTTTTTACTCCGCGGCACCTTTTTCTTTGTGTTTTTCATAACTACTCTCCTTTGATTATTTGTTTAATTATTTATTTTTTGGTTTTAAGGAAACATATTTCTCTTCAATTTGGCGGTGCTGCTTTCGCAGATAACACTGTTTTATTTTTAATTGACGCCATTCTCGCGCCGCTAACATTAAATCATGCTTGGCTTTCAATTCTTGTTTTATATTTTGACAAGCAATCTTAATCTCTATAAGTTGCTTATGTAAATCTTGAATGGTTGTTTCTTCTTTAATAGTTGTTCCTGCTGCACCATTGTTCCATAAAGACATGGCTAACTCCTTTTAAAAGTGACTGATAATCAATTGTTAATTTACATTTTAATTTTATTTAAAACAAAAAGCGCTTTTCGCCCTAAAGCATCCGAGAGAGAAGAAACTTCTCTAACAGAAAATCTTAAGGACGAAAAGCGCTTTTCAAATTGTAAAACACTTTCCGCGGTACCACCCTGATTGGCTAATAACTAATGGCAACCTGCCTATAGCATTAACCCTCTTTATGCACTCCCAAATTTATGAGATATACACTTATTCTATAACGGGAACTCCCGTCCTTATCTAATATTCAAAAAATGAAATTCAATAAGGCAACTCCAGAGGGAACTTCCACTAAAATACCCCGGAAAATGCTCACAATCAAGGCATTTTCTCCCTGTACAGGATAAATAAAGTGTACTTTCCTCTTTCACTGTTTTTAACTAATTTCTAAAAGAACAACCTGTAAAAACTATTATACACCCAGTTAAAATTATGTCAATTCCAACACTTCCACCATCTGCTTAACAAGAGATACAACTATTGGAGGCGGTAGTAAACTATAACTATCGCGGCCCTCGTCATCCTTTATAACCCACTCCGATTCTTTGATATTCACCGTGCCGTCGGCTTTAAGCTCATAATCATAGCCTGGCGTAATTTCATAATCATCCACTTTGTCTTTAGCGCCCTCAACAGGAATTGCGTTGCGTAAATAAACCTTAGGTATGCCATGAAGGCCAAGTAGTTGTTTCATTATTTTATCATCCATCTCAAGCCGTTCTCTAATTGGATCAATACCAAGGTTATCACCTTCTTTGGGAACCATTCTAGTGCTATTGCAACCAGGGTTATCACACTTTAAATAAAACTGCTTGGTCGCCTGATCATAACCAGCCTCTTTGGTAACCATTAATTTTAAATTTCGTGGTGTTTTGCAAATAGGACAAATTACCCGGTATTTAATACGCTCGTTAATAACCGTGTTGGGTAAGCTGATAAAAGTTAAAAAATCAGGATCTTCGCGATAGCCAATAATCTCTTTAAGAAATAAAGAATATCCCACCTGATCCAAAGCCCGCGGAAAGCCATCAATAAAAATAGCTTGCCTGGGGCGCTTGGAAATTTCGTACTTAATAAGCGTGAGAATAAGTTCAGAGGAGATTAGAGTAGACTGGCTGCGTCCTAAAATAAGATCAACAATCTCGCTAGGCGAATGAAAGCCGCGATAATTTTTTTCAACAAAAGAAATAAATTCTTTTTGTCCATCTTCTGTTTCCACTAATTTATGTGCATCGCGCACAATATCCCCTATGGAAAGATGTCCAATTTTGTCGCTTCCTACCGCCTCCATAAATAATTTAGAATACGTTCCCTTGCCTGAATTCTTTTTACCCAATAAAAAAGCAACAAAAGTATTGCCTTTATCTAAATAATTCTTGATTATTTTAAGCTCCGCGCCCATTTTAGCGTCAAAATATTTCCGCCGTTCAGCTGGATCGTTTAAATTAAAACGTGCCGAACCTTCAACCTTTGTTTTGAACACTGGAAAATTATTTAACTCCATAAAAATAATATCTTTAAAAAAATTAACTATAAGTACTGCTCAGCATAGCACAACAATTGTGAAAGTCAACTAAAAGTAATTTTATTTTTTAGCCCACCTTTTTCCGTCACTTACAAAACTTATATCACCATCTATATCGGTGCGGAAAATCTTTATAGACAAATTTTTTAACCTTTCTAAAACTTCCTGATGGGGATGACCAAAACGGTTGTCTTTGCCCACTGAAATCACGGCGAATTCCGGCGCCACGGCACGTAAAAATTCCTCACTAGAAGAAGTACGACTACCCTGATGCGCTACTTTTAAAATTTGAGAGCGCAAATTGGTACTAGTGGTTATAAGTGCCTGCTCGTTCACAATAGGCGTATCGCCTGTAAATAATACACTTGTTTCGCCAAAATTAATTTTATTTACTATTGAAGTTGAATTTAAATCATCTACTTGCTGTCCGGCATACGATATTGGCGGCCATAAAATATCCACGCTTACGCCACTGGCTAATTTTATATTCTGGCCAGTTCGCGCTATGGCCAAAGGAATTTTTTTATCTTTTATTAATTTTAAAAAGGCAATGTATTCTGGTGTAGTATGCAAAACATCAGTGGTCAAAACCTGACGCACTTTATATCTTTCCAATACTTTAATAACACCAGTAATATGATCCGCGTGCGGGTGCGACAAAATAATTAAATCAATATTACGCTTGGTCCACGGTAAGGCACCACCTAATTTTTGTAATACTGCCGCGCTAGGACCACCATCAATTAAAATATTTTGCCCACTTGGTGTTTGTACTAAAGCGGATTCTCCTTCACCCACGTCAAAAAAAGTAACTGTAAAAGGAGTTGGTTTATTAAGCCACCACCAAGCTACTCCGATAATCAAAAAAATGAATAAAAATATCCACCAACGTTTCATAAAATTTTTAATTTATTTTTTAGAAACCATCCTGCACCGATGCCATACAAAATAATTAACGCCAACCATAACCATATAGCATTTTGAACACTTGCCCAAGGTAAATTGCCCAGTCCTTCTACCACCATAGTCACATAAGCTAAAACCAACGACAATAACCAAGCTACTGGTGCGGTCACACCACCCCAAAAACTTAATGGCAAAAGCGGTAAACCAAAAATAAACACAAAAAATACTACCGGGCCTATTAACACATTGGCCAGCGGACTTATTAATGATAATTGATCAAGCCGTATTAAAATAAAAGGCAAGGTGGTAATAGTGGCGGCAAGTGTTTGGGCCACAGAAAGTCTCAACCCCCAAATATCCGGAATAATTTTTAACTGCTCACCTAAAAAAGGCGCTACAAACATTAAACCGGCCATAGCCGCAAAAGAAAGTTGAAAACCTAAATCAGAAATAAGTGCAGGCGCAATAAACAACATAGCTGCCGCCGCACCCAAAAGGACATTAATATTATCCGGCTTACGACTCATTAAACGAGCCACCACTAAAAGCGAACCCATAATGCCGGCACGCACCACCGCCGGTTCACCACCAGTAAAAATTACAAAAAGAGTTATTAATCCCAGTACTATAAAACTTGCTGTTTTTCTCCACAAACCAAGGGCTATTAAAAACCAAAAAAGTATTTCTGTTAAAACCATCACATTGTAACCGGAAACCGCCAAAAGGTGTGTGGTGCCAGTACGCCTGAATGAATTTACAAGATCTTTAGGCAAACCGGCGTCATCCCCCCACAGCATCCCAGTGGCAAGCGAGGCATAAGGCTCGGCTAAAACCTGTTTAAGCCTGTAGCCAGCGGCAGTGCGCCAATCAAGCAATAATTTTTTAACACTAAAATCAGCCGGGGCGGCCAGCTCAATTTCAGGAAAAGCGCATTCGCGATAAATTCCTTTGGCCACATACGCTGAAAACTCTACCACCTCTAAATTTTTGCAGGATATTTTTAATTTCTCGCCGTAATTAAAGGATGGATATGATTTGGCTATTAACAATACTCGCCCCAGTGAATTTAACTTTGGTTCTACCACATAACGCACTACTGTATCAGAGGCGCGCGGCGGCTCTACCACAATGGCTTCAAAGTATTGCGGACCTGTAAATAAAGCTGGTGTGGGCGGATTAACTCCGTTGCCAACTCTTATTAGGGCTAACAGAATTCCTAACAATAATAAAATTACTTTATGTGAGAATAAATTAAAATAAAAAATGAGTGCCAATATCAAAATTGCGGCTAACGAAACATATAAATTTATTTTTATAAATTCACTAACAATAAATCCTAGCACTACGCCAAACGCGAGCAAACGAAAAATTTGCGCCGGATGTAATTTAAGACGTGGACCCACTAATGCTATTATATTTGTCTTAAACATTCCCCCTCCCCTAATGTTAAAACTAACTTAAATTATTGTTTTGGGCAGCTAATTGTTTTAAGCGCGCTTCAATAAACAATTCTAAATTCCCTTCCAATACTTCATCAGGATTGGTAGATTCATAATCAGTCCGATGATCTTTAACCATTTTATAAGGATGGATTACATAAGACCGGGCTTGGTTTCCCCATTCCGCCGATTTAAACTCCCCTCTTAGTTTCTTTTTTTGAGCCTGTTGTTTGCCCCACTCTAATTGCCATAATTTTGATTTAAGATATTTTAAAGCTGTTTCTTTATTTTGGGTTTGCGAACGTTCGTTTTGGCAGGTTACCGTAATATTAGTGGGAATATGAACTATACGTACGGCTGAATAAGTTGTATTCACACTTTGCCCACCGTGACCCGAGGACATAAAAGTATCAATGCGTAAATCTTTGGAATCTATTTCTACTGCCGCTACGTCTGGCAATTCTGGCAAAACCTCCACCAGTGCAAAACTAGTGTGGCGCATTTTTTCGGCATCAAATGGTGAAATACGCACCAAGCGATGCACGCCGGCCTCGCATTTTAAATAACCATAGGTGAAGCGGCCAGTTATTTTAAGTAGAGAACTTTTTATACCAGCCTCGCCCCCGCGCGACTCATCAAGTACATCTACTTGCCAACCCATTTTGTCAGCATAGCGCAAATACATACGCCGTAACATTTCAGCCCAATCTTGCGCGTCAGTACCGCCTGCACCAGCGTGAATGGCCAACATAGTGTTAGCCTCATCATACTCGCCACCTAAAAGTTTTTTAAACTCTAAAATCTCAAGTTTTTTTACAAGCTTGTTGTATTGCCCTTCCAGCTCCTCCCGCAAAGAAACGGATTGATCATTTTGATCAGCTGTGGCCAATTCCAAAGCGTCGCTCACCTCACGTGTAAGCGATTCCCAAGTTTCTAAATCTTTTTTTATAGCATCATGCTTGGCCGCAACATCACGCGCATTTTTTTGATCACGCCAAAATTCTGGCTCGGACATTTCTATTTCCAACGCCTTAAGCTGAGTCTTTAGGCCACTTGGGTCAAAGCCACCTCCCTGCCTCCTGAACGCGTTCTGCAAGCGTCCGGAGGTTACGAATAAGTTCTGCTTCTTGCATAAATATAGTCTAACAAAGAAAAAAATAAATTAAAAGAGCCAGTAATATTATACCGGCTCCATTTAGATTATTAATTATTTTAGTCGATCAAGTCTCCGGGAGAGACTTTTGAGTTGTGGCTAACAGCCACAACATATTTCCCCAATTTTGGGTCAAATACTGCCACCACCTCATAAAGGTGGTTTACAGCGTGCGCAATTGCGCACGCAACGGGCAGTGACGCTGGCCCGTTTATTTTTATGACCGGCCCGCCAACGAGGATCCGGTCATTGACCATTTGTTCGAGTCGCGCAACCGCGTCCCGAACAATTTGATCATTTTGTGCTGGGTCAGCAAACCCAACACGAAGGATGTTGCTTTCCTCTAAATTTATTTTATAACTGGCCATATTTTCTCCTTTCTTTTTTAAGGACCCTTCTTACCACATAAAGTATGGCGACTTTATTAAGGGCGGCTACTTTGCCTAGCCTATTTTAAATAATATAACCGTCTTAGTAAGACCAACGGTTATTTTGTAAGTTCAACGATAATTTTTGCTAAGGCTTTAATGGTTGGCCTGTCGCAAATATTTTCACCACGCTCAAGGTGGTGCACGGAACCTTTCCAGATTCCATCCTCGTCAATGACAGGTAAACTATCGCTGACGCCGTTATAGTCAGAATAAATCTCTGCTACAACTACCACTCCCAATTTTTTACAAAATTCACGCCATTCTGGCAAGCGTTTTAAATCTCCTGCCAATAAAATCGCATGAGTGGCCGAAGCACAAATTGCCTCGTTTTCCACCGACGTGATACCACCAACATCAACAAATGTTAATGGTAGCGTACAATTTTTTACCGAGTCTGCAACGCGCTGTACAAACTCGACGGTGAACTTGGACTTATAAGCAGCCTTACATTGTACTGCTAACTCGGAGTCCATATTCACTGTTTCTTGGAACCACGCGCCTTCTCCATCGGGGCACGCAGTAATTACATAAGGATACGGCGCCCCAGGAATCAGCCGTATTGCTTGTTTGAGTCCTTCCCTCAAACATGATTTTCCAGACCTCGGCGGCCCACATAATACGACTTTCATCTCTTTATCTCCTTTAATTGTTTAATTAATTTCTATATTCGTTACCACTAATCTGGTAGAGAGTTAGTGTATCTTATGCCCGAAGGCGGTACACCAGAAATCAAGCAAACGGTAGTTGATCAGTTATAACACCAATCTACTATCGTACTTAATTTCCTCTCCCCTCCCAGGTTAGTGGTAACGAACTTGTCTATATATTTAATTGTTAAAGTACAATCAAGCGTCAATAAACCAAACACGAAAATAACATATTATCATAGCGCGTCTAGCCCAATTTGTCAATACTCGTGGAACAATGAATAATATGTTTTGGCTAAGTTAAGGCATTATTTATTAACTTAAACCTAATGTTCCACAAGGTTTAACTAATTATTAAGTAGTACCTAACCTACAAAACACCATCCTGTGAAAAAGGTCCGGCCGGACATAAATCACAGGGTGGGAGATTATAGGAATTTTACTTCCCTGGGATTAATTTTTTAATTTTTATATATAACAACAGATATCTCAATACTTGAATTTTTCTCTTAAAAATGCTAAAGTAAAACGGCCATAATATACTATGGTGCTACATTTAATTATTAACACTTATACAACTTTATGGGTAATTTATCTTGGATAATTATAGCCATTGTGGCCGTGATTATTTTCTGGTTAGTGGCCATTTATAATAAACTGGTCACGTTAAAAAATCGCTCAGCTGAAGGCTGGAGTGATATTGATGTGCAACTCAAACGCCGTTATGATCTTATTCCTAATTTAGTGGAAACTGTAAAAGGTTATGCCGCGCACGAGAGTAAGGTTTTTGCGGCAGTAACGGAAGCGCGTAGCCGCGCTATGGGCGCACAAAATTTGGGTGAACGAGCCCAAGCGGAAAACACTCTTACTGAAACTCTAAAGAGTTTGTTTGCTGTGGCCGAAGCTTATCCTGACCTCAAAGCCAGTGCAAATTTCTCTAAACTGCAAGATGAATTATATGATACGGAAAATAAAATTCAAGCCGCGCGCCGCTTTTACAACGGACTGGTGCGTGATCTCAATACTGCGCTGGAAACTTTTCCTTCCAACATAGTTGGAAAGATGTTTAACTTCGCCACCCGTGAATTCTTTCAAATAGAAAACGAAGTAGAAAAACAGAACATACAAGTAAAATTCTAATATCTAAATCCTAAATAAATCACAAATCCAAATTTGAAAATAATTTTTTCCATTATTGTTTAGGATTTAGGATTTTGAATTTAGGGTTTTATATATTTATGTACAATCAAATTACTGCCAATAAAAGAAAAAGTTGGGTATTAATTGCCTTGTTTTTTGCCGTACTAATTGCTATTGGATATTTTTGGGGGTTATGGAGTGGGGGGGATTATGCTGGCACAATGACATTTGCCGGAGTTATCGCCATTATAATGGCGTTGGTGGGCTATTACTCAGGTGATACCATCGCGCTTAAAATGGCCGGCGCTTACCCCATAACTCATGAACAAAATCAGTATGTGTGGCACTTGGTGGAAAATCTTTGTATTGCACAAGGCATACCAATGCCAAAAATATATCTGATTCCCGACCAAGCTATGAATGCTTTTGCTACCGGACGCGACCCACAACATTCTTCACTTGCTCTGACCGAGGGAATTATAAAAAAATTAGAAAACGAAGAATTGGAAGGAGTGATTGCCCACGAATTATCGCATATTAAAAATTATGATATCCGTTTGGGAACACTTGTTATTATCTTGGTCGGTATGGTAAGCATTATGTCAAATATATTTATACGATCACGTATGTTTAGCGGCCGACGCGATTCACGCGAGGGTAATATTGGTGGAATTTTAATGCTGGCAGGATTTATATTAATAATTCTTTCACCCTTAATAGCTAATCTTATTAAATTAGCTATTTCGCGCAAACGGGAATTCTTGGCTGATGCCTCAGGAGCGCTCCTCACTCGCTACCCCGAGGGGTTGGCTAAAGCTCTTGAAAAAATTCAACGCGACAATACTCCTATGCAAAATATTTCGGAGGCTACTGCTCATTTATATTTCACTTCGCCTTTTGGCGCAGTGCCTAAATTTCTAGGAAAATTATTTGCCACTCACCCACCAATAGAAGAACGCATTAAAGCTCTTAGGCAAACGACCTAATAATCTATTCATCAATTTATGAAAGAATATTCACCTATTCAACAAAGTTTTCTTCACGCCGCTGGAGTATTTTTTTACACTATGTTGGTAGCCTCTATACTAACAAATGGTGAAAAACTTTTTGGACAAATGCGTAATATTTACGGACCAGTTGCCTTTTTAATGCTTTTTGTAATATCGGCCACAATTGTGGGACTTTTGGTCTTAGCTAAACCGGCTATGTTGTATGCAAGTGGAGCCAAAGGAGAGGGTGTGAAATTTTTAGGGTACACTGTGGGCTGGCTTTGCGCAATCACTGTTGTTATGTTTTTAGTCCAAATATTTAGCGCTTAATTCTGCTAACAATCTATTGCTCACGAGGCCGGAAGACTTGAATAAAAGCCCGGCCTTAGTTATAATATATGCTACCCTAAAGTTATAGCTTTATGTCAGATATTTTCTCAAAATTTACCACTCACTATCAAAAAATATTATCACGCGCCAAACTCTGTTCGACAGAAGCGGGACGTGAAATTTTAAATACCGAAGATTTATTAATGGCGCTTGCTTTAGAACGTGGTTCGTTAGCCGCCGAAATTTTAGAAAAACAAGGTTTGACTTCTTTACAAATTAACGAAAAATTGGGCATACCATCAACTATTATACCAACTGGTATAAATAACGACTCATCACTGGTGCCACTAGAGGTTGCATTAATTGATCTTTTAAACGATAAACTTTCACCAACGATTAAAAAAATTATTGAGGATTCCGTATTAATCGCTTGGAAACACCAACACTATTATGTGGGTACAGAACATTTACTTTATGCTTTGGTGACAAACGATGGGGATGAAGTTAAAACTTTGTGGCAAAAACTTAAGGTAGACATTAAAAAATTAAAAGAAAATTTGAGCTCTGTGCTTAAAACGACTTCTAAATTTCCCGATCTAACTGAGGCTTTTGCTACTGCCGACACTAAGCTAGCCGAAACTGATGAGGAAGAAACTGACCACAATGGTGCCACGCCCGCTTTAGACTTTTTCTGCACGGATTTAACCTCGACAGAAATACAACATAAACTTGATCCGGTGGTAGGGCGAGAAAAAGAAATTAGACGACTTGTAAATATTCTAGCGCGCCGCACCAAAAATAATCCCCTACTACTAGGTGACCCTGGCGTAGGCAAAACCGCCATTGTGGAAGGTTTAGCCAAAAAAATTGTTGAGGGAAAAGTGCCAGATTTTTTACAAAATAAAAAAATCTACACGCTCGATCTTGGTTTGATGATAGCTGGCACGATGTACCGCGGCGAATTTGAAGGACGACTTAAGCAACTATTGGAAGAATTAAAAAAACACCCTGAAATAATTTTATTTATCGACGAAATACATACTATTGTTGGTACTGGCGCAGCACCCGGCTCACTCGATTTGGCTAATTTGTTAAAACCAGCGCTAGCCAAAGGACTTATTCGTTGTATTGGCGCCACCACGCAGGAAGAATATAAAAAGTCCATAGAATCAGACGCGGCCTTGGAACGTCGCTTCCAAGTCGTGCAGGTTAGTGAGCCTACGCCCGCCGAAACTATTGAAGTATTAAAGGGGATAAAATCAAACTACGAAAAATTCCATCGTGTACACATTACTAACGACGCCATTGAGGCGGCGGTAACTTTATCGGAACGCTATCTGCCAGAAAAATTTTTACCCGACAAAGCTATTGATTTATTAGATGAAGCGGCCTCGCATCTTAAAACATCTAGCGCTCCTTCGGTTGAATTAAAAAACGAAAGAATCTTACTAGAACGTTTACGCCAATTAGCCACCGCCAAGGAACTTGCTATTAAAGACGAAAATTTTCCTCTGGCCACGACCTATAAAGAAGAGGAAAATAAAATACGGCAAGATTTAAAAAAATTAAAATCTAGTCGCGTCAACGAAACGGCTGATTATTTAGGCACTGTGGGTAGAACCCATATCGCTGAAATAGTATCACAAGTAACAAACGTATCCTTAAATGAACTTTTAACTGAAGAGCGTAAAAAATTAGGCCGTTTGGAAGAAATTATTTCTAACCGCCTAGTAGGTCAAAATGAGGCGGTAGCGGCCATAGCTAAAACTATTAGGCGAGCTAGGCTCGGACTCGCTAATCCCAAAAGGCCAATGGGCTCGTTTATTTTTTTGGGGCCTTCGGGTGTAGGCAAAACCGAGCTGGCTAAAGTGGTGGCGGAAATAGTAATGGACGACCCACAAGCTTTACTACGCTTAGATATGTCGGAATTCTCCGAAGCTTTTAATATTTCAAAACTTATAGGCGCGCCCGCCGGCTATGTGGGCTATAAAGATTCAAATAAATTAACTGACGCTATAAAGCGCCGGCCTTCTTCAGTAGTACTGTTTGATGAAATAGAAAAAGCTCATCCCGATGTTTTTAACCTGCTTCTACAAATTTTAGAAGACGGGCAATTAACCGATGCCGCTGGCAAGCAAATAAATTTTAAAAACACACTTATAATAATGACTTCGAATTTAGGTTTGCAGGAATTAAAAACGCAGGCCCAAATCGGTTTCCGCGCCGCTGGCGAGGCACAGCAAAAGAAATTTAATGAAAACTATGGTGAAATTAAAGAAAAATTGATGGTTGAAATTAAAAAATTCTTCAAACCTGAATTTTTAAACAGGCTCGACGGAGTGATTGTTTTTAATCCTCTCACTGAAAAAGATCTGGAAAAAATTGTTACTCTACAAATAGCAGAATTAAATTCAAGACTCAAAGAACAAAAAATGGGGCTAGAAATTAAATTGGGGAAAGTCACTGCGCGCGTTATAGCCAAACTTACTTTCTCGCCCGACGAAGGCGCACGCGGCATTAGACGCTTTTTACAGGACAAAGTGGAGGATCCTATAACTGGTAAATTGTTACGCGGAGACTTAAAAACTCCTGCTAAAATTATTATCAAGGCTAAGGGAGAAGAAATAATTATTGAGTAGGAATATGGGGTAAGAATTTGATTTATGGGATCTACTAAAACTCCTAATCAAAATTTTTACCAACTTTTAATTAAACCCTGGCAATGGCTACTGGATGCTCTTTTCCCCCGTGTGTGTTTGGGGTGCGGCAAGTACGGCAGTTGGTGTTGTGTGGCCTGTTTTAGTTCGTTAAAATTTCCACGCCAACTTTATTGCCCCAGTTGTAATGAAATAAGTGCTCTGGGAGAATTTTGTGAACAATGCCGAACTAATAAAAACTTAGCTGGTGTTTGGGTAACGCAAGCTTATGGCAATCCTTTAGTCCGAAAACTTATTCATAGTTTAAAATACGACTATGTAAAAGAGTTGGCCATCACTTTGGGTAAAATACTTTCTGCTAACTTAACGGCTTTTAATTTACCACCGACCTGGCATCAAATACCGCGCGAGAATTGGTATTTAACACCTATACCACTGGCGCTTAACCGATTAAAATCACGCAACTACAATCAAGCTGAACTTTTGGCGCAAGAAGTACAAAAATCCTGCGGACTTAAAATTTCTCTAGCGCTTGAACGCTTATATTCCACTAAACCGCAAAGCAAATTACAAATAGAAGAAAGGCTAAAAAATGTAAATGGCGTATTTGGTTTGAAAAAAGACGCCGTAATAGTAGGAAAAGTTTTTATTTTAGTGGATGATGTTTACACTTCTGGCGCTACGATGGAAGAATGCGCCAAAATTCTCAAACTGGCTGGCGCACAAGAGGTTTGGGGACTGGTGGTGGCTAAAGGATGATTTTTATTGACACTAATAATTTACGTGGCTATACTAAGATAGCTTTTTTACAATAAGGGAAGGGGTGTGAAAACAAAAAAGTACCCCGAGTGTTTAATTGGGATAACCTGCCCCGTACAGAGCGGAGGCGTGGCCGAGTGGTTGATGGCGGCAGTCTTGAAAACTGCTATACCCCTCAAAGGGTATCAGAGGTTCGAATCCTCTCGCCTCCGCTCTGTACGGAGTCTTGATTACCCCCAATAGAATATTAACAAACAAATACCTGGGGAGAGGTGGCCGAGTGGCCTAAGGCAACAGGTTGCTAACCTGTGGCCCCGTAAGGGGCCTCGTGGGTTCGAATCCCACTCTCTCCGCCAATTTTCACTTTTTGTGAAATCGTAAGAAACTGCCTCGGCGCAAAGCGCCTCGGCATGGTATTTTTCCGCTATTTTGAAGGCATTTTTGAAATC
>JAGVEX010000014.1 GCA_020057885.1 bacterium
ACCCACAGCGTTGTCAGCGAATCAATCATCCGTAACTACATTAAGAATCAAAAACAAGACCGTTAATACTGCGGGCTTTAGACCGCAGTAATTTATTATTTTTTACAATTTTAGCCTAAAATAACAGGCGATTATGGTTTAGAATAAAATGACGTTTTTGTCAAATTTTTTAAATATAAAATTAGCATGTGTAATTCTTAACTTAGATTATAACTGAGCAGTGTTTAGTTTGTAAAAAGGTTAAAAAAGTGCTATAATGAATGTATTATGCATAAAATTGCGCGGTGGAATTACTTTATTAGCCTAGTATTTTCAGTGTTTTTTGTAGTAACAGCGTGGGCTGTTTCTAATTATTACCAGGCGCCGCTCGTTTCAGCAGCCGATTCGGCTAACAACATCAGAGGTTGGGGATATAGTTCCAACTCAGGTTGGATTTCTTTAAACTCCTTAAACACCGGTGCGTGTCAAAAATGTGAGGGAGGGACTAATAATGGCGAGGCTTGTCGCACAGTAAATGATTGTCCTGATCCGACTGGAAGTTGTAGTCAAATAGCTGTTTGTCCAGCTTATGGTTTAAGTTTAGTTCCGGCTGATAATAATAAAGGTGAAATAAAAGGTTATGCCTGGTCGAGCAGTTTAGGCTATATGTGTTTTGGTAGTACTTGTGCAAAAGATAATGGATCAGCTACGCCACCAATTACTAGTAATGAGCTAACCGCGTCTTACGCGTGTAAGGGAAGCACTTGTCATACTACTGGTATCGATCCGTTATTAGACGTGCAGCCTGATAAAGTTGGTCTTGCTTGCTCTACTAATGCGGATTGTAATGACGTGCTTAATTCTTGTTATGACGACGGCAATACGTCTTGTGATCAGGCAACAGAAGCAGATGTAACTGGTTGGGCTAAAATAAACAGTAAAGATGATGGTTGGGTAAGCCTCAATAGCTTAAATAGTGGTAATGACCCACAAATTAAACCTTATGGTTTGAAGATTTTATTTAATCAGTGTTTTGATACTAATGGTAATCCTACGTCAATTGAAACAGACTGTCCTGCGCCAAAAGATAAGTATACAGTATTAAGTGGTTGGGCTTGGCATCAAGCAGGTGGCAGCGATATTATTACGCCATCTAATCCTTCTAAAACCGCTTATGGTGTTGGGTGGCTTTGTTTTAATAACGAACACTGTACATCTGAATCTGAAATTTTATTCCCTTATGTCTATGGACAAGGGGGAGATGTATTTAGCCAAGGCAATATTCAAACAATGTTCCCGCCACCAGTTGGTATGCAAAACGCCTCGTACTTAATTCATGTAGGGGGTAGTAAAATTGGGGCTAATTTTAGAACAGCTTGTACTAACAGTACTTGTAAGGACACAAAGTTGGTATTGAATTTGCCCAGCACTACTACAGCTCCTGGCGATGAGGATTCATATAATTTTAAACTAGGGCGTTTTGATTTTAATGGCTTAGCTACACAGGTAGGTGGCACGACAAAGAACGCTTATAATTTTGAAGTGGTAAAAAGTTTCCCCCCAGTTACAGGTGGCAGTACCTCTTTGGCTGGAAAAGTTTACGTAGTAGACACAACGTATACGATTAATGATGTTCTTACTATTAATAATGGAGTTGGAACGAGCGGTGCTGGCACTATTATTGTCCAAGGCGATTTAATAGTTAATAACGACATTAAATACGAAACAGGTTCTGTCGCACGCAAACAATTAGCTTCGGTAGTTTGGTTTGTTTTGGGTGATGTTAAAGTGGCGGCTAATGTTAAAGAAATGGCCGGGACATATATTGTGCTGGGCAAGAGAGCAAGAGCGTTATGTAAAGATGGCAGCAGTTGGGGATTTGCTTGTCCCACAATTAATCTCACTTGTCCGCCTATTCTTGGTGGTGGTATTTGTACTGAATATAAAGTTTGCAATTTGCAAGCGGAACAGTTTTGTGCCGATGAAACTGTTTGTGGTGGCACCATTGGTTCATGTAAGCCTAAATACTTGGCTTTAAATATAGATGGCGATTTATATGACGGCTTTGGTAAATTTGATAGCTGTAATCCCAAAGAGGATTGCAGTGATAATTCTTTAATTGTGAATGGTTCTGTTTTTGCGCGTCAATTTAAATTAAATCGCAATTACGTTGATATAGTTGCTAAAGGACCGGCGGAGAATTTTATATCCGGTGGACGTTTGCAGCTTAATCCGCCGCCCGGTATGGAAGATTTATCTAACGGTTTGCCGACTTTTAGCAGACGCTAATTTGCTTTGTTCCTAAGTTGGGAGTAGTGATAAAAGCACCCTGTTTTTAAGTGTAAAAAGTTACTTATTTTTAGATAAAGGAGGGTGTTTTTATTTAATTGTGTAATCAATGACAAATACTAAATTTTGTGCTATAATTAATATAGATTATAAAATACTTAAATAAACCGTCATCAAAGAAAAAACAATGGAATTATTTACTAAAAAACGTTCATATTTAGGAGTAGATTTGGGTACTGGTAGTATTAAGGTAGTGGAGCTTACCAATGTAGGTGGCCAAGCACGCTTGGAAACTTATGGTTTTGCTGAATTGCCGGCAGGCGATTCCAAATTAAATGCTCATGAAAAATTGGAGCGCACTGCCGCTACTTTGAGCGAAATTTGTACTAAAGCGCGAGTTAAAAGCTTGAAAGCAGTGGCCGCTTTGCCGACTTTTTCGGTTTTTAGCTCACTTTTAAATTTGCCGCTAATGAGCGAGAGCGAAGTTGGTCAAGCGCTGGCTTATGAGGCTAAAAAAATAGTGCCCTTGCCTTTGGATGAAATGATTTTAGATTGGAAGATATTGTCCGCCCAAGCCGCTAATCCAATGAAGCGGGAAAAAACAATGCGCGTTTTGTTAACAGCCGCACCTAAAAATTTAGTGAAACAGTATTTAGAAATTTTTCGTTTAGCTAAAATTGAAATTTTGAGTTTGGAAACAGAGGCTTTTGCTTTGGGACGTGCGCTTTTGGGTTTAGAACCAGCTGTAGCTTTGCTGGTAGATGTAGGCGCGCTTACTACCGATGTCGCGGTAGTGGATGAACATATTCCAGTTTTAAATCGTAGTATTGACGTTGGTGGTGTTACTGTTACCAAAGCTATTGCGCAAAGCTTGAACATTGATATTAAAAGAGCGGAACAATTTAAACGAGATGTTGGTTTACAGCTTAGTGGCTCAAGTACCACTGCGGTTCCTAAAATAATTGAGGCCACTTTGGGGCCAATTGTGAATGAAGTTAAATATGCCATTTCTTTGTATCAAGCTGAAAGCGCTAAATCAATTGAGAAAATTGTTATAACAGGCGGTTCGGCTTTTTTGCCGCAGTTAACCCAGTATTTGGAAAACGTTTTTCAACTTAAGGTATTTATTGGTAATCCTTGGTCACAAGTGGCTTGCCCAGTTGATTTAAAAGGTGTGTTGGATGAAATTGGTCCGCGTTTTGCTACTGCCATAGGCTTAGCCTTGCGCGAGATCCATAAATAAAATATTTAAATACTAAGCACTAAATCCTAAATCCTAAATCCTAAATTCTAAACAATAGTGGAGAAAAAATTAAAAAATCATTATTTGTTTAGGATTTAGTCCGCTCACAAGCGAACTACCCCGCCTAGACGGGGTGAAAGCCAAGCTTTCATTTATAAAAACTATGTCCGATATTAATTTATTACCACCAGACTTAAGAGAGGGTGAAAAGCGCGAGCACAAACAGCAGGCGCCTACACCTTCAATTGAATACACCAAACCATCATCTCAACTGCAAGAGCGTTTGGAGGAGTTGCGGGAAAAACCGCAAAGTTTATGGGGGCATATTAAGCAATGGTTTATGAAACCACCACCCCCACCAGGCGTGGTGGAAAAACCAGTGGTAGCTAAAACAGGGTCGGTTTCGCCTGTGGCGGAAACTAAAACAAAGTCGTTTACTTTGGAAACTAAAGCGCAGTCGTTTAAAAAAGTGCCCCAAGTGCCCATACTAGCTACTCAATTTAATAAACAAACCATATTAACCAAACAGTCCCCAGTCCAAACCCCTAAACCACCGCTAAAAATTACACCCGATATTGCAGTGCCCGAAACCAAAACAGGCCAAGAGGTGCCATTGGGAGTATTGCTTGATGTAAATTTATTACCAGCTGAATCCCGTGCGGCAGTTGGCAACAATGGTCACGCTGTGCGTTTGGCTATAATAGCCGGCGTGGCGCTTTTACTAATTGGTATAGTTTACGCCGTATTGTTATCTATGATAGTTAGTAATGAAAGTCAGGTTACAGAAATGAAGCGTCAAGCGCAAAATTTAGCAAGTCAAATAAAGGCGTTTCAGCCTCGTTTGGAGGAACTGCAATTTGCCGGCCGTAAGGTGAAAGCCATTCGTCAATTGGTTGCCAATAGAAACAATTGGTTGCAGTTATTTAGTAAACTACAAGAATTAACTTTGCCCAATGTTAGTTTTGGCAGTATGTCGGCAAATGGCACTGGCGAAGTAGTGCTTAATGCTGAAGCTATGAGTATAGGTGATTTAGCGCGTCAATTAAAAATATTTGAGGATAATGCCGCGTTGTTTAGCAGTGTAACTATGGGTAATATTTCAGCTTCTTCGGAAAATGAGCAGGGGGCTACTTTAGCTAAATCTGTTTTTCAACTTAAATTGGTACCTAATTGGGATCAGGCCGAAACCAATGTTAATACTGGCAATTAATTTTGGATTTTATGAATAAGCGACTTCAAAAAATATATCAATGGTGGCAAAAAAATTTACAAATAAATTTTTGGTGGTGGGCAGTGGGAATAGTGGTGATAATTT
Organism: bacterium; assembly: GCA_020057885.1. Taxonomy (GTDB): domain Bacteria; phylum Patescibacteriota; class Patescibacteriia; order Veblenbacterales; family UBA10138; genus JAGVEX01. The sequence goes on from JAGVEX010000014.1 coordinate 4,827, forward strand.
TGGGACTAGGAGGATGGTTTTTACTTAAGCCTTTGTATACCGATCTTCGCACTAGTACCCAGGTTGATAGCCTTAAAGACCGTATAGTTGAAACTCAAAATAGGTTAGTGATTCTAAAGCGGCAAGCTAAAACTTGGGAAGAATTGCAACAAGGTGAGCAAGAAAATATTAATTTAGTTTTACCTAGTGTTAATGATTTACCTAATTTAATAGTGCAATTAGAGGCTTTGGCTAAACAAACAAAATTCAATTTGCAAGGCATTGCCATTAGCGAGAAAGGTGAATTAAATAAAACCACTAATACACGCTCTGGCAGTGTGGCCTCAACCATAGCCAAAGGGTTACCTAGCGGAGTGCGGACTTTAAAAATAACCATTACCCTAGAAGGCGGCGATTATACTCGCTTAAAAGAATTTTTACAAGCAACGCAGTCAGCTTGGCGCTTGCTTGATGTAAACAGTTTAAGTTTTGCCCGCGATGGCAGTTACGCAGTTGAGTTATCAGCCTACTACTATCCTTATTAATATATGTTAATACCACGCAGTTTAAGTCGTAGTAAAATTTTAACACTCACTATAGTTTTAATACTAGCAGTGGGGGGCGGTCTTTATTTAACTCTTAACTATTTATTACCTTCGTCTGACTCAACTACTAGTGCTGTAAAATCAAATACTAGTAATTTTGGCCCTGAGTTAGAAGCGGCTTTAAGTTTGCCTGATCCGGTTACAGTTTTTAATCCAACCTGGTTTGACGAGAGTTTAATAAAACAATTACAAAACGATGGTACCTTACCGATAAAAGTGGGGCAATCTGGTAAGGCAGATCCTTTTGCGCCTCTTAACTCAACTTTGAAAAAGAGGTAAAATGTACAAGTTTAAAAAAATAAAACCAGAAGGTTTATCACTTTTAGTTATTGTTATAATAGTGGCCCTAGTGGCAGTAATAATAATTTTAATTAGCATATCAATTAAGACTAAGCATGCTCGTCAAACCGACATAGCCAAAGAGAATCAGTTAAGTTTAGCGGCTAAGGCTCAAGAATTTTATTTTGATCGTTACCATCGTTACGCTGATTGGGAAGAATTAGTACAAGCTAAGCTTTTAACAAAAATTCCGGAAGACGTTATAACTTTAAAACCTTATAGTATTTATCGCACAGCCAATGGAGATGAGTGGTGTACCTGGATACAGCTTGAATCGAATAAAAATTTATATCTTACTCAATCAGACAGCGGTAGTAAAACAATAACTTCTCAACCAACTAATTTAGCTTCTTGTAAATCATCTTAATTTTTTAATTTATGGCTACCCTCTTATCGCAAAAAGATTTTGGAGAATACTTGGTGAAACAAGGGCTTTTAAAAAAGCCACAATTGGAAGAATTGCGCAAGCAAGTACAGGTAGAACAACGTAGTTTAGAAGATTTACTGACTCAGCGCGGCATATTTACACCAGATAGTTTGCTTAAAACCAAGAGCGAATTTTTTGGTTTTCCGGCGGTTAATTTATCTACTCAAAATATAGATAAAGAAGTATTAAAATTAGTTCCTTTGGAAACATCCCAATATTATCAAATTGTTCCTTTTCGTCGTGATGGAGCGGAAGTGTGGCTGGCTATGGTGCACCCGGAAAATTTTAAGGCTATGGAAGCAGTGGAGTTAGTTGCGCGACAAAACGGTTGGAAACCGCGTTATGCCATTACCACCAACGAAGGGTTAATGCAGGTTTTGCGGCAATATAGCACGCTTACTACTGAAGTAGGCGAGGCCTTAAAAATGGCCGAAGGTAAAGATCAAGAAGTTTTCCGCGATGATTCCGAGGAGGAGGTTGATTTTGAACAAGTACTTAAATCTGCCCCGGTGGCCAAAATGGTTTCGGTAATTTTGCGTCACGCGGTAGAGGGTGGCGCTTCGGATGTACACATTGAACCAGGTGAGGCTGATACGCGAGTTCGTTTTAGGGTAGACGGCGTGCTACACACTTCATTAACCTTGCCTAAATATATTCACGCGGCAGTTATATCGCGTATTAAGGTATTGGCAAATTTAAAAATTGACGAAACCAGGTTGCCTCAAGATGGTCGTATTCGTTTGAAAATCATTGATAAAGTAATTGATTTTCGTATTTCTACCTTGCCGGTAGTTGGCAACGAAAAGGTGGTAATGAGAATCTTAGACCCCACCACAGGGGTACGCACTTTTGAAGGCTTGGGTTTTAAGGGTTATAAATTGCGTGTTTTAAATGAGGCTATTACCAAGCCACACGGCATGTTTTTGGTTACCGGCCCTACCGGTAGCGGTAAAACTACTACCCTTTATGCGGTGCTTAATATTTTGAATCACGAAGAAGTAAATATTATAACCTTGGAAGACCCAGTGGAATACTTTTTATCTGGAGTGAATCAGTCTCAAGTTAATCCGGAAGTGGGTTTTACTTTTGCTTCTGGGCTTAGATCAATCTTGCGTCAAGATCCAGATATTATTATGGTGGGAGAAATTCGTGACGCTGAAACAGCTGAATTGGCCATTCATGCTTCGCTAACTGGTCATATTCTTTTATCAACCCTTCACACTAACGACGCTCCCAGCGCTATTTTGCGTTTGATTGATATGCACATGGAGCCATTCTTAATTGCTTCTACTATTAATGTTATTGTAGCTCAACGTTTAGTGCGCCGATTGTGTGATAATTGTAAACAAGCCGTTTCTTTGGTGCCCGATGTAATCTCTGATATTAAAAAAGAGTTTGAAGTGTTGAACGCGGAAGTTAAACGTGAAATACCAACTGAACCGTGGGCAGTTTTTCAAGCCAAGGGATGTAATCATTGCGAGAATACTGGTTACCGTGGACGCTTGGCTATTAGTGAAATTCTCGCTAATACGCCTGAATTGCAAAGAATTATTGTGGAAGGAGCTAAACCATATGATCTTAAATCTGAGTTTGTGCGGCAAGGAGGCACCAGTTTAATTCAAGATGGTTACCTCAAGGTATTAGCCGGACTTACTTCTTTGGAAGAAGTTGTGTCTGTGGCAAAAGACTAAAACTATTTAAATCTAAAATCTAAAGCTCAAATGTCAAATAAAATCCCTGCCTACCGGCAGGCAGGCTAAATCCTAAACAAATAATGAATTTTAATTTTTTCTCCCATATTATTTAGAAATTAGATATTAGATATTAGGATTTTTCATGTTATGTCCACAACTGATAACGCAATTATTACCAGAATATTAACAGGCGCGATTGAACGCCAAATTTCTGATATTCATTTAACCGCCGGTAGTCAGCCTGTGGTGCGTCACGATGGCAAGCTGGAAACTATGGCTGAAGAGCAGGTAATGAGCGCTGAATTTTTACAGGAACTGCTTCAATTTTTTTTGCCAGAAGATAAGCAAGCCATTTTAGCCCAGCAAAAATTAGTCACGGTTGGTTATAATTTAGGCAATCGGGCGCGTTTTAGAGTCAGTGTAAGTTATCAAAAAGGATACCCGGAATTTGATTTGCGTTACATACCAATGCAGGTGCCGGCCGCTGCCACCTTGGGCTTGCCCAAACAGTTGTTGGAGCTAGTAAACGAGGTGGAAGGCTTAATATTAGTAAACGGCCCTTTAGGTGCCGGCCGCACTACTACCTTAACTTCTTTAATTGATTACATTAATCATACTAGTGCCAAACATATTGTAATGATGTCCGATCCCATAGAATATGTTTTGGTGAACGATAAGTCGCTAATAGAGCAAAGAGATATTGGTGACGATGTGCCTAATTTGGCTGAGGCCTTGCGCGCCTTAAAATATGAGGATGTAGACGTAGTGGCGCTAGATGTTCCCTTGCCGTTTTCTATTTGGCCGGAAATTTTAAATTTGGCCAGCGCCGGCACTTTAGTATTGGCAGTAGTAGAGGCAGATACCACCATAAGATCGTTAGAATATCTTAATTCTGCTTGGCCGGGAGTGGATTCAGGCAACATACGTCTTTTGTTGGCGGAAGTATTTTTGGCGGCTAGCGCCCAAAGATTATTACCGCGCCTAGGTGGCGGACGAGTGTTAGCCACTGAGATTTTATTGGGCACTCAGCCGGTACGCTCTTTGTTGCACGAAGGCAAGGTGCATCAATTACAAACCGTCTTAGAAACTTCGCGTGAAGAGGGGATGCACTCATTAGAGCGCTCATTGGCCGAATTGGTTACCACAGGCGACGTAATGCGCGAGGAGGCTTTGTTGCAATCAACTCATCGTGAATCGTTGGAATCATTATTACGCCCTAAAACCTAAATTAATGTTTAGAATTTAGAATTTCGGATTTAGAATTTAACTTTTATGTCATTATTTGCTTATCAAGCCAAAGATTTAGACGGTCGTACTATACGCGGTATGGTGGAGGCGCCTTCGCGTGATGTTGCTGTTGAAATTCTTACCGAACGCAGTTTAACCCCGCTTAATTTGGAGGAAAAACGCGTTAATCGCTTTGCCTGGTTGGCGGCGGCGCAAATTTCACGCATTAAAAATAAAGATATAGTTATTTTTTCCCGCCAATTGGCAGTAATGGCTTCGGCCACTGTGCCTGTGGTACAGTCTTTAAGAATTTTGGAGAAACAAACCGACAATCCAAAATTAAAAGTTATTGTTTCAGAAATTGCGGACGAGGTAGAGGGTGGCGCCAAACTTTCGGCGGCTTTGGGAAAATATCCTGAAGTCTTTTCTGATTTTTATGTGAATATGATATCTTCGGGCGAAAGCTCGGGTAAAATTGATGAAGTCTTGAATTATTTGGCCGACGAAGCAGAAAAAAATTACGACTTAACTTCGCGTATCCGCGGCGCTATGATTTATCCGGCCTTTATTTTGAGCGGTTTGTTAATGGTCGGCGCGGTAATGATGATTTATGTAGTGCCTAAATTAACAGCCATTTTAACCGAAGCTGGCACCGAGTTGCCTTTTTCCACTAAGATGCTTATTTTTGTAAGTAATTTTTTGGCGAATTATTGGTGGCTGTTTTTAATAATGCTGGTAGTTGGCGTGGTGTTAATTAGATTGTTTGTGCGTACGCCGCGCGGTAAGCATCTGTGGCACACCATTCAGCTTAAGATTCCGATTGTGGGGACAATTTATAGGCATATTTATCTAGTGCGTTTTACCCAGTCTATGTATACGCTGGTAGTGGGCGGTGTGCCTTTAACGCGCAGTTTAGCTATTGTGGCAGGAGTTGTTGGCAATGCTGTTTTTAAAGATATTATTGAGCGCACCATAAAAGAGGTGGAAGATGGCAATTCCATAGCCAGTATTTTTTCACAAAGTACGGTGGTGCCGCCCATGTTGCCGCAAATGATGATAGTGGGCGAAAAAACCGGCCGGTTGGAGGAAATTTTTAAGCGCTTATCGGCTTTTTATACGCACGAAGTTAATACTTTGGTAACTAATTTGGTAACTTTGCTCGAGCCTATGATAATGTTGGTAATGGGTGTGGCTGTAGGATTTATTGTGTCCTCTATATTGTTGCCAATGTATAAATTATCTGGAGCGGTTTAAAAATCAAAATCCTAAACTCTAATATCTAAATCCTAAACAATATTGGAAAAAATTAAATAATACCTTATTTGTTTAGAAATTAGGATTTCTGATTTAAAATTTCACCGTGTGTGTTGTGTATAACTCTCATTTGTGCTATAATATAGTTATCCTAAAAACAATTATTTGAAAGGAGGTGACAACATGAAAATTAGAAAAGGTTTCACTTTAATTGAACTTTTGGTAGTTATTGCTATTATCGGCATTTTGTCAACTTTAGCAGTAGTGGCTTTGCAAAACGCGAGATTGAAGTCGCGTGATGCCAAGCGCGTGTCCGATATTAAGCAAATTCAGACAGCTATGGAGCTTTACTTTGCGGAAGCTAATAGTTATCCAGCATCAGGTGCTGCAGCTCGTGTACTTGGAGAGGACAATAACCTCTGTTTAGATGCTAGTGGTTTTAATGCTACTTGTGCAGGTACTACTGATGCAATATTTATGGGCCAAGTACCACTAAATCCAACACCTAATGGTGCTGATTATAGTTATACAGCCAGTGAGGCTACAGGAGTAGCAGTCCCTTGCTTAGGCACACAAGCAAGTTCATGCGCCGATTATGAAATTACTTTTACACTTGAAGGTACAACTGGTAGTCTTGTGGCAGATGATTATATTGCCACTAAAGATGGTATAAAAGTAGCACCAGCCCCAGTAGTACCATAGTAATCCATTAAAAATTATTGTATTTAAATAGAATAATTTAACAAAATCCCTCAATTACTGAGGGATTTTGGTTTATGTGCTAGAATAAATAGGTATGATAGAGCTTTTTATTTTTATATTTGGTTTGTGCATTGGGAGTTTTTTAAATGTAGTGATTTTGCGTATCAAAGATGGTAAAAGTTTGAGGGGTAGGTCGCAGTGCCCAGCTTGTGGACAGCAGTTACGCTGGTATCACAACATACCTATTTTTTCTTTTTTATTTTTACACGGGCGGTGTGCTTTTTGTAAAGCCAAAATTTCTTGGCAATATCCACTGGTGGAATTAGTGAGCGGATTTTTGTGGCTGATTGGGTATTGGCATGTCATTGCGAACCCTGATTTTTATCAGGGTGAAGCAATCTCAAAGATGGCCACGGGGATTGCTTCGCTAGCGCTCGCAATGACGCTTGTCCCGTGGTTGCAAGTTTTAACTTTTGGAGTTTTTGCCAGTTTTCTGTTGGTGTTATTTGTGTTTGATTTACGCTGGTATATTTTGCCTGACGAGATAACCTTACCAGCTATCGCCGTAGCCCTAGCGCTTAATTTAATTTTAGGAAAAAATTGGCAAGCTTTGCTTTTGGCCACAGCTTTGGGCGCAGTGTGGTTTGGGGCGCAGTATCTTATTTCACGCGGTAAATGGGTGGGAGATGGCGATATACGCTTAGGCGCTTTAATTGGCGTTATGATGGCAAGCTGGCAAGGGCTTTTGGTAGTGTTTTTTATAGCTTATATATTAGGCAGTTTGGTAGGGGTGGGTCTAATTTTAGCTAGGAGAAGAAACATGAGCAGCCAGCTGCCATTCGGCACTTTTTTGGCTGTGGCGGCCATAATTGGGCTTTTGTGGGGGCAGAATTTATGGGATTGGTATTGGGGTATTTTGTGGTAAAATAGATAGGTGAAATCCTAAATCCTAATATCTAAATCCTAAATAAAATCAAAATCCCAATGAGTACAATTAAATATGATTTAGAAGATAGAACAGCTAAATTTGGTTTAGAGATTATCAATTTCGCTAAACAAATATCCAAGAGTGCTATAACCTTGCCTTTAATAACTCAGTTAATCAGGTCTGGAACTAGCATAGGAGCTAACTATTGTGAAGCTGATGACGCTGAATCAACCAAAGATTTAATTCATAAATTGGGAATTTGCAAAAAGGAAGCTCACGAAACTAAACATTGGTTAAGAATGATAGCCGAAGCTTGTCCAGAAAGTAAAGTTACGGCTCGCCAGCTATGGCAAGAAGCTAAAGAACTTAATTTAATCTTTAATTCCATAGTAATAAAATTGAAAAATAAATAATTGGTAACTATATTGTGATTTATTTAGACATTAGCCTGCCTGCCGGTAGGCAGGGATTTAGTATTTAATATTTATGAAAAAGGTTTTTGGTTTTACTATAATTGAGTTGTTAATTTCAATTGGTATATTTTTGGTTATTACCTCCATGGTAATTGTAAATTTTCGCAGCGGACAGTATAGGGATGAGCTTATGGGCTCGGCGCAAATTTTACAATCTACTTTGCGTGAAATGCAAGCCTTGTCTTTTTCTGGTTCTAAAGTGGCATGCCCTGGTTATGCTGAAGAAATGACTCCAGCTGGTTATGGGCTTAATATTAGTTCTGAAACTATAACTGCTTTTGCGGATTGCGATCCTTCGGATCCAGATATTAGTCCAAATTATATATATGGTGGTACGTCGGAGGATGTAAATTTAAAAACAATTAATTTGTATAATAATATATCTATTGAGAGTATTACAGTAGGTACGAATGCTGTTTCGACACTTGATGCGGTGTTTACTCCATTTTCAGAAATAGTAAAAATTAACAGCAGTGAAACAGATAATATTATAATAGAATTAATACATAGCAAAACAAGTAAAACAGTAACAGTAAAAATTATGCAATCAACCGGGCAAATATTTATACAGTAGAATATATTTATGATTTTTAATCGCAAAAAAAATCCAATAGGGCAAGGTTTGCTCGAGGCTACTATAGCCATCGGTATGATATTGCTTGGGTTGGGGGCTCTGCTCACCCTTACATTGCAAAATGTGTCGGCTACTACAGCTAGTAGTCAGCGCATCACAGCTTTGCATTTGGCGCGTGAAGCAATTGAGGTTGTGCGCGGCATACGCGATAGCAATTGGTTAGAAATTAATAATCCGGCAGTTGGTGAAACACCAAGCTGGGATGATGGTTTGGTTGATACGGGTTGTGTCAGCGATTGCGGTGGAGCGTATATAATTTTTTATCCAGAGGAAGAAGATCCCAACTCTCTTTTTACAGTAGAATTTGCGGATAGCCGTGATATTAGTAATGATTTATTTAGACTTTATAAAGACAAGCAATATCATCATTGGAACCAAATGCCAATTCCAGATGATGTTAATTACGGTGATACTGGTTTTCGTCGTTTAATAAAAATTGATCCTGTGTGTAAAGATAAAAACACACAAGTAATAAATGTGCCCGAAGGTGAAGCAGACTGTTCAGATGAAGAGGACAAAATAGGTTTGAGGGTATTAGTAGAGACCTCTTGGCCGACCTCGGGTATTTTTGCTGGAGTTACCAGACGAAGCTTAACCTTAACCGAATATATGTATAATTGGAGATAAATGTTTTAAATTCTAAATCCTAATTTCTAAATCCCAAACAAGTAATGAATTTTAGTTATTATTCCAATGATATTTTATCGCTTTAAATTAAATAAAAAATTACACCCCAATGGCTTCACTTTAATGGAGATAGTGGTGGCGATGTTTATTTTTACTTTAGCTAGTATCTTGATTGCGGAAATTTTTGTTAATGTTCAACGCGCCCAGCAGCGTATTCGTGACGCGCAAGAAGCCTCTACCAACACTCGTTATTTAGTAGATGTGATTAGCCGAGAAATACGTTTTAGCAAAATTGATTATTTTGTTGGTACTATTACTAACGACCATAGTGAAGGGCTTAATTTGATTGATAGTCAAAATGTGCAAGTTTCTTTTCAAAAAGTTGCTAGTGGCAGTGATTGCGGTTTTACTGACGATGCAGTTAGTTGTGTACAAATTAGAAGAGGGGGAGATAGCGGAACTTGGAATACCATTACTGCCCCAACACTTTCCGTAGACGCCCTTTATTTTTATGTAACCCCGCAAAACGATCCTTTTCCTAGTAGTATAACCAGCGCCACTTTTAACATCCAACCGCAGGTGACAATTGTTCTTCATACTTCGAGCACCGGCCCAAAATTAGAAAATCGTGTTTCAACTTATTTGCAAACTACGGTAGCCTCACGTCTTTATGTCCGCTAAAACATCTTACCCAAATTTTTCGCGTAAATCGTTTAATTCGCCACGGGGCAATGTTTTGCTTTTGGCTTTATTAATATTGGCCAGTGGAATTATTGGTGGTTTAAGCATAGCCGTTTTAGTGATTAGTGATTTAAAGCAGGCCAAAACTATAGATGACGGTTTAATAGCTTATTATGACGCTGAGGGCGGTTTAGAACAAAGCTTGTATGATATTCGTAAAGATAAAATTTGTGATACAAATGTGTTGTTATGCAAAGAAGACAATTATATTGACTGCACTAGTCCAAATATTGCCTTGGCTACCGTTTCCACTAGCACTCCGGGGGCACTTAAATGTCAAAGAAAAATAGCTCCAGCCCAAGAAATAAGAATACCTTATTTGGATAAGGATAAAACAGTTCAGTTAGATTTAGACCCTAATGCAGTGGATTTGAACGGCAACGTAGTTGTTGTAAGTAATATTCAAGTATCTTGGAACCGCACTAGCGATCCTGACTCCCCACTATTAGAAGTTACTTATATTAATATAAACACATTGAGCGGCGATACCAGTATTTTTCGTCCTGAGGAAGGTGTTCCTTACCAATGCGAATACGATGGTAGTAAATGTCTTACCAGAAGTTTAGCTCTTCCTGAATCAGGTGAGGCTACCTATCAGGTTAGATTTAAAGCTTTAACATCTCCTATTATAGGTTTAACACTAACGCCAGATATACCGGGGCTTGATAGTTATATTGATGTTAAAAGCAAGGGTGAACGCGCTAATACTACTACAGTTTTACAAACAATAATTTCCAAACAAATTCCAGCTTATGGTTTTTCTGATTACGTTATTTTTTCAGAGCAAGACATCGTGAAGTAAAATCCAAATCAGTTAAATGCAAAATGTAAATATCAAAGATTAAAATGACAAATTAAAATGTTAAAATTATTTTTTGCCTTTCAGGGTCAATATGCTGGAAGCTAAAATATTAGCGATCTCAATCAATTCCTTCAATAACCACTGCAATTCATTTTTAAATTTTACACTGTCATTTTTCATTCCCGCCTGCCTAAGCTGATATTCCATATACTTTCTAATGATAAATGGTCGCACTCTAATTTAGCAATAACTCGTTGATTAAAGAAGGCTAGCGGCGGGCAGGTTGATTTTTGGTCCGCCATGGTGGGCCACCCCGCCTAGGCGGGGTTAAAGCCAAGCTTTAATTTTAATTTTTTAGATATTTGGTTGTTGGAATTTATTAGGATTTAGATATTAGGATTTAGGGTTTAGATTATATTATGAGCAAATCTGAGGCTAAAGAACGCATAGCTAAATTAAAAACGGAAATCAATCATCACCGTTATCTTTATCATGTTTTAGATAAGCAAGAAATTTCTGACGCCGCGCTAGATTCTTTAAAGCATGAACTTTGGAAAATAGAGCAAGCTTGGCCTGATTTAATAACTCCCGATTCGCCCACACAAAGAGTAGCTGGCAAACCTTTGGCTGGTTTTAATAAATTTAAGCACCCTAAGCCCATTCTTTCTATTGAGGACGCTTTTTCATTAATAGAAATTAAAGACTGGCAGGAACGCAATGAAAAGTTGTTGGGTGAAAAAATAAATGGTTATTTTGGTGAGCTTAAAATGGACGGCTTGGCTATGGTGCTTACCTACGAACGAGGCTTGCTGATAAAAGCCGCTACGCGTGGCAATGGTTTGATAGGTGAAGAGGTAACTTCTAATATTCGTACTATTGAAAGCGTGCCTTTGGTTTTGGAAAAAATTAAATATAATTTACCAGATCTCTTGGAAATAAGAGGGGAAATTGTTATAACTAAACGCGAGCTGGAACGTATTAATAAAGAGCAAATAAAACGCGGTTTGCCTACTTTTGCTAATCCGCGTAATTTGGCAGCTGGTTCTATTAGACAACTTGATCCTAAAGTAACTGCCACACGTAGGATGGAGTTTTATGCTTTTGAATTATTAACAGAAGTGGGGCAGTCTACCCACCAAGAGGTGCATTCAATTTTGCATGATTTAGGTTTTAAAACCAGCGCGCATAGTCGGGAATTAGCTAATTTAGAGGCCATAGAAAAATATCTTAAAATTTGGGAGACCAAAAGAAATAGTTTGCCTTATCAAACCGATGGCGTGGTATTAGTGGTCAATAGTGTTCCACAAGAGAAACTCTTGGGTAGTATTGGAAAGGCAGATAGGTGGATGCTGGCTTATAAATTTCCAGCCGAGCAAGCCACTACACGCGTTTTGGACATTGTGGTGCAGGTTGGCCGGACAGGCGTTTTAACGCCCGTAGCAGTGCTAGAGCCAGTACTGGTGGCCGGTTCCACTGTTTCACGTGCTACTTTGCATAATCAAGACGAGGTGGAAAGGTTAGATGTGAGAATAGGCGATACCGTTATAATACAAAAAGCAGGCGATGTTATTCCCGACGTAGTGCAAACACTGCCCAAATTACGTACGGGCAAAGAAAAGCCATTTCATCTACCCAATATTTGTCCGGTTTGTGGCTCTAAAGTTGTGCGTCATCCAGATGAAGTCGCATTTTATTGCTCTAACTCAAAATGTTTTGCCGTAGCGCGCGAAAAAATTTATCATTTTGTTTCGCGCGCCGCTTTTGATTTTGACGGTTTGGGACCTAAAATTATAGATCAGTTACTAAATAGCGGTTTAATTAAAGACGCGGCTGATTTGTTTAATTTAACCGAAGGAGATTTAGAACCCCTGGAACGTTTTGCGGAAAAATCAGCGCAAAATTTAATTACTGCCGTGTCGGCACGCAAAAAAATCACCTTGCCTCGTTTTATTAATTCTTTAGGCATTAGGCACGTGGGTGAGGAAACAGCCGAGCTATTGGCAAACAAATTTGGCAATTTAAACTTCCTAATGAAAACCGAAATAAATAAGTTTGAGGGCATTGCAGGCATAGGGCCGGTAGTGGCGCGTAGTTTGGTGGATTTTTTTGCGCAGGCGGATAATAAAAAATTTATCAATAAACTTTTAAACGCGGGAGTTAAAATAGCTACCCCCTCGGAGACTAAGGGCCAGTTAGCAAACCAAACTTTTGTTTTTACGGGTACTCTAAATAAATTAACGCGCGGCCAGGCTAAAGAATATGTTAGAAAGTTAGGCGGCAAGACAAGTGAAACAGTAAGCCAAAATACAAATTATGTGGTGGTAGGCGATAATCCAGGCAGTAAAAATAATCAAGCTAAAAAGTTGAGCTTAAAGATATTGAGTGAGGATGAATTTTGTCAATTGGTTGGTTTATAATTTTTTTAGATAAAATTTACCACAGGCTTACCCATGTGGTATTTTAATTTTATAAATTAGTCAGTTTGCGCTAAAATAAGAAAGTATGAAAATAACCAAAGCAGAGGTAGAGCATTTGGCTAAATTAGCCCGTTTGCAGTTATCGGCAGACGAAAAAGATAGGTATTCCAGGGATTTAGGTGAAGTTTTGTCGTATATTGATAAACTGCGCGTTTTTAGTGAGGGCAGAGTAGATAAAAATAATTTTTTAAGCGATAGCGCCCTTAGGCTTGATAAGGTTAAAGATTGGCCCAATCCACTTGAGTTAGTATCTTTGGCCCCCAAACAACGCGACAATTTAATAGAGGTTCCAGCAGTGTTTGAAAAGGATGAATAAATTAAAAATATGGAATTAACAAATCTTAGCATTAAGCAGTTGCAGGAAGGATTACTGGCGGAAAAGCGTCAATTTTCAGCTATCGAGGTTGCAGAGTCATATTTAGAAATTTTGCATCGTCACGAAAATAAAAAAAAGACGAACGAATTTGTAGGGGCCTTTATTACGATTTTAGAAGATTCTGCTTTAGCCAAAGCCAAAGAATTGGATAAAAAAATTGAACGTGGCGACAAGGTTGGTTCATTAGTTGGCCTGCCTTTGGGCGTGAAAGATGTTTTTGCTACCCAAGGAATCATTACAACCGCTGGCTCAAAAATTTTGGAAAATTATAAACCTCCTTATAGCGCCACAGTGGTAGAAAGAGTAGAGTCTGCTGATGTGATTATTTTAGGTAAGACAAATTGCGATGAATTTGCTATGGGCACTTCGGGTGAAAATTCTGCTTATTATTCTACGCATAATCCTTGGGATTTATCGCGCGTGCCAGGAGGCTCTTCTAGTGGCTCAGCCGCCGCGGTGGCGGCAGGAGAGTGTTTGGCCGCTTTGGGAACTGATACTGGCGGCTCAGTTCGCCAGCCAGCGGCTTTTTGCGGTGTGGTTGGTGTTAAACCAACTTATGGCAGAGTATCACGCTATGGTTTAATTGCCATGGCTTCTTCGCTTGACCAGGGTGGTGTAATAGCGCGTTCAGTGGAAGACGCCGCTTATTTATTGCAAACAATTGCCGGTTACGATGCCAAAGACGCTACGAGTGTGGATAACAAGGTGCCCGATTATATAGGTGAGCTCAATAAGCCGGTTAAAGATTTGGTGATAGGTATACCGCGAGAATTTTTTGGCGAGGGTATGGAGCCCGGTGTGGCCGAAGCAGTTAAACAAGCCATTGCTGAAATTGAAAAATTGGGTGTTAAGATTAAAGAAGTTTCTTTACCGAGTATGCCTTATGCTTTGGCGGCTTATTATATTTTAACGCCAGCCGAAGTAAGTGCTAATTTAGCTCGTTACGACGGTATGCGTTATGGCGAGAGCGCTCGAAAAGATATTTTGTACGAAACATATGCCCGTACCCGCGGTCAATTTTTAGGGGCCGAAGCTAAGCGTCGTATTATGCTTGGCACTTATGTACTTTCGGCTGGTTATTATGAAGCTTATTATCAAAAAGCCAAGAGTGTGCAGTTAGCTATTAAACACGATTTTGCGAAAATTTTTGAACAAGTTGATTTATTAGTAACTCCAACTTCGCCGACCGTGGCTTTTACCTTAGGCAGTAAAGTTGATGATCCTTTGGCTTTGTATTTGGCTGATATTAATACCGTGCCAGTTAATATTGCAGGCTTACCAGCCATATCTGTGCCTTGTGGTTTTGCTGCTGGTTTGCCAGTTGGTTTGCAACTTATTGCCAAGCCGTGGGCCGAGGCTACTATGTTGCGTTTGGCCTATGCTTATGAGCAAGTTACCGAATGGCATAATAAAAAACCCAGTTTTAAAAAATAATTTATGGATGGAGTTATTAATTTATTATTGCAATATAGTTATTTAGTACTTTTTGCCGGCGTAGTTATAGAGGGTGAAATTTTTCCTTTGGCCGCTGGTGCGCTTGTTTCACTGGGGGAGATGAATTTATATTTAGCGATTTTGGTTACTTTTGGCGGTGCTTTTATAGGAGATATTTTATGGTTTTTGGCGGCACGTCATTGGGGCGCGCGTTTTGTGGAACGTTTTGGCCGTCTTTTATTTTTAAAGCGCGCACGGTTGGAGTGGCTTGAGGAGCATTTTCGTAATAATGGCAAAAAAACGCTTTTTGTGACTAAATTTATTTATACTTTTGGGCACAGTTCAATTATTGTAGCTGGAGTTGCTAAAATGCCTTTTCGTGATTTTATTAAAGTTGATTTAATAGCTAGTTTAATTTGGGCGGGTTTATTTGTTTTTTTGGGATATTTTTTTGGTTCTGGTTTTTCTATCTTAAAACATGCTTTGCGCAATGTTACTTGGGCGGCTATAATTATATTAGTGACAATAATTATATTGCAATTTTTTGTTAGAAAGAAATTTTCTAAAGAAGTATAATTTATATTTATGACTTACAAAAAAATAGGCATAGTTGGTTTGGGCACAGTGGGGGGAGCGCTTTGGGAATGGTTCAAAAGCCGGCCAGTTGAATTATTATTGTATGATAAATTTAAAAAAATTGGTTCATTAGAAGAAGTTAATCAAGCCGAGGTTATTTTTATTTGTGTACCTACACCATTTATAGAGGGGAGTGGATTTGATGTTTCAGTGGTTAATGAAGCGGTGAGCGTTATTATTGGTGCCAAAATAGTGGTAATTAAAAGCACGGTAGTGCCGGGCACTACCGAACGTTTGCAAAAAGAATTTCCGCAGCATAAATTTTTAATGAATCCAGAGTTTTTGCGAGAAGTGAGCGCAGTGGAAGATATGATTCATCCCGAGCGCCAAGTAATTGGGCATACCAAAACCAGTCAAAATTTAGCGCCGGATATTTTAGCGCTTTTACCACCCGCTCCTTATACTAAAATATTTTCCGCTACAGCCGTTGAGTTAATTAAATATTTTGGTAACATTTTTTTGGCCTCTAAAGTTATTTTAGCTAACGAAATTTATGATGTGTGCGATAATTTGGGAGTAAATTATGAAGCGGTGGCTGAAGCGGTGGCTCATGATAGTCGTATTGGTACATCACATCTGAAAGTTGATCCATCCGCTCGCGGCTATGGTGGTAAATGTTTACCCAAAGATGTAAGTGCTTTTGCGGAATTAACTGCCAAATTAGGCTTAGAAAGTTTGCTTATTTGTGCGATAGCGGAGCACAATCGTCGATATATACAAAAATAATTGTATAACACCAGAGTCAACTAGTAGTTTTGATTAGGTTTAATAAGGACGTATAATTAATTTACTTATGGATGATTATTCAATCTTGCCCCCTGTGACCGAGATGGACAAATCAAAGCGTTGGTATAAACGTCCTTGGGTTTGGATATTACTTTTTTTAGTTGTTTGGTTTGGAGTTCCTTTTTTATTGGAAACTATTTGGGGTGGTCAATTTAAAAACACTGAAGAGTTGACTAAATTAAACCAGACTAATTCACAATCTTCTAGTAAGATAAAAGATGTTGTGACTAGCAATAATCCTTCTTTAGGACCAATTACCGCCCCTGTTGTAATTGTAGAGTTTGGTGATTTTCAGTGCCCTTATTGTAAGCAGGAGGCGCCAGAGTTAAAAAAGGTTTTGCTTAAATATCCCGAGGCCGTACGTTTGATCTACCGAGATTTTCCCTTATCTGAATTGCACCCAGAGGCAATATCCGCTGCCGAAGCGGCTAGTTGTGCGGCTATTCAAGGAAAATTTTGGTCTTATCACGATGCGTTATTTTCCAATCAAGACGCTTTGAACACTACTATTTACGATTCCATTGCCCAATCACTTAGTTTAGATTTAGAAAAATTTAAGCGCTGCCGTGAGGGCCATCTGACTTTGGCTAAAATACAAGAAGATTTCGCCGCGGGCGTGGCCGCGGGCGTGGAGGGCACACCAACATTTTTTGTAAATGGGCATGCCGTGGCAGGCGTTCTAACTTTAGAGGTTTGGGATAAGATTATTGTTGCTACCATGAAAGAAAAATTTGGCAATTGACAAACAGTATTCCCAACCAAAACTTTTTGACTAAATTGGTGATTGTCAAAAAATATGTTATAATCAACCAGCAAATCTTAAACCTTAATTTTAACAATTAATAACAAAAATTTATGCTCGAATCAATATTACCCACTAGTACTAACCAAACTCCTGGTCAAACCACCAAAGAGAGTTTGTTTAGTGGCGCTTCACCCAAACTAACATTTGTGATGGGCGTAGTTACAGGCGTGGCCGCTATTAGTTTATTGGGATTTATACTAATTGTATCAACCAATTATCAGTTTAAAACAAGCGACAACAAAGACAGTGCTAAGCCAGCAGCGCAAGTTAATAACAATACTAATACCCCTACACCTAATCAGCCGCCAGCTAAAGTTAGTGTTACTGTAAAAGATACAGATTATATTCGTGGCGATAAAAATGCAACAGTTACATTAATTGAATATTCTGATTTGGAATGTCCTTATTGTCAGCGCTTTCATACCAGTATGGAAAAATTAATGACCGAATTTCAAGGTAAGATACGTTGGATATATCGCCATTTTCCATTAACTTTTCACGCTAACGCCCAAAAAGAGGCTGAGGCCGCCGAGTGTGTTGGTAAGTTAGGTGGGGCGGATAAGTATTGGACCTTTGTTGATAAAATTTATGAACGCACAAAAACAGGCGGTACTGGTTTTGCTTTAACCAGTTTGCCTAAATTAGCCCGCGAGGTTGGCGTGTCAGAAAGTCAATTTAATATTTGTTTAGACGGAGGCGAATTTGCCGCTAAGGTGCAGAGCGATTTAGAAGAAGGAGCGGCCTTGGGCGTACAAGGTACCCCTACCACTTTTGTAAATGGTACAGCAGTGGAGGGAGCGGTATCTTATGAACAACTTAAAGCGGTGGTGGAGCAAGCTCTTAAATAATAAAAAATATGAAACAATCAGTTCGCGTAGGCTTAGGGGTTGGTGGGGCTGTAGTAATTTTGTTAATAGTTTGGTTAGTTGGACGTGGTAGCAACGGGTCGACATATCCTAGTATTAATTCACCACGCCCTGTTTTGGGTGGAGTAGAGGCTAAGGTTTTAGTGGAAGAATTTTCTGATTTTCAATGCCCAGCTTGCGGAGCCGCTAAAATCGTAGTTGATGATGTGATAAAAACTTTTGGTGATCGCATTCGTTTTATTTATAAGCATTATCCTTTAGTAACAGCCCATCCTTACGCTTTTCCAGCAGCGCAAGCTTCGGAGTGTGCAAATGATCAGGGGAAGTTTTGGGAATATTATGACAAGCTTTTTACTAACCAGAATAGTTTGTCGGAAAGCGACCTCAAAGCTTATGCTGTTGAGCTTAAACTAAATACAGACAACTTTAATGCTTGTTTAGATTCCAAAGCCAAACGCGATATAGTGCGAGCAGATATGGAAGAGGGGAACAAAAGGAATCTTAAAGGTACGCCAAGTTTTTTTATCAACGGCGAGCCCTTAGCCGATTGGAGTACGCTTAAGGCCGCAATTCAGAGTAAATTATTGGGACAATAAAAAAACAAAGTCAATGCTTAAAACCAACAGCCAATTGATAATTGAAAGGGCGGTTGGTTTTTGGTTATAATATGATTAGTTATGAATTTTTTGAATACTTATCTTCCTTCGCCGATAATTTTTAATTGGGGACCGGTGGCGCTACATTGGTATGGCCTACTTTTAAGCGTTGGCGTTTTGTTGGGCTATGGCGTGAGTAAACGTTTATGGCGGGAGCGCGGAGGCTTGGCTGATAAATTTGATAGTTTATTGTTGTGGCTTTTGTTGGGCGGGCTTATTGGCGCACGCTTAATAGATGTATTTATATTTGAATGGTGGTATTTTAAAGATAATTTATTTGAAATTTGGAAGATTTGGCAAGGCGGTTTGGCTTTTCATGGTTCATTGCTGGGTGGCGCTGTGGCTTTATGGTTATGGTGCAAACATAACAAACACACTTGGCTTGAATTGGCTGACATTTTAACACCAGCTTTGGCACTAGGACAGGCTATTGGACGATGGGGAAATTATTTTAATCAGGAATTATTTGGTTTGCCAACCACTATGCCCTGGGGTATACCAATTGCCTCGTCTTACCGTCCAGTGACTTACAGCACTTTTACTTATTTTCATCCGGTATTTTTATATGAGTCCTTGGGGCTTTTAATTTTGGCGTTAGTGCTTTGGAAGTTGCGGAAGCATAATTGGCCTAAAGGCAGGCTTTTTGCCATATATCTAGTAACCAGCGGAGTTTTACGCTTAGTTTTAGAATTTTTAAGAATAGATGACCAGTCGCAAATTTTGGGCTTGAGAGCGGGTTTATTAGTATCATTTATAGTGATAGCAATTGGTTTGATAATTTGGCGGTGGCCAGCTAAAAAAACGACAATTACTAGGGTATCTTGAAATTAAATTTAGCTTATGCTAATCTAGCAAAGCGTAAATAATAACACGTATTATATTAATAAATCTTTGTTTGTCGATTACTCAACGGGCCCGTGGTGTAGCTCGGTTAACACGTCTCCCTGTCACGGAGAAGATCACCGGTTCGAATCCGGCCGGGCCCGCTGAGTAATGGAGTCTCCCTGCCGCGCCACGTAGACGTAGGGAGTAAGTTCTACATGGTCATGGAGAAGACCGTCGGTGCGTTTGTCCGCCTTGGGCGGAAATCCTTACCTACCACCGGCAGGCAGGCGGCCGGGCCCGCCATTAAAATAGTCCTTGCTCTTGATGTAAGTATTGATAATTTAATTAGATAGTATTCATATCTATGTTAAAACTTTATAATACCTTAACCAGAAAAAAGGACCTTTTCCAACCAATAGAAAAAAACATTGCTAAAATATACACATGTGGGCCTACAGTTTACAATTACGCCCATATTGGAAATCTAAGTGCGTATTTATTTGCTGATTTATTAAAAAGATATTTAAAATATTCAGACTATAAGTTAGTTGATGTAATGAATTTAACAGACGTTGATGATAAAACTATAAAAGCTTCACAAGAGAATAATCAACCATTAAGACAGTACACATCATTTTTTATTAATGAATTAGCGAGAGATTTTGAAAAATTAAATATTACGAGGCCCAAAGTTTTATGCAGAGCGACGGAGAATATTAGTGAAATGATTGATTTGATTCAGAAATTAATTAATAAAGGATATGCTTACAAAGCTGATGATGGATCTGTTTATTATAAAATATCTAATTTTAAAAATTATGGAAAATTTGCCCGATTGCAAAAAAATCAATTAAAAAAAGATGCGAGCGGGAGAACAACTAATGATGAATATGAAAAAGAAGAAGCCGCTGATTTTGTTTTGTGGAAAAAATGGAATAAAAAAGACGGAGAAATTTATTGGGATTCTCCGTTTGGTAAAGGGCGGCCTGGTTGGCATATAGAATGTTCGGCAATGAGCATGAAATATTTAGGTGAAACTTTTGATATTCATACTGGAGCAATTGATTTGATATTTCCCCACCATCAGAATGAAATCGCTCAAAGCGAGGCAGTGACAGAAAAACAATTTGTTAGCTTTTGGCTACATAGGGGATTTTTAAAGGTTGATAGTAAAAAAATGTCAAAAAGTCTAAATAATATATATACTTTAAAGGACATTCTAGAGAAAGTGCCAAATCCGTTGGTTTTTAGATATTTAGTTTTAACAAATCATTATAGATCAAGTTTAAATTTTACTTTTGATTCGCTTAAAGCATCACTGAATTCGTTAAATAGACTCCGCGGTTTTATTGACAGACTTTCAAAAATTGAAAAATCAAAAATTGATAATGAGCGAAATTTAAATGAAATCAATATTAACATAAAAGAATCGCTGGAAAATTTTAAAAAATATATGGACGATGACATGAATACACCAAAAGCGATTGCTGATCTTTTTGATTTCATGAGTAAAATAAATAAAATGATTACTAAGGATGATGTTGGCATTAAAGGTGCTGGATTGATAAGGCATTTTATAAAAAATATAGATAAGGTTTGGGGGTTTTTGGAAATACGAGCCGAAAAAATAGACGAAAAATTTCAAAATGAGATTGAAAATTTAATTCAAAAAAGAAATAATTATCGACTCTCTAAAAACTGGGAAGAGGCCGATAAAATTAAGGACATTTTATCGCAGATGAACGTCGTAATCAAAGACGGAAAAGAATCAACGGTGTGGAAAATTGTAAAAATATGAAAAAAACTGACTTATTTTTGCAGGAATTAAATAATAAACCATTGGCCAATTCCCTTAATGGTTCTGCCCGAAAAAGAATATGGCTGAATGTTACGGAAAAATGTAATCAAGCATGCATATATTGCTCTGCATTTTGTGATAAGAACATAAATATGAAAGATATGTCATTTTTGGTCGCAAAAAAATCAATAGAAAACGCCTTAAAAGAATTCGGCACCAATCAGCTTCATATATGTTTTTTTGGAGGCGAACCTTTGTGCAATTTCGATCTTATTAAAAAAGTTGTTAAATATTATCGATATATAAATAAAAATATTACATATAGCGTTTCGACTAACGCTTTAATAATTAATAGCACCCATCTAAAATATTTTAAAAAGAACAATTTTTTTGTACAAGTTAGTATTGACGGTTCGCCGGATATACAAAAAAAACAGCGACCATATATAAGCGGTTATGAAAAGGAGTTTTCAAATTATGAAAAAAATGTAAAGTTTTTGATAAAAAAAATGGGTGCTGAGAATGTGGTTGCGCGCGCTACTATTACCAGCAATAATATATATTTATCGGGATTATTTGATTATTTACTACAACTTGGATTTAAAAAAATACATTTTGATCCCAATATATCGCGTGGACATGACGAGCTTGATCTGGGCAGGTATTTGGGTGTATTAAAAAAAGAGATTAATAGTCTTGTAAATAAATATTATATTAATTATAAAAATAATAAAATAATAAGTTTAAAGCCAATTTCTACATACCACGACATATTAACAGGCAAGGCGCAAGTAAATAAGTGCGAAGCTGGTATTAATAGATTTTGCTATGATGTTAATGGAAAAAAATTTCCATGCCATATGGTCGTTGGATTGCCTGGCGCAGAAATAAATGAAGCAGTTAAAATAAGAAATAAAAGTTGTGACCATTGCCTCTATCATAATGTATGTGGTGGCAAATGCCTGGGCGAAATATGTTACAATAAGAAAGATATTAAAGTCCATTGTGCAATTAATCAGATGTATATTAATGCATTGATAAATAATTTATTTTAATGTTATGAGTATTTCGAAGGATTATAAAATTAGAGGAATACATCTTGAAATAACAGGACAATGTAATTTACATTGCGCTTATTGCTATAATAGTAAATTTAATTCACCCAATATGATTAAAAAGGAGATGACAACAAAAGATGTTTTGCGCTTGATTGATGAGGCGAGCAAAATGGGTTGTCAAAGATTCACTTTTTCGGGCGGAGAGGTGTTTCTGAGAAAAGACATTTTTGAAATAATAGAATATTGTAAGGATAAAAGGCTGGAATTTTTATCAAATGGCAAAGTTCTCGACCGTAGCTTTATTGAAAAGTTGAGTAAATATCCCCAAATAAAGGAAATAAAAATTACCCTGGATGGGTTTGAAGAGCATAATAAAATCAGGCTGGGAAGCGATTATAAAAAAATTGAAAAAAGTATTAGATTATTAAAGAAGAAAAATTTTTCAGTAGTAATTAATACTGAGGTAACTGCGAATAATATTCATGAACTGATAATGTTGTATGAAAAATTAAAATCATTAAAAATTGATAGATGGCGCGTGGATTTACCATTTATTTTAGGAAGATATGAAAAAACATATACAACATATCGTCTGCCAAATTTTAACAAATTAATAAAAGTCTTTAAAACAATATTAATTGATTATTTAAAAAATAAACCCTCGTTCGAGATAGAGCTTTTTAATGTCTATAAGTCAGAAATAAAACCAATTAATTTCGTTTCTTTTAATAAAGATGCGCATCCGTGTGAATATCGGACGGGAAGTCATGCCTTGTGGCCGAATGGCGATATGAAATTTTGTCCGAGTTTAAATTTGGTTATGGCAAATTTTGTTAAAGCGCAGAATCTAAAATCAGCAATTAAGAAGAAGTATGAACACCCTTTTTATAAAATTAAAATATCTGACATAAAAGAGTGCATGAATTGTCGTTATTTAAAATTGTGTGGTGGTGGATGTCGTGCCGATGCTTATTATTATTTTAATTATCTCACAAAACCGGACCCTAAGAGTTGTAATCTTATGCCATTATTCGAAAAAGAAATATTACCCATTTTGCCAAACGACTTACAAATTTTTTTCTCAAAATTAATTAATAAAAACAACGCTGTACCTAAAAAGTATAATCTTATTAGGTTAATAAAAAATAAAACCACTAAATAATTAGTGGTTTTACTAGTCCTTGGACCAATAGATGAGTTTAATCATCTGTACAATGTCCTTTTAGTGTCATCATAGTATTTTTTCTTATTAAAAAGAAAGTTTAATAAAACTTCTATAAATAATCTACTATAATCTTATTATACACTTATTAAAATTGCTGTCAAGTCGTCGCGCAGTATTCCTTTCTAGGGTTAATATACCTCAGACTGAGTGTCTAAATTTTGGGTACCTACCACTGGTTAGTAATTTTAATGTATAATATATAAAGCTATTGAAAGTAATTATTAAGAGTGATACAGTAGTCTGTTAATTATCTTTTTATGAACCAAGAAACAAGCGACTATAAATTTAATGGCATTGAATCGGAAGAAGGGGGAGAGTTTGGTTTGGAAAATGATGAATTGCCAATAAAAAAATCAAAAAACAAAACCACCGTTAAATTTTATGAGGGAAGGGTTTTTGCTAGTAAAGCTAAAGCAGGAGATGTGGCACTAATGATACCGCGCGGAAAAAATAGCAGAAATAGTGAGGTTGGCTCTAAAAAATCTAATGAGTCTGAAATTAGTGCAGAAAAAAAAGCCATTGATTCTGAGCCAGAGGTAATTAGGAGCGCTTACAATGATATTTTAGATGATTATAAAAATGGTGTGGCCGACTTGTCAGAGCTAGAGCAGTTTATTGCAGATAGTGACAAAATGGATAATTCACCAACTGTTAAGGCAACTAGATTTTTAGTAGAAGATATTAAATTGGGCAAAGTTACGCCACCAGACGTCAGTGTACTTGAAAATAAAGCCAAAGAGGATGTCAGAGAACTTGGTGATGAAAAAATAGAAACAGAGTCTGACCCTTTAGTTAAATGGATTCAAGAAAATGTTACTAAATCCAGCGATCATAAATGGAATGAGCTAGTTGACCTAGAGCGTGAGGTGGCCAATAGGCGTTTTATTGAATCTACTAAAAGTGTGTGGGGTTATTTTGCTGAAGGTAACAAATGGCAACCGAAGAATAAAGATCATCGAGTTATATTAACCGACAACAACGATGATGACGCTAAAACTACTCTTTATTTTTTAAAAAAAGCGGGATTAGAATCAACTCTTTGTGAGCACTTGCTAAAATTCAAACAACATAGTTCGGAACAGGAGATGGATAAAAACAAGGCTGTAGAACAGTTTAATAAAGCGGATTTTTTTGATATAAAGAATGATATGCCACCTTCCTCCTCCGAAACTATGTGGCATTTGTTAATGGCGAGCGGCGTGGGACATTTCAATAATAAAAATGATCGTTTTTTGGTTAGTTTAGTTGGTGATTCTTTAGCAAACGAGATAATGAACAAGCCAGATCATTTTTTAAAAAGCGCCAAGACATTGCGCGGACTTAAGCGTTTCATGCCGGCTAGTAAAATTGTGGCTTATGCTAATTCATACAGTAAATCGGTAGGTGGCAAAAAATGGGAAGAAAACTATGAAAATTTGCTGGATAGAGAATTTAGTAATGAAGATTTAATGAATTTTGGCGTGGTGCATGTTAGCGCCAAGGGTAATAGATATTTTGATGGCTCTAAAAAACAGCAAGAAACAGTAGATAAAGCAATGAATATTTTAGGTCAAACAGAAAGTAAATTAAAAACCGACGGTCGTTTAGTGGATTCTTCTGCTTGGGGTAAAGTATTTGTTAACATAGCCCGAACACCCGAAGAGCGTTTTCCGGGTGGAGCATCATCTGTACATGCTATGGGAAAGTATGACGCTTATTTACAATTGCAGCCTAGTTTAGACCAGCAAAGTTTTTTATTTCGGCCGCTTAAAGAAAAAGAAGGTGCTAAACCAAATATGGAGCTTGATCAAGGCGCGTGGGTTTATGGTATGTATCTTAAACTAAAAGATGGTAAAGAATTCAGTAAATCACAGCTTGAGATTATGCAGGCGTTTTTAGGTAAAAATTATGAGCCTATGGGTGTAATTAAGGAACATTTGGAACAAAGCTTGCTAATCAATCAAGCAACAAAAAAAGAAAAAGTTTCAGAAAACGAACAAGTCTCAGAACTTGAGCTAAAAAAAGAATCTAAGTTTGAAAAGAAAGATTATAAACAAGTCGATTATCTAACAGGTGCCGATCAAGAGGGTTATTTTTGGGCCGATAAAATGCATGATAGTTACGACCCGTTAGCGTCCGTGTTTCAACTATTAAGAGATAGCAAAGATTCAACCATAGCGAAGTATGTTCCAGTCGATGATCCTTTTAAACAAAGGATAATGATAGCTTCGTACACGATATATCTTCCGTCGGCGGCAGTAGATTTTGATGGGACAAATACACGTGGATCATACATTGAGATGCTCTCCCCAGGAGAACTTAAATTAGAAGGAGAAAAATGGATGGTTACTAAGAAAATAAAGGTACGTATTACTGACGGGCCTTCAAAAATAGAAGTTCAACCGATAGATATGAATGTAGTAGAAAAATCAGAAGATATTCAACCAGTTCAGGTGGGTGAATCTAAGCCAGAACCAATTATTCAGGGAAATATAGAGGAAGAAATCGGTGTTATTGAAAATAAGATAACACCACCTCCTGATTTTAAATTAGGCAGGGCTTATCATAGTAAGAGTGGTAAATATGTCACTGTGTCAGGCTATAATGGTCTTGCTAGTGATAATAGGCATTATATTACAACTGAAAATAATGATAGTAGTCTTCCGTTTGATGAAATAGATTATGAACCTTTTTTTAATAGAGAGCTTACCGCTGAGGAGAGAGAAAACAAAGAGGTGATTGATGATAAGTTTAGGCAGGCTCTTAATAAATTTTGGCATGAGGAATTGCGTAAACCTATCTATGATTTTACAAATGAAATGCGTCAAATGGTGGTTTCACAACAGATAGAAAAAAGCATGAAATCTCCTAAAACGCAAGCAATTTTATTTGAAAGATATAAAAAATATGATTTGCCAATTTAATTTGTTGTATTAATTTAAAAGTTTTTATGTCATCAGAGCAACAACTTTCAGACGAAATAAAACATCAAATTGAACAAGCTGAGGGGGATGTAATAGATGCCGCGGCAAATATGACGGCCGATCAAACTTTTTCAGAAACACAAATTGATGTTTTGCAAAATCAGCCTGTAGAAATTTCTGTAATGCCAGGAAGTGAAAAACTGGAGCAAGAAAAATATGATTTTGAGACGAGATTTAATATCAATAAAGAAGAACTCGAAAGTATAGCTGGTTGGAATGATTTGTCAGAAGGTCAAAAAGCTTTGGCTTTTGAAAATTTGCAACAATTAACACTTGGTCGCATTCAGGATGAGGCGATTGATAAATACCAATCAAAAAAAGCGGTTGCCAATTGGTCAGTCGGGCTTTGGCGTGGTGCTTTTAAGAAATATTATGTAGCCAAAGAACAAAAAGATACGGCGGCCGAAATTCAAAAAGGTGGTTTGGTTGTTCATGGGGAGACATTGGGTAAATTAGTGCAAGGTATGCAATATAATGGCCCAGAAGTTGAAATTAATAATAATGGTCAGTTAGAAATTTTATATGCTGGCAAGGCCGAAGATTATGCCAAAGAGTTGGAAAACGGACGCCAAGATTTATCAGAAGAAGATAAAGGAAAGGTAGATAATTTTAACAAAATTGCTACTAAATTTAGTCGTTTACCTTATGAGTGGTCTTTGCCTTCTGCTAGTAAAAAACAGCACCGAGAATTTGAAAAAATAAGAGTCGATTATGAGTCGGCTATTGGAGATATTATAAAACTTAAGGAAAAAAAATTAGGAAATGAGCGCGAAGCCGCACTTAGTGTTAAAGAGATTGATTATAAAGTGCGAATGAATCAGTTTTTAAACACTCATCCTGAAGCTGAAAAAAAATTACACGAAATTAATTCTAATGAAGTATGGTCGCGGGCATTAAATAATACTATTTTTGAGCGTGGTGGATATATGGGGTTTGGCTTTGGTGCACGTATGGCCTCCACAGCTTTTATTGGTTACGCAGTAGCTCCTTTATTTGCAGCTGTGACCGCTGGCCATTTGGCTTACCGTCGCGCCAAAGAGGCGATAACAGAAACAGAGCAAGCTGCCCGACGTGGTGTAAAACAAGGCGAGGGAAAAAAGATATCTAAATTACAGCCTGAACTTGGAGCCATTAAAGAGCAACTTAAGGA
Organism: bacterium; assembly: GCA_020057885.1. Lineage (GTDB taxonomy): Bacteria > Patescibacteriota > Patescibacteriia > Veblenbacterales > UBA10138 > JAGVEX01. Next base: position 32,314 of record JAGVEX010000014.1, read on the forward strand.
TATATATCAACAATTAGGTAATAAAGCGCAAGAATTAGGTATAGAAAATTTTGACGTGCTTGAAGAATCTTCAATTGAGAAGCTTCGCGAATATTATGGATGGAAATTACCCAACGACATTGCTAATTTGATAAATAGTTTAGATACTAGTCTTCAAAATGTTAGCAGAGTTGAAACGATGATTCGTGAAGAGCGCGCTAAGGCTCCCAAAAAAGAGTTTGCCAGCGTTTCTAGTTTACAAGATAAAATTTTTAAATTGACCAATAAAATAGAAGAAGTGGAGAACGAAGAGGAAAAGGCCAAATTGCGCGGTCAATTGGAAGCACGTCTTTATTATACTAAAGAAAAAATTGATAAGGGCGAAATAAATTTTGGTAGCGACAGGGAACGGTTGGCCAACCAATATGCCCTGCTGTATCTTTTGGGTCAAGGTGAAGCTTTGGCAGCTTCTGGCAGGGTAGAAGAGACAAAAGACGAAGAAGGTCGGACACTAGAGGATCGTTTGGATAATTTTCTTAGTTTACGAGAAAAGAACATATCAAAAGAACAACGTAAGTCAATTATCAAGCAAGTAATAGTTGGTGGTGTTATTGGTGCTGGTTTTGCCGCTTTGGGTAGTGCCATTGCTGATTATGTTCGTGGTGGATCACATGCTACAAAAGCTGTTAAGGGGCATCAAGTAAGTTCTGGCAAGCAGTCTTTGGTAATAAAAGAAGAAGTACAGACCAGTGTTGGTGCCGGTGAAAATACATCTAATATTACACAAGCTGAAACAATTAAGCATGCTCAAGAACTTGGTAATTTATCTAAAAAATTTGGTATTTATCCAAAAGAATTATCTGAACAAGGTTTGGGTAGCCCTAAGGACACAGCAGATTATTTACATAATTTAGAGAATAATTTTAATAGCATAAAAATAAAAGGTACTGCGTTAACTCCAGAACAAATACATGATTTTATAACTAATCACCCCGAACTGTTTAAGGGTGGTAAGTCACCAAACCTTGATGATATTAATATGCGCCTTAAAACAGATCTTGATATTACTACAGTTAAAGCTGGTGAGGGAATTGAATCAAAGGGCATTCAACAAATTTTGGATAATCCTAAAAAGTTTGGCTTTACGGGTGAGGTTACAAATAAAGCCGAGGTACAAGCTTTTGCTAATAAATTGGCTCACGAGGCAGCTTTGAACACCAAGGTGGGCGGCACTACCGTAGTGGGTGAAGATTATGATTTGAGACTTAAAGGCTCTGCTATTGATAAAGAGATCTATTTAAAACAAGGCCCAGACGGCAAGTGGCACTATGAGTTTAGTAAAAACCTTGATCAAGGTGATATTTATCAACATACAGTAGAAATCCCAACTGATCAGGAAGTTATTGAATCAAAAGATTTGGCTTGGTCGCCCAAGGGTGCGCATATTACAGAAGTAACAGCCGTTGACGCTCCCAAGAATTTTATTCCATCTAGTGAAGTGCATTTATATGAGATTGATTCCGATGGCGATGGGGTAGGAGATTATTATATAGTGGGTGATAAGAATGAAATTTTTCATACCTATAGTCAGTTACCAAATGAAACAGGAGAACATTTTTTGGAAAGAGCAACGGCAGGTCACCAGGAGATAGATGCGACTGTTAAAGCAGTTGCCAAAGCTTTGGGTGAAAATACTAAAGATTGGGCAACAGGCGATAAATTAAACGCGGCTAGAGCATTAGCTTTTACTTATGATGGGGCCGGCAATTTAAATGAAGATTGTAAAGTAATATTACAAGAAGTGATTGATAAATTTGGCTCCAAAACCCCGATTTATTTGCATGATCAAGATTTGGGTATTTATATCCGTCACAATTTATCAGATTTAACACAGGCTAAGGTAGAAAATTTGTACAATGCTGGGACCAAATTGCATGAGGCTGGCTGGAAGAGTGTGGATTATGATTTTTTAAAAAAAATAGCTGAGGGGGCGCGCTCTTGGAAAGTGAATGGTAGTTTACTTGAGACAAACTTAAAATCACCTTTAAGTGGTAATCCAATTATAGAAAATCTACAAGGTGATAAATTTGGCGAAGAAGTTGTAGGTAAGGCTTTTGGCCGAGCTTTAGAAGATCATGCTGAACTCAAGGAAACTCTTATTCAGTGGCAGAATAAGTTTGAGAGTAGAGGAATTGGGGCTTTAACCCGTTTATCTAGTGGCACAGTGGAAAAAATTATGCACACCAATGTCTCACTTAATTTTGAACAATGGAAAGATAATTTTGGTGGGGGGGTTAAAAATGGGGCAGTAAAAGCTATTTATGAACAGCTTGACCATGCGCTTGGTGGCAAACTTTCCCATGGCGGGTTGCAAGGAACTGTTGGTGAAAATTTAGAGCGAACTATTTTGTATAGTTCAACTCCTAAATTGTCGAGCGTAGAGATTCCCGTAAAATCTCAGGAACCAATTAATTTATTAGGACATGATGTGCCTAAACCAATAGATTTTGAACAAGTTGGTGGAAAAGCACATCTTGTGATACAAGAAGGCTCAACACCCCCTAAATTGCCACCCGAAGCAATTAAATCGTCTGCAGAACCTATAAAAACAGCTGAAACTCCCAAACCGTCATCTTCAGAATTGGCGCAGCTTTCAAAGTTTAATTGGACTGATGGACAAAAGGTAGGTGAACATACAATTCGTTTTGCTTATGATAAGTCTAATAATATAACCGGATTTTCTATTGACAATGAGAAGCCTATAACTCCACAAATCATCAAAGATGTTTTTAAGTCAATGCAAAAATTGAATTTACCGGCAGGTAGCAAAGAGCTTGAGAATGTTAAGTTTATTTATGAAAATTTGCCAAAAGGTAAATAGTAATAAAATTTGATAAAATAAATAACTCCCAACCTACTTATGTAAGTTGGGAGTTTGGCATTTGATGGGTTTAATCACGATCTTCGTCGTTGACGTTTATCTCTCCTTGGAATGTTCCTTTCAGCATTCCTTTTAATTCGTGTTTTTTACAATCTGTATTTTTGGACCTGTCCTTTAACTGTTTTTCTAACAGGTCTTGTTTTGTTTGGAGTTTTTTAAACTCCTGCATGTTGACAAAGCCAGCGTTTAACAATTCTAGTTTCGAAGCCTCAATGCTCGATACTTGTTCTCGCAGATCATCAATCTGCAATTGTAACGTATCGATCCGATCGTTGTTCTTTGTTCCCAATTGTAGAGCAACCACAGAATTATTTAACGCTTTGTTTGCCACTTTTTGAATTTGATCGAGACCATTGTTCATCTGATCGTATGTTGGTCTGTTTTCCAGACCTTTTTTCGCCTCATTGGCAGCAGATTTAACATTTGCCATTTGGTTGGCATATTCTGCTTTCCAAAGACTATCCACTTGAACCATTTGGGCAAACTCTTCCTTGCCCACACGTTGACCGGGTGTAAAAACTCCGATAATGCCGATGAGTATAGCGATTACCGAGATGATGGCAAAAATTGCCAGCACCTTGCCATTGCTTGACTGCGGCACTTTTGTTGCCGGAATTTTTTCGGTTTTGCCTGCTTGATGAGCAGCCATAATCTCTTCTGTTTTTTTGTTTGCAGCAGCATCTTCTGCTGCCAGAGCTGCTTCCTCAGTCAATTGTTGGTTTCTTGCTTTATCGTAAGCCGCTTGCCTTGCTTCCCCAATTGCCCGGATGTCTGCTTCTGTTAACTCGTACATGACATATCTCCTTTTTGTCCGAACGGCACTTATTCAGACATTTTTGATTTTGGGCTCTGGTGTGTGCCAAAGTAAGTACTGCATTGTAGTATTGTCCATGGTAATATCTACAAAACTTACTCCACCAGAGCTTTTTTATAATTTATTTAATGTCGCAGAATACTCCAGCCTTTTAAGGCTGGAGATGAATGCGACACCACTCCGAGCGTTAGCGAGGATATGCTAAATTTGAGGCAT
>JAGVEX010000013.1 GCA_020057885.1 bacterium
ACCCACAGCGTTGTCAGCGAATCAATCATCCGTAACTACATTAAGAATCAAAAACAAGACCGTTAATACTGCGGGCTTTAGACCGCAGTAATTTATTATCAATAGATTTTAATTATTAAAAAATTAAACATATGGGTACAGCTATACCAAATAAAACTCAGACTAAGGTAAAAATAGGTACAACTACAAATACCATACTAGCTGTGGCAGCAATGGTATTTTTTATTGGCAGTGCGGTGGCCGCTATGGTAGCACCAATAATTGCTGATGACGATATTAATCGACCCTTAATCACGCGTACTCTTACTGTGGCTAAAAATGGCTCTGGTAAAGTATACAGTACGCCCACGGCTATTTTTTGTGGCTCAGTGTGCAAATTTTCATTTATGTACAACACACGAGTTTCATTAACAGTTATTGCCGAACCAGGCGCAACTTTTGTTGGTTGGGGTGGAGCATGTACTGGAACTAGTAATATATGTAGTGTATTGATGGGTAATAATTTAAATGTGGTAGCTAATTTTACTAACTATCAACCAACTTTAAGTGTATCTAAATCTGGTACGGGTACCGGTTTAGTTGTGAGTAATGATGTGCCAGGAATTATACCTAAGATTAATTGTGGATCAACTTGTAGTGCTTCTTATGCTATTGGAACGACTGTTACTTTAACAGCCCGACCGGATACAGGATCAATTTTTACTAGTTGGTCTGGATGTAATAGTGTAGCTGGTATGAACTGTACTGTATCTATGCAGTCTAGTACCTATGTTACAGCAACATTCACTAGACCAACCAACTACAGTTTAAGTTTACTAGTAACACCAAGTGTCGTTGGTGGTTATGTAACAATTAATCCTGGTAATATAAAATGTGATTCTTTGGGATGCAATGGTATCTTGTTTACTACTGGTACTCAATTAACATTTACAGCCTCACCTAACCTAGGATATATGTTTAGTTGGGGTGGAGACTTAGCAAATTGTACAGGACCAACTTGTAATCTCACTATGAATAATAATAAATATGCTACCATAGTGTTTACACCTAAGCCTGTTACTGTATCAGTTGAAAAATCGGGGCAAGGATCGGTAGCAAGTAATCCCATTGGTATTAATTGTGGTACTAGTTGTTCAGCTTCATTCCCTCGTACTGTGATTGGGCAGGTTACATTGACCGCAACTCCAGCTGTGGGGTACGAATTTATAGGATGGAATACCGCTTGCAGCCCTGGAACAGCACTGTATATATGTAGCGTAGTAGCCACTGATGGGCAAGAAATGGTGAATGTGACTGCAACTTTTAGGGCAATAACTAAACCAATTGTAACTACCGATATTCCGATTGAGATGGGAGACAGCTTTGCCCAATTGGCGGGTGTGGTTGAGCCGAATGGCTCTACAACTACAGCCTGGTTTCGTTATCAAAGAGCAACTCCTCCAACGAGTTGTAGTGATACTGATGATTTTGGCATTAAAACATTGGTTACTAATATAGGCAGCGGTGCTTATAGTGGGTATGTAAATTTTTCTACCAATGTTACAAACTTAGACGCTGGTATAACATATTACTACTGCGCTATAGCACAAAATGCCGGTGGCACAAGCTATGGTACCATAAGAACATTTAAGGCTGGTGATCGTTTATTTTATGTAACCACTGGTGCGGGATATGGGCTTATTGGTTCAGCTGATCAAAAAATTTACTGCAGTTTTAATCATTCAGTTGGAGCTGATAAATGTCGCGCTATGTATTCCATTGGTGCAACCGTTGAATTGTGGGCCCAAATTAGTACTGGTACTGATCATGTAGAATGGAATTTTAGTAGTGGTCCATGTCCTTCAGGACAACGCACGTGTAATGTTCCAGTAACGAGTCAGGGCGGAAGTATTTATGTTACTATGGTCCCAAGACAAAATGCAAATAATCTAGGGGTTGAAGTTAGTGGAAATGGAGTTGGTATAGTGTTAGATGGATACAATATTCGTTGTGATAAATATGGGCGTGGTTGTTACTGGAATTATGGCAGTCCAGCTAATATAACTCTTTACCCAGACTCAGGTTTAGATAGTGTGTTTGTTGGATGGACCGGATGTGATAATGTATCTGGCAGCACTTGTACTGTTAGTATGGGATATAATGATATTAAATGGAGGAATATCAAAGCTACATTTGTAAAATCAAATGGCGGTAGTTAATTAAGTTATTTGGTTATACACAATAAACTCCTCCCTAAAAGTAGGGAGGAGTTTAGTTATAGGATTTGGTAGTATATAAAAAGTGAAAGAATATGTAATATTTAACGTTTAGTATAATGTATGGTCTAAAACCTAACTTAAGCTAATTATTAACCTATTTTTATGTCACAACGTCTCAAACTAATGTTAGTGGTAGTAGTGGCTTTGGTAGTGGCCTTGCCAGTGCTGGCAGATAACACCAATACAAACTCCAACACTAATGTTAATACCAATACTTCCACCCCACCTGTTTTTAGGCAACGTTCTATTTATTTATACAAAGCTACACTTACAGCCATCAGCGGCAACACTTTAACAGTCACAGCCAAAAGCAAAACTTATACTGTAAATGTAACAGATAAAACAAAATTGTTGCGCAATTTTGGTTCCAAGTCCAACTTAGCGGAATTTAGCGTGGGCAATATTTTGCAAGTTCACGGCAGGTTAACCAGCGAAAATGTAATAGACGCAAAAATTATCCGCAACACTTCTATTCAAAAGCGTCGCGCTACTTTCACTGGACTTGTTGACAGTGTAGATGTCACAGCGCAAAAGTTCGTGCTAAAACCTAATTCACGCACCACCATAACAGTTAGTGTAACTACTGATACTAAAATCGCTCAAAAAGGTGTAGTTAAGACCTTTGCCGACTTGGCGCTGGCCACAAAAGTAACAGCCTCTGGTATGTGGGATAAGAGCAATAATACCCTTACGGAAGTTACTAAAATTAATATTTTAACTACCCGTAAAGAGGTAAAAAAGAACGAGGACAAAGATGTAATCAGTGGCACTGCTAATATATCCATAACTGCCAATGGTTTTAATCCAAAAGAAATCAAGATAACTAAAGGCACAAAAGTTATTTTTACCAACAATGATACTACCCAGCATTGGCCGGCTTCTGGTCCACATCCCGCTCATACGCTTTATCCAGGCTTTGATGCTTTGAAAGGCTTGGCTCAGGGTGAAACCTATACTTTTACTTTTGATAAGGTTGGCGAGTGGCCATATCATGATCACTTGAATCCGAGTGTGACTGGCAAGATAAAAGTAGTTGAACCTAAAACCACGCCTTAAGGATAGTAAGAATAATTAGTTATAAAACCCTTCCCCGTTGCCACGGAGAGGGGTTTTAGCTATACTGTTTTTGTTTGAACGGGGTGTAGTATACCGGTAGTACACACGCTTCGGGTGCGTGTAGACTGGGTTCAATTCCCAGCACCCCGACCATACAAATGCGTCAGTATTTTTACTGACGCATTTGTATTTCTGTGATAGTATGGGAATTGAAGGGCGCGAGTAGAAGCCGAGTTGGCGTAGGCTTCTGTGTGTAGCGCCCAGGCCACGAGTCGGAGCGAGTGGAATTCCCTGCCTGCCGTAGGCATGGCCAGCACCCCGACCAACTTAAAATTTTAATCAAACTGTCTGCCGGCAGTAATTCGGCGGATGTAATTATAAGTAAAAATGAACACATATAATTGGTATTCACAACTAATAAAACCATCTTGGTCGCCGCCCTCTTGGCTTTTTGGGCCAGTTTGGACGTTTCTTTATATTTTAATTACTATTTCTTTTGGTAAAGTATTTTTGATGGCTTGGAAAAAAGAAATTGCACTTGTAGTCGCACTGCCCTTCATCCTCAATCTGATTTTTAATTTTGCGTTTACACCTTTACAATTTGGACTCAAAAACAACCTTCTCGCGGCGATTGATATTCTACTCGTTCTTAGTACGCTTATTTGGGCGATGGTGGCTATTTACCCACATGCGCGCTGGGTCACTTACATTCAAATTCCGTATTTAATTTGGGTTTTATTTGCGACTATTTTGCAGTTAACCATCACTTATCTTAATCGTTAATAGCATGCGTGTATGGGACATACACCCAAAGTATCTTTGTCGTAAACACTTGCTCGCTGAACACAGGGAGCTTCATGGGCTTTGGAATATTTTAACAAAACATAAAGGTAAGGGTGGATATTCGCGTCATCCCGAGACCCTGCGTTGGGTGGGAAAAGAAAAAGTGCTTTATTTGAGGCATGAAGGTTTGGTGAAAGAATTTAACAAACGCGGCTACCAACATCTTTCCCCGCTTAATAAACGCTTTATCACCGGATCAAGTAGGCAAAAAGTTTTTATTAATACTATTAAAGAGCAAAAAATCATCTTGAAAAATAAGCCTTGTGAGTGTCGCCTACATATTTAAAATAGATAGGACAAGGAAACCTGTCTACTGGTAGGTAGGCTGATACAGCCTCCAGATTTGCCAAAATGTAGCCTAAGTAAAACCATTATAATTGCTAAATGCAAGTTCCAAAAAGAAAATCCGGTAAGTATACCAATTTAAAAACAGACCCTCACATTACGCAGGCTAAATTTGACGAACTCAAAAACATTTTAGAAAAATTAAAAAAAGTCAGCCGACCGAGGGCGATTGAGGAATCCAAGAGATTGGCTGAGATGGGAGATTTTTCCGAGAACGCCGCTTACTCAATGGCTAAGGGGCGCTTGCGGGCTATAAACGAGCAGATTTTGGAGTTGCAAGATCAATTAAAGAACGCGCGCATAATTAATCTGGACAAAAATATAGAAACAGTTCAGTTGGGCCACAAAGTAACTATTGCCACAGAAGGCAAACAAAAAACATATTTAATACTTGGTTCCGCAGAAACAAATCCGACCAAAGGTATAATTTCTCACCATTCGCCAATTGGCTCTGCTTTAATGGGTCGTAGCATCGGGGATAAAGTAAAAATCCAGCAAGCTGATAAAGCCGTTGAGTACGAAATAGTTAACATAGAATGAAACGTATCATAACTTTTTATTACTTTCCTACTTGCCTAAGTAGGAAAGTAGTTTTGGGATATGCTGTTTAAATATAAACGTATTTATTAAATTATAAAAACCCCGCTTATCGCGGGGTTTTTGAAATAGCAGATTTATATTTTCTCAATTGATTTATAATTTTCAAAACTATCATTAAGAACAGCTAATGCACTACTGGATTCATCTCGTATATTTTCATCTGACGATGAGGTAAGTGGAGTAACCTTTTCTTTTAAAGCTTCAATAAGCGGTAACATCTCTTTTTCATTGCGCTTGGCGCGTTCTTCTTTCAAAAAATCTGAAATTATAATTCCGAGCGATTTTTTTTCGCCCTTCAAGTCGTCTTCTGTATCAATTACCACATCAGCTTCCCACTTAGTGACAAGTTTATCAGCTATATCTTCAGGTGATCCAGGTTCAAATTCTATTGGTAGTTTTCTAGATTCATTCATATATTTAATAGATAAATTATTACAATTAAGTTTATTAAAATTTAGATCTTTTTGGTACTTATGTCAAACGCGATAGAAGTGATACAATAATAATATGAAGCAAGTTAAATCAACCCTAAACCGTGATTTATTTGATGGCGTTTTGGAAAAACGTTTGCGCGCCGAGGCGCCGCTCGCTGATCGTTTGCGCCCAGGGACGTGGGAAGAATTTTTTGGCCAAGAAGAAATAATCGGCCTCGGTAAACCATTGCGCCAATTAATTGAGCGCGACGAAGTGCCTTCACTTATTTTATGGGGCCCGCCCGGTAGTGGTAAAACTACACTGGCAAGATTAATCGCCAATTTAACCAAGTCAGCTTTTGTCCAACTCTCGGCTGTTTCGAGTGGACTAGACGATTTAAGAAGGGTGGTGGCGGAAGCAGTAGAACGCCGCAAGCTTTATAATACGCGCACAATTTTATTTATTGATGAAATTCACCGTTGGAGCAAAACTCAACAGGACGCGCTTTTGCCCCAAGTGGAAAGGGGAATAGTAACTCTCATTGGCGCCACTACCGAGAATCCTTCTTTTGAAGTTATTTCCGCTTTATTATCCCGTAGTCGCGTGGTGGTGTTAAAATCGCTTAATCCGTCATACTTGAAAAAAATTTTACAGCGCGCTTTGCAAGATAAAGACAAAGGTTTAGGAAACATTAAGGTTGAAGGCGCAGAAAGGGCTCTAGAGCATATAGTGGTTATGGCGAACGGCGATGCGCGCGTGGCGCTTAATACGCTGGAGCTGGCTGTAAAATCAGCGCGCCAAGGGGACTCGGCCAAATTAGACGAAAATGTTATTAAACAAAGTTTACAGCGTACTCATCTGGTTTATGATAAAGCGGGTGAGGAACATTATAATTTAATTTCTGCCCTGCATAAATCATTAAGAGGATCGGATGATAATGCGGCTCTTTATTGGTTGGGACGCATGCTGGAGGCAGGGGAGGATCCTTTGTACGTGGCGCGCCGTTTGGTGCGTTTTGCAGCAGAGGACGTAGGTTTGGCCGACCCGCAGGCCTTGGTGCAGGCCACAGCCGCTTTTCAGGCAACTCATCAGCTTGGTATGCCGGAATGCAATGTGGTATTAGCACAAGTGGTAGTTTATTTGGCCCGTGCACCTAAATCTAACGCTCTTTATGTGGCTTATGGTAAAGTACAGGAGGATGTGCAAAAAACTATTAACGAGGGAGTGCCCTTGCATTTGCGCAACGCCCCGACTAAATTAATGAAAGATTTAAACTATGGTGCGGGATATAAGTACCCGCCTGCCGAAGCCCAACGGCGGGCAGGTAACCCAGATTATAAAAGCAAAGTAGAACAAGATTATCTGCCACCCTCACTTAAAGGAAAAAAATATCTAACATAAAATCCTAAATCCCAATATCTACCTGCCTGCCGGTAGGCAGGAATCCTAAACAAATTCAAAACCTAAGTGTCAAAATATTTTATCTCATATATTATTTAGGATTTAGAATTTCGAATTTATAATTTAATTTACTTTTATTATGGGTAGTTATATAGAACTAAACGACACCTTGCAATTAACTACTGAGCAAGGATTTCCAGCTGAGTTAACATTGGAAAAACATTTAAAACATCCTTTTACAGCCAATGATTTTAGTGGTAAAGTTTTTTCTTTTTACAATAAGCCTGGAATCAGATTATTTCATCCAGCTCCTGTTAGAGTATTTTTAGTTCACAACCTTAATGGTAAGTGGCTTTATTGGGGGCACGTTCAGATTATTGAACAGACTATTGATGCTAATACTAAAACTACTTCGGGTAAGTTCGTTATTATTAAAATCTATACGCCAGAGCACCAGAAATCTGTGAGTATACACGAAGTTGATGAGGGTAAAGAATATTTTAATGGTAATTAAAAAATAATTTTTTATTATTTATGACTTACGAACGCTGGCAAAATTTAATATCAACTATTAAAGATAAATTCAAAGTTACCAAAGAAGGTAGAGAGGAGTTGAATCCTGGTCCGGGACATGTTGAGTTTATTGAGTGTGGCACCCCCCTTGGTAAAGTTCGACTTGAACTTATAGTAAAGCCTAAAATTTTAGAGAAAAAAACTTATTATTCCAACAGAGTTGGCTCGCAAACTACAGTGGAGTATCGTTATGATGAAAATGAACACACCTTGACGCTTAAAGCGCTTCGTTGGAATGAGGAGAGCGACACTTGGCAAGAGGTTAAAGCGGAAAGCTTAACTACTCATTTATAATTATGCTCATTTAAGCTATAATGTATTTGCTTAAATATTAACTTTTAATTTATGTTTTGGCCTACAATTTTTATAGTTTTTGGTTTAGTGATGCTGTTAAAAAATTTAGGTATTATTCAAAATCATGTTTGGGAAGTGGCTTGGCCAATATTGTTGGTTATTTTTGGGTTTTCTTTACTTAATCGTCGCGCTACTCGTTTGCATTTGCCCTGGTGCTCGTGTGATAATTGCAAACGTAATACGCAGGCGTAAAATATTTTTTTTATTTCCAATTATGTTGCTTCGTTCACATAGATATTTGGTAATAACAACATTGTCACTTTTTGTACTTATAGGTACGGTGGTGGTGTGGTATGTTTTTTTAACCTCTACAAAAAATGCCGGTAATTTAGTAGCGTCAGCACCTGTTGTTACGCCCCTCTTGCTAGCACAGAAATATCATGATAATTTAGGTAATATTATTAATCAGTTGGAACCATTATTAAATCGTGAGCTTACAGTTAGCGACAGTGCCGGATTAATTAAGTTAAAAGATGAATTATTAAAACTAATGGTGCCGCAAAAGTCTCAAGAGTTCCACCTGAATTTAGTGTTAAAAATTTCTAAATTAGTTGAGCTACTTAAACCGGGCCGAGTGGCCATAGCCGCTAAAGGATCTCCTACTATAACTAGCACCCAAACCAGTTTAAAAAATTTATTAAAGCAAGCTCCCTAGGTTTGGCTATTTATGTTTAGAGCTCTATTTAATCGAAAAAATATTTGGCGTAACATTTATTTGTTGTTAAAACACGCGCCTAGAAGAGGTGAATGGTTTAGCAATTTTTTTATGCGCGTGGTATCGGTGGCTGTGTTGTTGCCTTTTATAATTATGTGGTGGCAGCCTTTTGTTTTGCCTTTTGCAGTAGCCATTCTGGTTTTACTGATGGGCGTCACAATTTGGTGGCAATGGTCGGGGCGTGAATATTTTTTTTCGTGGCTTTCAGCCGGCACTACTTTGATTTTATATTGGGGCAGTAGTTTTTTGTTTTGGATTTTTTTGGAAAGCACACTTTATCGTTTGTTGTGGCTGGTTATATTGTCGCTTTTCTCCTGGTGGTATTTGAGCGAATGGCATAGAATGCGGCAGAAGTTTTTTGTGGGCGAGCAACCAATGGTAATAGGTCCAACTTTATCGCTTAGTTTTTTAACTGTTTTTTGCTTGGGTGTGTCAGCCGAAAGTCTTTTGGTGTTTTTGGATTATCCATTATGGGTATTGTTAATGGCTTTTTATTTGCCGATAGTAATCTCGTTTATAACCTTAGCGCAAATTAATGGCTGGTCGCCCTTAGTTCGCTGGCGCTATTGGTTAACCGCGGCTATTTTGCTTGGGCAGATATTTATCTTGTTAGTTTGGTGGCCGACTAGTTTTTATGTGATAGGTTTTGTTTTGGCAGTGAGTTATTTGGCAATTGTGTTAGTATTAAGACAAGAGTCTCAAGGTTTTTTTAATATTCGTTCTTTTGGCCGCGAGTTGGCTATTATTGTTTTAACGCTTATATTGATATTAGTTTTTGCTCGCTGGATTTAGTATAAATTTTTTATGACACAACATTCTTCCAATAAGATACCGCCGATACCACCGGAAATGGAATACGAAAAAGAGATCCGCGAGTTGTATCGCGAGCGCAATGCTAAACAATTTAGCACGCCAACGGGCAAGCTTCACAAGCCGCGCGGTTGGCATTTTGAGTTATTAATAGCTGTAATTTTGGCTGCCATAGTAAGCACTCTAGCTAGTGTTAGTTTAATAAGTTTTCTGCAGCCAATAGTATCGGTAACGAAGTATGAAAAATCTCCTACCTCGGTTTCGTATACCCCAGAAATTAGCGAAGAATTAAAGCACAGTTTAGCCCCGGCAGTGGTAAGTATTTTTGTAAGCCATCCCACGTCTGTGGCGCCGATTGATAAACTTTATTTGACGCGTGAGGCGTTAGGACAAGGATTGGTGCTTTCGAGCGATGGCTGGATAGTTACCACGCAGGCTGTAGTGTCCGACGCCAAACGTTCTTATCAAATAGCCTCAGCCGATGGCGCCATGCACCCTGTGCAAATGATAGTGATTGATCCAGCCGTGCCTGTAACCTATTTAAAAATTGAGGCCTCCAATTTAAGCGCCACTGCTTTTGCGGAATTTAATTCTTTGGCTATTGGCCAACCGGTGGTGATTGGCGCTTTTTCTACCCAATCAGTTAATCCGGCAATTTATTTAAGACGCTTAACACATCTTTCTGCACGTATAATTAACAGTCGAGCGGATGTAGTTGCTAGTTCCGATGTAATACCGGATAGATATTTATTTGATCAGCCCTTGCCCGCAGGTACTTTAGGCGCACCTGTAGCTAATTTACGCGGTGAGATTATTGGTTTGGTGGGTGAATATGGTGGTGAGGCGCGCGTTATTATTCCGCTTGATAGCTTGAATAGTATAATTGATATGTTGTTTGCCAAAAACGAAGTTCATCGCGCTTCTTTGGGCTTATCTTATTTGCAATCAGAATGGACTGAATTATTTTTGCCCGCGGATGATAAATTAGGTCAAGGTGCTACTATTACGTCTTCTGCTAAAAGAGTGGCACTATCGGCTAAAGGAGCGGCGGCGCTTGCTGGTTTTAAAGAAGGCGATAGAATTATAAGTATCGGGAGCGATCGTTTGGGCGTACGAAGTTTGTCTTCTTTATTGCAACAGTATAGACCAGGGGATAGATTAGAATTTTTGGTGGAGCGGCAGGGTAAGGAAATTAAACTTTTAGTTACTTTGGGTAACGCGGCGAGTAAAGGCATTTCATTGGTATCGCCTAAAAAATAAATTATTACTATTTAGTATTAAGTATATTTAAACTACTCCGCCATGGCGGGGTAGTTTTGTATTTGATAATGTTGGCCTGGTGAAAAGCTTGCAAGCCGTGGAACATCTCAAGTTGGTGAATAAATATTGCCTTAACTTAGCCAAAATTAATAATCTATTGTTCCACACGCATTGACAAAACATGTCTTTAGGGCTATTATGAATTGATATACAAAAATTAATAATGTCATTTAAAAAACAAAAGAAAGTGAGAAAAAATGAAAAATATTATTGTTTTAGTCGCGTTAGTAATTTTTTTATCTGGTCTTGCAATGGGCCAGCTAAAAGATGAAGTTCAGTTTGGCGCTGGACTTCAAACAGTTGTAGGGAAATCGTCCTCCTTAATCTTCCAATTTACAACTTATAGCCCGGAACATATGGGATTTTTTATTGATGTAAGTGTGGGGATGCGTGGGAGATATTATTCCCATATGATTATCCCAGTTGATAATTGGGAAGGCGCAGGCGGATTACAAATTTGCCTTTGGAATAAATCAGCCATTTTGGTAGGGTATGGCTTCGGAGCTCGTTATAATGAAAAGCATAATCGTAGACCGTATGAGCGTCACAGAGGATGGCTTATAGGCGTTAGGGTTGTTAGCCCCAATTTATTTCAAAATCGGCGCGATAATATTGCGCTGACACTAGCATTGTCTCCAGCATCGGTGGAGACACTAGTGAAAAATAAGTGGGAAAAATCTCACAAAAACATTGTCACTTTAGGAGTGACGTGGAATATATAAAATTCGTTGAGATAAAATAAAAGCCTTGTTCGATTGAACAAGGCTTTATTTAAATCCTTTATATTGACTAAGCTTTTTGTGATAATGGCGCGGAAAATTCGCGAGCTGCTTCGAGTAATTCTGGATATCCATCTTTAAGATGGAGAACTTGACTACTCGCGCGACTGCCGATTTCCTTGTTGTCTGGTTTGGTAAAAAATGAATAATTGCCGTGACCGCCAAGCGTGACCAATATATTTTTTGTGTTTTTTGAAAGCTTGGTCGCAATGTCTTCATTGGATATCGACGTATCATCAAGTCTTAGTTTTATTAAACTCGCAGAATCCATAACAATCTCCTTATTTTATTTTTTTGGTTATTTTATTATTTAATTTTCATTACTTTCTGCTAAGCATATAGTGCTCAAGAGAAAATAATGAAAGTTTATTAAATAGTAATTTAATATAAGGTCTTTAGGCTATATTTGTCAATGGGTAAAAAGCTTTTTATCTACCTTATTTTGTGGGCTTTTTTAAAAGCCTTTTATAGCCCTTGCCAACGTCAAAATGGTATGTTAATATATTTAACGTAAGAAAGGCCCGTGAGGGGCCTTTTAAAAGACTTTAAAATCAATTCTATATGCCTAATCCACTAACCAATTACCTAAAACAAGCGATTGAAGAGCTTAAAAAGGTAGTTTGGCCCTCTAAACATGAAACCACTCAGCATACTCTAATTGTTATAGGGTTATCTTTGGGTGTGGCGATATTTTTGGGTGCGATAGACTATTTGCTCAATTTGGGTTTGCAAAATATTTTGCTGGGCCGTTAATCAGTTAATTATATGTCACGACAAGCTACTCAACTTGGCCGTCGCTGGTACGCCATTCATACTTATTCCGGCTACGAGGAAAATGTTAGCCGAAATTTAAAACAGCGTATTGAATCCATGGATATGGGGGATAGGATTTTTAACGTGCTTATTCCGATTGAGAAAAAAATTAAGATAAAAAATGGTAAACGTCGCGTAATAGAAGAAAAAATTTTCCCAGGTTATGTGTTAGTGGAAATGATGGTGACAGATGATTCTTGGTATGTAGTGCGCAACACACCAAACGTAACAGGATTTATTGGCACCGGTACTACACCTACGCCAATCTCGGAGGATGAAATAAAATCCATTCAAAAGCGCATGGGCATTGAAGAGCCGAAGTATCAGATTGATGTTACTCCTGGTACGCCAGTTAAAATTACCGATGGTCCGTTTAAAGAGTTCGAAGGTAAGGTTTCGGAAGTGGATGAGGCTCGTGGCAAAATTAAGGTGTTGGTTTCTATGTTTGGCCGTGAAACTCCAGTGGAACTTGATTCTCTGCAAATTCAGAAACTTTAATTCTTACTCTAAACTCTTACTCTTACTTAATTTATTTTTATGGCCAAAAAAGTAAAAACAGTTATCAAATTGCAAATTGCCGGAGGCAAGGCTAATCCAGCCCCACCGGTTGGTCCGGCTTTGGGCCAACATGGTTTGAACATTCAGGAATTTTGTACAAAATTCAACGCTCAAACTAAAGATAAGGGCGGAGATATTACTCCAGTTGAAATTACGGTTTATGAAGATCGCACTTACAGCTTTATCCTTAAAACTCCACCCGCCGCCGAACTTTTAAAAAAAGCGGCTGGTATTGAAAAAGGTTCAGGCAAACCTTTGCAGGAAAAAGTTGGTAAAGTTACCCGCAAGCAAATTGAAGATATTGCTAAAATTAAAATGCCCGATCTTAATGCTAACGATATTAATGCCGCGATGAAAATTATAGAAGGCACAGCCAGACAAATGGGCATTACGATTGAATGAAAAATGAAAATATCAAAATGTAAAATGACAATATAAAATTCAAAATTAATTTTCCATTTTGATTTTTAAATTTTAAATTATTAATTGGTGGGACCTTGTCCGCCTAGAGGCGGAGTAACAAGGGCTTGCACCACCTAAAGGAGACTATATATGTCACAACGCAGTAAACGTTATAAGGCCGCCCGCGCTATGGTTACCGCTGGCAAGGCTTACGAGGCAGTCGAAGCAGTAGCTTTGTTAAAAAGCCAGCCACCGTTAAAATTTGATGCCTCGGTTGAGGTTCATCTTAGGTTGGGAATAGATATTAAACAGGCCAATCAACAAGTTCGGGGAAGCGTAGTTTTGCCGCACGGTGTTGGCAAAACAAAAAAGATTGCTGTTTTTTGCGGTGATGATAAAGCCAAGGCAGCCAAAGCCGCGGGCGCTTTTGTGGTAGGTGCAGAAGATTTGATTAAAGAAATTCAAACTACCGGCAAATGCGATTTTGAAGTAGCAGTGGCCACACCGGAAATGATGAAATTATTGGCACCGATTGCTAAAATTTTGGGACAAAAAGGTTTAATGCCTAACCCTAAAACAGAGACAATTACCCCCGACGTTGCTAAGGCAGTTGAAAATTTGAACAAAGGTAAGGTTAGCTTTAAGGCTGATGACACAGGTAATGTACATCAAATGATTGGCAAGCTTTCTTTTGAATCTACTAAGCTTCAAGAAAATTTATCGACTTTCATAGATGCTATAAAACGCGTTCGTCCAGCTGGAGCAAAAGGTTCATACATTATGAGTGCTACACTTACCACTTCCATGGGGCCAGCTGTACGGATTAAAACAACTTAAAGTTAAAAAGTCAGTTTTGAATTATTTTTTGCTTCGGGCGTATTGTCTAAATGTGAATTATGGTAAAATAAATTTAATCCTTAATTCATTATTCAAAATTCATAACCCAATTTTATGATTCTTTCTGACCGTGATATAAAAGAAGCTTTAAAGGCTGGTAAGATTAATATTGAACCATTGTATGATGGAGCTTTACAGCCTGCTTCGGTTGATTTGCATTTGGGTGCCAAGTTTTTAATTTTCCGCAATACTGAACACGCTTTCATTGATGTGCGCGAACCAATTGCTGGTTTAATGGAA
Organism: bacterium; assembly: GCA_020057885.1. Taxonomy (GTDB): domain Bacteria; phylum Patescibacteriota; class Patescibacteriia; order Veblenbacterales; family UBA10138; genus JAGVEX01. Next base: position 14,379 of record JAGVEX010000013.1, read on the forward strand.
GAAGTGGAAATTTCTGGCGATAGACCGTTTATTATACATCCTGGCGAATTTGCTCTTGGGGTAACCATTGAAAAGATTACTTTAGGTGACGAGATGGTGGGACGACTAGAAGGAAAATCCAGTTTGGGGCGCATTGGCATTATTATTCATGCCACTGCTGGATTTATTGATCCAGGTAATTCTCTAAAACCAACTCTAGAGCTTCACAATATTGGTAGTTTGCCAGTAAAACTATATTACGACATGCCCATTGCTCAAATTGCTTTTATGCAACTTTCCTCCCCAGCTGAGAAGCCTTATGGTGTTGAGCGAGGTAGTAAATATTATGGCGCGCTTGAACCGCAGGCTTCTAAAATGCATGAGAACTTTAAACAGCAACCCTAACTAAATTTGATTATTTTTATGAATTCGTCCGTTTCTTATTACTATAAGTCGGGCGTTTTATTTTTTTAAATTAATATTTATCATGCCTGCGCGTAAACTTAAAACACTCGCCATTGTTTTTGTAGGGGAAAAATTAGCCGGCAAAGAGGTGGCGGCGCGTTATTTAATTAAGCGCCACAATTTTAAAGGTTTTCGTTTTTCCGATATTTTAGTTGACCTTTTAAAACGTTTACATTTACCAGCCACGCGTTTTAATGAAATGAATTTAGTAGGCGGTTTGCGCGAGCGTTTTGGCGGCGGTGTTTTAGCTCAGGTTATTAAGCAGGAAATTGAACAGGGTAAATTTAAGCGCGTGGTGATAGATGGAGCCAGACATCCGGCTGAGTTGGAAATCTTAAAAAAGTTACCCGGATTTTTATTAATTTATTTAACGGCACCGTTCGAATTAAGATATAAGCGCGCTTTAACACGCGGTGAAAAAGTAGGTGAATCCAAGTTTACACTAGATGATTTTAAGCGCGAGGAAAAATTGCCCACTGAGTTGTTTATTAAACAAATGGGGCACAAAGCTAAAGTAAAATTAGTAAACAACGGTTCGTTGGCTGATTTATATAAACAAATAGAGGAAAAGGTAGTAAAAAAATATTTATAATATTATGGAACTTCAAGTAAAAAAACTAGATCCGCGGGCCAAATTGCCAAGCTATGCCATACCAGGCGATGCCGGTTTGGATTTGTATGCTTTAGAAGATTACATAGTGTCGGCGGGTAAATATTTGTCTGGCTTAAGAACTGGCATTGCTATGGCTATTCCTGTGGGTTATGTTGGTTTATGCTGGGATAAATCAGGTTTGGCGGCCAAACACGGAATTACCGTGCTGGCTGGCGTGATAGATAGTGGTTATAGAGGTGAATTGCTTTTAACGGTTTTAAACAGCAGTGACAAAGATTATCATTTTGCAGCAGGGGATAAGGTGATGCAAATTTTAATTCAACCAGCGCAGCAAGTTGAGGTGATTGAGACCAAGGAATTATCTTCAGCGGAAAGAGGTCCGCGGAACTTTGGCAGTACGGGAAAATAAAAACCTGCGATTCGTAAAAACGAAACGCAGGTTACTTTTGTTTGGATGTAGGCTGATTAAAAATCAGCTTTTTTGATGAATTTCACCAGAAGTTTTTTTAGTGTTCGCCCGGTTTTATTGGCAACTTTTATAACCTCGTCAGAGGTTACGTCGGTTTTTTGGTCCAATGGGCAATCTGTAACAATTGATATGCCAAGTATTCTCCAATTTTGATGAGTTGCCACTATGGCTTCATATACAGTTGACATACCAATGCCACTGACCCCATTTTTGCGCAAGAATATTAATTCCTCATAAGTTTCATAGTTAGGACCAGGTACGGCTGCAAAAACTCCATTTTTTATTTTTAATTTCATCTTTTCAGTCATTTCATGAAACAACGTTTGCCACTTTTGGTCGTAAGGATATAATCTACCCGGAAATCTTGGGCCGAAGTTTTCATCGTTTGCGCCAGTAAGTGGATTGTCGCGCATTAGTAAGCCGTTATGATTTTTAATGACCATAATGTCTCCTAATTTTAGATTATCGGCAATACCACCACAGGCATTGGTGACAATAAGGTTGCGTACGCCCAGTAAATGAAAAACTCGGAGTGGGGAAGTAATTTCTTTGGCGCTAACTCCTTCGTAACCATGGGTTCTTCCGCTCATCACAAATACTGGTACGCCACCGATTTTTCCGATGATTAGACGTCCTTCGTGGCCAGGAGCGGTTGAATTGGGGAAAAATGGTATTTTTTTGTAGAGGATCGATTTTTTGTCGGTTACCACATTGGCCAGCGGACCAAGTCCACTTCCCAAAATAATGACAACTTTTGGTTTTAGCCAAGCGAGATGGGAACCGAATTTTTCTTTAAGGTATTTGGCGCATAGAATTATACGCTCTTTGTGATCACACAATTCTTCTATTTGTTTTTTAAACAGTTCATCTCTTTGTTTTGTAGGCATAATGCCCTCCTTTTTGTTTATTTTATGATTTTTTTTAGTGATTTGTATTTATCTTCAGATTGCGATATCTTACTAACGAGAGGCCTTTTAGTCAAGTTTTAAATTATGAAGCAATATTTAAGTTTAGTGCAGGAAATTTTAGATAAAAAGGAAAAACTTTAAAATAAGTCTTATCTTAGCGATATAGGAGAATAATTATGAAAGTTTATTTGGACATAGTCAGAAAGGTTTTAGAAACCGGTGAGATAAAAACAACTCGCCAGGGAAAGGATGCTTATACAATTGCGGGAGAAAAATTTGAACATGATATGGCAGATGGTTACCCACTTCTTACCACAAAAAAAGTGCCATGGCGTTTGGTGGCGTCAGAATTGGAATTTTTTATAAAAGGTATAACCGATAAAAAGTGGTTACAGGATAGGAACAATCACATTTGGGATGAATGGGCTAATCCTCAAAAAGCACCCTACGGTCATGACCAGTCAACTCAGGAACGAATGATGAATGAAAGGGATCTGGGAGCTATTTATGGTTATCAATGGCGTCATTTCAATTATCCTTATCAAAGTTATGATACTGATTATACTGGTAATGGTTATGACCAACTACAGAAGGTCGTGGATACCTTAAAGTCCAATCCCAATGATCGTCGCATGATTGTTAGCGCCTGGAATCCATTAATGCTTGACCATATGGCCTTGCCACCCTGCCATTATGGATTTCAGGTGACAGTGATTAAGGGTAGGTTGAATTTGCTTTGGAACCAGCGTTCAGTGGATATTATGTTAGGCTTGCCTTTTAATATTGCTAGCTATGCTTTGTTATTGCATTTATTAGCAAAAGAATCTGGTTATCAAGAGGGAAAATTGATTGGTTTTTTGGCTGACATTCATTTATTTCTTAATCATATTGACGGTGCTAAAGAACAATTGATCAGAGACCCCAATAAATATAAGTTGCCACAGATTAAAACGGAAAATTTCAAGTCCATATTTGATTGGCAATACACCGACAGTCAAATCATTGGGTATGAAAGTTATCCGACAATTAAATTTGAGATAGCAATTTAGTTATGAAATTTTCTATTATAGCAGCGGTTGATAAAAATTTCGGCATTGGCAAGGGCGGTAAATTGCCCTGGGATTTGTCCGGCGATTTAAAGCACTTTCGCGAGGTCACCAAAGGCTGCGCGGTTATTATGGGGCGTACCACTTGGCTTTCGCTCCCAGAGCGTTTTAGACCCCTACCAGGCCGTTTAAATGTCGTGCTGGCGCCAAGTGGTGATTTAACCGTGCCCCCAGGAGTAGTATTGGCAGGTTCTTTTGAAGATGCGTTTACAGCTATTGCGGAAAAATGGAATGGTGAAGTTTTTGTAATAGGCGGCGGTATGGTTTATACGCAAGCCATACAAAGGCCAGAATGCGGACGGGTTTATCTTACGGAAATTGACGCGGTTTATGATTGCGATACTTATTTTCCAGCCCTGCCGGCAGACTTTATTAAAATAAATGAATCAGAACTTCAAAGCGAAAATAGGGTGATGTATCGTTTTGTTGTTTTCGAGCGGAAAGTATAGTTAATTATTTTTTATCCTGAATAAAATAATAAGGTGGGACATTTGTTCCACCTTATTTGGGTAAGCCTTGGTTTTGTTTGCCAATTTTTTCAGAAGTGATAAGATAAGACAAATAATAAACTCTTAAAATAAAAACCAAAGAGGTTAAAAATGAATAACAATATACATATCCTTAAAATTTCCAATACATCCCAATTAATCGTGGCTTTTGTCGGCGCAATGTTTGCTGAAAAAACTTCAGTATTATTTGGTTTTTTAAATAGACACGCGCGAGCTGGACAAAAAGTTATTCTGTTTAGACCCAAACGAGATACCAGGGGAAAAATTCCGCAAACTCATGATGGAGGGGGTCTTATTATTGAAAAATTCGGAGGGGAAATAATCCGCGTTTCTACTTGTAAAGAGGTTTTATCTTTAGCCTTAAATAAAAAAGCTCAAGTAGTCGGTATTGATGAATCCCAATTTCTCCCTAGCAATCTGATTAAAATTCTTGTCAGACTTTATGAACACAGTATTACAGTGTACCTAAGCGCTTTGGACACTGATTATAGAGCGAGAAATTTTAAAACCATCAGTGAGATAACAAAGCATCCGCTAGTATATACTACAAAACTCACAGCCATATGTAATTTTTGTCATTCCCACGATGGAGTTTATAGCTTACGTTTTGATGAAAAAGGAAATGTAATAAAAAAAGATATAAAAAGAATTATAATTGGCGATAAAATCTATCAGCCAGCTTGCCATAAATGCCGTAGAAGAATATTAAAGCGAAAAAAGAAAAAATAGTAATAATATATTGGATATTAATAAGGCTTTTGTGAAAATTCACATAAGCCTTTTTTATTTTTCACTATACTGCTAAAATATCTGCAGTATGTCTAAAAAAGGTATATTTATTGTATTAGAGGGTACAGATGGTTCTGGCAAAACTACCCAGTTTAAACTTTTGGTGTGTGCTTTAAAACGCGCTAAAAAGCCGGTGATGACTATTGATTTTCCGCAATATGGCAAACCCTCGGCTTATTTTGTAGAGCAATATTTAAACGGTAAATTTGGTTCGGCAAGTAGAATAGGACCGTATCAGGGTTCTTTATTTTATGCGCTTGATAGGTGTGAGGCCGCACCCAGGATAAGGCAGTGGCTAAAGCAGGGTAAAATGGTAGTGGCCAATAGGTACACTAGCAGTAATGCTGGGCATCAGGGTGGAAAAATTTTAAATACCAAGGCGCGTCAGGCTTATTGGAAATGGCTTTTTGATTTAGAATACAAATTGCTTAAAATTCCCAAACCCAATTTGACTATCCTGTTGCATATGCCAGCAGAGCAAGCTCAGCTTTTGGTAGATAAAAAAACAGCGCGTAAATATGTTGGTGGTAAAAAACGGGATATTCACGAAGCTGATTTAGGGCATTTGCGTGCAGCCGAAAGAGCGTATTTGGAAGTGGCTCATATTTGTAAATTTTCAATAGTGGAATGTTTTGAACAGGGCAAGCTCTTGACACCACAGCAAATACATTTTAAAGTGTATAAAATTGTAAAAAATTTAATTAACAAAAATAAATAAACATAAACAAAAATAATCGAGGTGAAATATGGACAAACAAACCAAATCTACAAAAGAAAGCAAGAAAACATCGTCATTCCCAGGTATTGATTGGAAAAACGTGTCCAAAGAGTTTTTGGAAAAATGCATTGATTTACACAAGTGTTTTTGTACGCTCCCAAGCTCGGGTTAAGACATATATTTAAATCTTTTTATTATTTTGGCTTAGTACGGATGCTAAGCCAATTTTTTTATGCTAAAATAGCGTTATGAAGCTAGAACCAGTAATCGGGTTGGAAATTCACATCCAGCTTAAAACTAAATCTAAGATGTTTTGTGCCTGTGACAACACAGGTGAAGATAAGCCGGCCAATACCACTATTTGTCCGGTGTGTTTGGCGCACCCGGGTACTTTACCAGTACCAAATGCCGAAGCAGTGCATATGGCAGTTAAGGCCGCTTTGGTTTTGAATTTGCACATAAATCAAAATTCTAAGTTTGACCGTAAAAATTATTTTTATCCTGATTTGCCCAAAGGGTATCAAATTTCCCAGCACCATGAAACTTTGGGGCGTGATGGTTATTTGGAAATTGAAACTAAAGAAGACGTGAGGCGCGTGGGAATAGAGGAAATGCATTTAGAAGAAGATACGGCCAAATTTTTTCATAATAGCAAGCACTCTCTGTTGGATTTTAACCGTGCCGGTACCCCACTTATGGAAATAGTTACTAAACCGGAGGTAAAAAGCCCAGAGGAAGCTAGAATATTTTTGCAAGAGTTAAAATTACTTATGCGCTATTTAGATATTTCAGACGCGGATATGGAAAAGGGGCACTTGCGGTGTGATGCAAATTTATCCTTGCGTCCGGTGGGCGATAGTAAGTTTTATCATAAAACAGAAATTAAAAATTTAAATTCTTTTAAATCAGTTGAAAAGGCTTTAACTTATGAAATTGAGCGGCAAACTAAATTGTGGGAAAAAGGTACGCCCCAAACGGTGACGACAACTTGTGGCTGGAATGAGAAAAAAGGAGTAACGGTAGTACAGCGTGAAAAAGAAGCTTTGCACGATTACCGTTATTTTCCTGAACCTGATATTCCGCCCTTAAACATAACAGACGTGCAAATTAAGGCTTGGACAAAAGAGTTGCCAGAGCTTCCCCAGGCGCGCCGTAAGCGCCTACAAGAGGTTTATGATTTAGGGGTGGCTGAAAGTAGGCTTTTAACCGAGGATTGCGTTTTAGGCGATTTTACAGAGAGTGTGATAAATGTTTTAACATCTGAATTAGAAGGGGATATTAAAGCCGCGGCTAAACTCGCTACTAACTGGATAGTACATAAACTTTCTGCCATATTAACTGAAAAAAGAGGCAGTATAAAAAAACTGTCATTTGATGTGGATCAGTTAGTAGAGTTTTTGCTTTTAGTAGCACGCCGCCAAGTGAATTCCACCAACGCGCAATTGTTGCTTAGAAAAATGGTAGAAACGGGTCGCGATCCAGATGATATTTTACAAACAGAAAATCTTGGCCAAAGTAGTGGGGCAGAGGATGGTTTAGATAAGGCTGTGATAAAAGTTTTGGTAACTTATCCAGAGCAAGTTGAACAATATAAGGCTGGTAAAGCGGCACTGATGAAATTTTTTTTAGGCGCGGTAATGAAAGAAACCAAAGGCAAAGTGGATCCTATTGAAGCAGAAAGAATGCTTAAACAAAAGTTAACTTTATAATGAATTTAAGTTAAGTTGGTATTGTAAATAAAAATAAACCATTAAAAAACAGTTATTTAAAAACTTTTATAGAAAGGAATAGGTCATGAAAACTTTGTTGTTAGTTTTTGCCGCTGTTCTTTCTTTGACTTTGCCAAAGAATTCCAATGCCCAAGACCAGTCTGGCTCTGATTTGTTGATGTGTCCTATAGTCAATGGGTGGAAAGTTTCTGGCACTAATTTGCCTCATTTAAAACGACACGATACAGTAATGCAGATTGTTGCAGATTCTGCTTCACCGCAGGGAATACATTATCAAACCTTTTGGTTTCAAATAAAGCAGACGGACGATTCGACATATCCGTATTATGTTGAATGGGAGAAAAAAATTCCGCCCATAAATACCTATTATTATGATGCAATGGAAATTAACCAAAAGTTATTTGATTTTACGGATTCCTGGCCACCAGTTAAATTGGAAATTTTTTTGCTAAACAAGGATACGACCATTCAAGTCATTAAATGGAACTACAGTATAGTTTGTCTTTCGTGCAAAAACTGCATAGAAGATAGATGGTGCAGACATTTCAAGCGAATTACAGGAAATAGAACTTTTATCTTTGATAGAATAAAAATCAGAATTTGGAAATCATACGAAGAGAATAACGCCAGAATTGGATTTGATAATCTAATCTTTTGGTACAATCCATGTCCAATGTGCATGGGTTATTATCCACCGATTCTTGTTTTATTTGATGGCTTTGGCGATCCACCAGATATAGCAACTGATGCGCTAGAATTAACCGATCAAGCATTATATGATTTTAAACTTCATCAAAATTATCCCAATCCATTTAATTCAAAAACTGTTATCCCTTATGAATTAAGGGAGCGAGGATGGGTAAAATTGGAAGTTTATAGTCTTCTTGGTCAAAAAATTATAATTCTAGTAAATGAGGAAAAAGAAGCAGGATTGCAGGTTACACATTGGGATGCCGATGGCTTATCAAGTGGAATGTACATTGCTCGTTTGAGCGTAAATGGTGTGGTAGTAAAAAACCAAAAACTACACTTGTTAAAATAATCTAATTAGATACAACCCAGAGCACCTTGTTGAAAAGCAGGGTGCCTTTTTAAATAAAAAACCAATTTATTTTTAAAAAGTAGTTTTTTATTAAATTTGTCTTTGTATTAAAGTGTTAACATATTGATGCAAAGAGTTTTTAGTTTATTGACTTTTTATCTACAAGGGGTTAATATTGTTTTAATCTAAAATATCAAAATTGGTCATTGTCAAAATAAGAAAGAAGGTGGTTTTGTGAAAAATAAAGAAGAAATAAAATGTAAGATGTGTGGAGAAAATATAGAACGTAAACAGCGCACAGTAGCTACTTTTATTAAGGCCGACGGTAGCAGTCATTATGTGCATTTATGTATTTCTTGCGCTCAAAAGATGAGTTGTAAAAAGCATCGCACTCTACATGTTATTTTTATAGATAATAGGCATGCTTGCGCAGAATGTGTGGAAAGCGAAGCTAAGGCAATTTTTGCGAGAAAACCAGATAAAGTAGCAAAAGATTACAATGAGGTAAAACAATTAGCTGGTGATTTGGATGAATTCTTACGGTTGGTAAGGGCAGCCACTTTGGTGCCAGATTTATCTGAAGAACTTTGTTGGTTATGTGGTGTTTTTGCCAAGGCTAAGAGTTTTGGGATTAAGCCGTCCCAAGTGATAAAAGATGTTAAAAAGAAGATTAAAAATAATAAATCCATGGTTGATTCATTATTGCCCCAATCTTTGGTAAAATAAAAATCCCTAACTTCTTTTGAGGTTAGGGATGTTTTTTAATTTATAAAACTATTTTAGAGTCCCAAAAAGCGCTCAGCCTTAACTTTAGCATGTGTATAATTCTTTATCCATTTTATATTCGGCATCCGTTTAAACCAAGTCATCTGATGGCGCGCATATTGCCAGGTGTGAGTAGATATTTGCTGTTCGGCTGTTTTAATTAATTTCCGATTTTGTAGTACTGGTAAAAGTTCTTTGTACCCAATAGTGTTGAGTAGTGTAGAAGTGGGGTAGTGTTTTTTTATATATTTAACTTCTTTTAACAATCCTTTTTTAAGCATTTGAGCAGTACGGATGTTAATATTTTTGCGAAGTTTATTTTTGGGTGGGTTAAGTCCAAGAATAAGTGTGTTAGGGCGCGGCGTGCGTTTTTGCTCGGCATAAAAAGTAGTGCCAGTTGTTAGTATATGCTCTAAAGCGCGGATAATTCTGCGGCGATTATGCTTGTCAATAGCGCGGTAAGTTTGGCCGTCTAGCTTTTTTAATTTAGCTAGCAATGCCTTAATACTAAGTTTTTCCAACTTTTTCCTTAATTTAGGATTTGGTTTGCTGTGAGGAAATTGATAATTTTCCACAATAGCAGAAACATAAAGCCCGGTGCCGCCAACAAGGATTGGCAAAGAGCTAATAGCAAATAGCTTATGGAATAATTTGTTTACTTCTTTTTGAAATTTGGCGGCGGAATATGTTTTGTTGGGCGAAAGTATATCAATAAAAAAATGCGGAATATTTTTAACAAAATATATTTTTTCTTTACCAAAAGCCATTTGTCTAGCTACGCCAGATTTCGCGTAGCGAGACCATTTGCCATTTGGCTGATTTGTGCCGAGTTGAGCGTGCTGGTAAATTTGGCGTGAATCAGCCGAAATAATAACGCCATTAAACTTTTTAGCTAAACGCAAAGCTAAGTCGGTTTTACCACTGGCAGTGGGGCCAATAATTGCGATTAAGTAGGAGGAGTTGACTTTAGTAGGTGCCATTTGCTAAGATATGAAACTAGATTAGAGTACTAAAATAGTATATTACAAATAAACAATAATATAAAACAAACTTAAAGGAGTTATATATGTCAAAAATTTTAATTGTTGATGAGGATGTGGCATCTCAAATGATACTTTCCTCTGAGCTTAAAAATGAGGGTTATAGCGTGGAAGCTGTAGAGAGTGCAGAACATGCCTTGGAATTAATGCGCCAAACGCAATTTGACTTGGTTATTACAGAAATTCGGTTTGGGCATGAATGTGTCTTTGAACTTATTAAGCAAGTTAAAAGCGTAAAATTACATAGGCCGAATTCAGATCGGGTAGTAGCGGTTATAGCGCTCACTGCGTTTGCTAATTTAACAAACGCCATAGAATGCCAAAAATTCGGCGCAGATGATTTTGTATCTAAGCCTTATGAATTGACTGACCTTCTCGTAACCATAGAAAGAGTACTAAACAGCTAACAGCCATCTGTACTATTTTAATAATAAGTTAATCGGTATTTGCCAAGCAGATGCCGATTTATTTTAAGTATTTTGGCTATTGACTTTTTTGTTGATAATTGCTAAGATTTTAAACTGAAATAAAAAATAACTAACTTAAATAAAAATAATAAAGAAGGATAAAAAATGCTAAAGACAATTTTATACGTTGACGACGAAGATAATCTATTGGAGCTTGTAAAAGACTTTTTTGAAATGCAAGGATACATAGTTTTCACAGCCAACAATGGTGAAGCTGGATTGCAAATAGTACACGACAAAAAACCAGATTTGGTGATAACTGACCTTGATATGCCTGGTATGGGCGGTATTGAAATGACGCGACAAATTAGGTCGCACTTTCCCTTGTTACCAGTGGTGGCGGTAAGTGGTGTGTTTACACCAGAGAGAATACCAGTACTTGAACAATTAGGGATTAAACATAGAGTCTCTAAGCCATTTAAATTCGAAGATCTTGAAACTGCGATCAAGCAGGCTCATCAGGAAAGTTTAGTTCACGACTAAACATCATTCGTCGTAGCCCACACCTGAATTTGGTAGTGGGCTATTTTTATTATTATTTTTTATATTCAATCTCTTGTTTAAGTTCAGCCATAAATTTTTCTTTAGGCAAGCTACTAATTTCTTTTTGTCCGCGTTTGCGCACTGCCAAATTATTTGAAGCAATTTCTTTGTCGCCAATTACCAAAGAGTAGGGAATTTTTTCGCCTTCAGCTTTTCTAATCTTATTACCTATGGTTTCATTAGCATCGTCTAGCTCCACGCGGAAACCGTGATCAAGAAATTCGGTTTTAAGTTTTTGGCAGTAGTCGTGATGCGTTGAGCCAACCGGCAAAAGCTTAATTTGCACTGGCGCGAGCCAAGCGGGAAAAGCACCACCACATCTCTCGATTAAGAAGGCGATGGTTCTTTCAATCGCGCCGACTGAAGAACGGTGAATGACAATTGGCTCTTCTTCGCGACCATCCGATGCAGTAAAGGCTAATTTGAATCTTTTTGGCATAACAAAATCATATTGTACCGTAAAGGCGGTATCTTCTTTGCCTAGAACATTCTTAATCTGAATATCAATTTTCGGGCCGTAGAAAGCCGCTTCGCCCGCCGCTTCATAATTTTCGACCGCGCGGTTTTTTAAGACATTCCTTAGAACTCCTTCGGCGTGTTCCCAAGCAGCATCATCTTTATAATACTTCTGATCATCGGTGCGATCGCCGAGTGAAAGGCGGTAGCGGTAATCTTTATTAGCTTTAAAGCCGAGTATGCCGGCAATATATTCGATCAAATCCAAAGCTCCGTTAATTTCTGCTTCGGCTTGGTCCGAGCGAGCAACAATATGGGCGTCAGCGAGGCAAAAACTACGTACTCGGAGCAAACCACTCAGTTCACCCGACTGTTCATAGCGGTAGAGCTTAGCTAGTTCGGCAATGCGCATGGGTAGTTGCCGATAGCTGCGCGGTTGGGATTTATATAATTCAAAATGATGCGGGCAGCTCATCGGCCTTAGCATAAATTCGTCCTCGTCAATCTTGATGGGCGCGTACATGGAATCCTTATAATAAGGATAATGTCCAGAAGTTTTGTAGAGGTCGAGTTTGGCAATATCAGGGGTATAGATATGATGATAACCACGCCGGATTTCTTCATCAACAATAAAACGTTCCAATTCGCGGCGGATAATCGAGCCTTTTTCTGTCCAGAGTGGTAAACCCTTACCGACCAATTCGGAAAAGACAAAAAGATCTAATTCTTTGCCCAGTTTGCGGTGGTCTCTTTTTTTAGCTTCTTCTATCATTTTTAAATATTCGTCGAGTTCTTTTTTAGTATCAAAAGCCAGGCCGTAGATACGGGTGAGCATTTTATTATTTTCATCGCCGCGCCAATAAGCCCCAGCTATACGTTCCAATTTCCAGGAGTCGGCTTTGATATCTTTCATTTTTTCCACATGGCCGCCACGGCACAGATCGCGGAACTGGCCAGATTGATAAATGGTTATTGGCGCGCCCTCGGTAGCTATACCGTTAATCAATTCATGTTTATATTCATTGTTTTTAAATTCGGCTTTGGCTTCCTGAGGAGATAATTCAAAGCGTGCGAAAGTATTCCAGGTTTTTATAATTTCTTCCATTTTATTTTGAATTTTTGGCAAATCGCTTTCGGAAACCACTGTCGGAAATTCGAAATCATAATAAAAACCATTATCAACCGGGGGCCCTAGAGTTGGTTTAGCTTGAGGCCACATTTCCAGCACAGCAGCGGCTAAAAGATGAGATAAGGAGTGACGTTTTGCTTCGAGATTTGAAGTAGACATAATATGAAAATTTAAAATTTAAAAATAAAAATGTAAAATAAATGATAACATAAGCTTTGAGTTGTAATTTTAATTTTTGATATTTACATTTTAAACTATTAATAAAAAACCAAACGAATAAGTTTCGTTTGGGCCCCGTAAAGTTTTACGAACCACGGGGGGTTCCACCCAGATTTCCACCTTCGCGTAAAGCTAGGGCGGACACTCACGGATTGTTTGTACGTTTAGATCCGATTGAGGTCGGGTGCCCCTCGAATTTGTTCGGGGCCTGACGGTTGGTAGCCGTCGCAATTACGTACTGTTTAATAATAATTTTTTATTAATCTTTAGTCAAATTATTGTTTAGTCTGCAAAATAACATGGCTTTCTAAGGTTGGTACGGATTTTACCCAAAAAGGCGAGAGTTTTGTTTCCACATTTTTTACTCCAGGCATATTGCTGAAGTAGTTTTTAACCTCAGCTGGCGTGCGGCCCAATAAATCTATTTTTTTAAACATCATTTCTAAGTTAGTAACAGTAACTTGTGCCAGGAATTTTAATTTTAGTGTGGCGCTTTTTAGATCGCTAGCCAAATCTCCTACACTTACTGCTAAACTTTGCTCTTCCAGAGTGAGAATTTTTCGCCCCAAGGTTTCATCATTTTGTAATTTTGCCAAAGCTTTTTCACGCAGAGTCGTGGAATCATAAAACACAGCGGTTACCTTAATTGTTACAGTATAGTCAAAATTTGATTTGGCTGTGCCAGCGGGTACGGTTGATTCAGACTTGGGAGTTTCGGTAGTATAGGCCACGGTTAAAGTTTTTTTATCAGCCGGTAACTGCTCTCTTAATTTAGATAAAATCTGAGGCACCAAAGCATCAGTTAAAGTTTTTTTAGCTTGCTCTAAATCCAACTCAGTAACTTTATTGCCAGGTTTTTCCGCGCGACGCATTGGCTCGCTAGATTCTGCATAAATTTTTTCCCTTAAACTAGCACGCAAGCCTGGGAGTGTAAATTTGGTGGCAGGAATAGCACTCGCTTCACCTGCCAGATCAGCTATTACAGGGGCGGTTACTTTGCCACCAGCTGGCACGGTAATTGTTTTTTGCAAACGGAACAAAATCCCCTGGGTGGAGAGTAAACGGGTAGTGGCAATTAAAGATTGTCCGCTATTAGTATTATTTATCAAGGTAACCATGCCAGAGGCCTTATCTTCTTTTTCCCCAGCAGCGGAGGCGCTAAAATTTTTGGTTTGGCTAAGTTCAGTTTGCGAAATTATGCCCAGTATTCCATTGGCGCTGGCCGGATCACTGACATTTAGAACAGCCTCCATTACTTCGTTTGAGGGTTCGGTTTCAATGGTTACAACCGCTCGCGGCAGAGTGTAATAAAATATAAGCAATACTACTGCTATTACAGCAATAAAAAAACTCACCACAATGCGTTTCATAGAAGGTGTAGAGGTTTGCTGGCGAGGGGGTAAAGTTGGTCTTGCCATAAGAGTAAATTTAAATAGTAAGTTTGTATGAACTTACTATAACAAAAAAACAACTCTAGGTCGAGATCTTGCCAAGTTATTAACCCCAGTTCTTTATAATTTGATGTTGTAATGGTTTTAGAAACAGTCTTGGCCTAAAAGTTCTTGACAAGCGTGTTTAAAATTATCAGTGGGAGATACTTTGTAGCGCGTGGTAATTTTTTTCCATACTGAATTTTGTTGTATCAAAAATATAATCGGAGTGTTACCGGGTGCTTTTTGTATAAGCATTTTAAGCTGTTCCATTATTTCCGGAGTAATTGCCGGTGGTAGTTTTATTTCTATACTAGCTACAGTTTCAACCCGCGCCGTGAAATTACTTTGTGTCGAAGTTGAGTTATTTTGCCAGGCATATAAATTGGCGGCGGCCTCAGTAGCCTCGGGTAGAGTATAAACACTTTGGATAATTATTTTACGTTCGCCGTCTTTTTGTGATATTCTGCCACGCACTGCCACTATAGTATCGGGTAAAAGATTAACGCGATAAGTTCGGTAAGTGTCAGGGAAAGCAATTAGCTCAACAGAACTGGTGGTATCTTCTAGTGTGGCAAACAACATGGCCTCTCCTTTTTTAGTGGTGATTTGTTTTACTATAGTTATCATTCCAGCCACTGTGACAACGGGTTCACCAGTGAGTTGATTAACATCGGAAATTGAGGTAGTAATATCTTTTAATTTTTGTGCATAATCAACAAAAGGATGGGCTGTAACATAAAGTCCTAGCAGTTCTCGCTCCCAGGCTAATTTAGCTTTTTGAGTTGTAGGTGTGGCTTCCGGCAGGCTTAGGTTGGCGTTGGTCGATGTGTCAGTATCTTGTCCGAATAAACTTGATTGTTGAGAATTTTTGGCGCGGGAGACGTTTTTGGCATAACTAAGAAGATTGTCCATGGCATTCAAAAGTTGCTGCCGTTCGGGGTGTAAACTATCGAGCGCACCAGATTTAATTAAGCTTTCCAGTGATTTTTTATTTATTTCTCTTCCGGCGGAACGGAAAAGAAAATTAGCTAACGAAGTGAAATGTCCATTGGCTTTACGTTCGGCAATCAAAGAATCAATAACTTGCTCACCCAAATTTTTAATAGCGGTTAAACCAAAACGAATCCTCTGTTGATCCACCACCGTAAAAGTGGACAAACTTTCATTAAGATCGGGCGGCATAACCTCTATACCCATATGTTTGCATTCGTTTACAGCTTGAGCAATTGTTTCCATATCGCCCGACTCGGCAGTCATAAGCGCGGCCATAAATTCAGTAGTAAAATTTGCTTTCATGTAAGCGGTTTGGTAGGCCACCATAGCATAAGAGGCGGCGTGGGCTTTATTAAAACCGTAAGCCGCGAATGGTTCAATCAATTCCCACAGGCCCCGTGCTTTAGTTTCGTTAAGTCCACCAGCAATACAGCCGGAAATAAATTTCTCTTTTTGTCGCGCCATTTCTTTGACAATTTTTTTACCCATGGCTTTGCGCAATTTATCCGCTTCTTCCCAAGAGTAGCCGGCAATTTGAATAGCAGTGAGCAACACATCGTCTTGATAAGTAATAATGCCATAGGATGCTTTTAAGATTTCTTTTAAGCGCGGGTCTATGTAGGTAATAGTTTTGGGGTTATGTTTGCGTTTAATAAATTCAGGAATGGAATTCATCGGGCCAGGACGGAAAAGCGCCACCATAGCCATAATATCAGTGATGGTGGTCGGTTTTAGCTCTTTTAAATATCGTGTCATGCCACTGCCGCCAAGCTGAAACATCCCCATGGTTTCGCCGCGCGACATAAGCTCATAAGTTTTAGGGTCGTTTAGCGGAATATTTTGCAAATCTATTTTTACGCCGCGCGTTTTTTCTACAATATTAATAGCGCTTCCCAAAATAGAAAGATTACGAATTCCCAAAAAATCCATTTTAACCAAACCAGCATCTTCGCACGACCACATATCGTATTGCGTGGTGATATTTTTACCCTCCACGTCGTATTGTAGGGGGGTGTAGTCGGTGAGTGGGCTGGGCGCGATAATTACACCAGCGGCGTGCACTGAAGCGTGTCGTGCACAACCTTCTACTTTTTGCGCCAAATCAATTAAGCGTTTTACTTGCGGGTCGGAATCATAAAGATCTTTAAGTTCAGTAGTTTCCTTAAGCGCTCGCTCTATAGTCATGTGAAAACCTTGGTTGCCAAAAGGAATAAGTTTTGCCACATGATCACACAAACTGTAAGCATAACCTAAAGCTCTGCCCACATCGCGTACGGCGGCGCGCGCGGCCATAGTGCCAAAAGTAACTATCTGGGCCACATGGTCTAGACCATATTTGGCCGTGACATAGGCTATAACTTGGTCGCGTTTATTGTCGGCAAAATCCATATCAATATCAGGCGGGCTTGGGCGCTCCGGATTTAAGAAACGCTCAAAAGGCAAACCGTAATCAAGCGGGTTTAAAGTGGTGATGCCGATTAAATAAGATACGAGCGAACCGGCGGCACTGCCGCGCGTGGTGGCAATAATTCCTTGATTGCGTGCCCAGTTTACAAAGTCGGCCACTACTAAAAAATAGCTGGAGTAGCCTTTTTTCATAATTATGCCAAGCTCATATTCCAGCCGTGTGCGTACCTCATCGGTTACTCCCTGAGAATAACGTCGCGTCAAACCTTGTTCGGCTTGTAATCTTAAATAAGCTTCTGGCGTTTCACCTTCGGGAGTAGGGTAGGCAGGAAAAAAACGTTTACCAAAAGGCAGTTCCAGTGAAATACTGTCAGCCAATTTGCCAGTTTGTTCTATGGCCTCGGCAAAGTCGGGCAAATCTTGCCGCATTTGCTCTTCGCTTTTTAGCGAAGTATCTACTCCGCGCATATCCAGGCGTTTATCGTCGGTAACTTTTTTACCGGTTTGAATGCAAACTAAAATATCCTGCGCTTCTTGATCTTCGGAATTTAAATAATGACTGTCGTTGGTAGCCACGAGTGGAATGCTAAATTCCGCGCTTAAATTTTTTAAGGCCTTGTTTAGTTCCACCTGTTCCGGCAGTTCCGGATGAGCTTGCACTTCCAAATAAAAATTGCCGTCACCAAAAGTGTGACGATAAAACTCTATTAATTTTTTGGCACCAGCCTCGTCGCCGCGGGAAATAGCTTGCGGAATTTCACCCTTTAAACAGGCTGACAAAGCAATAATTCCGTTTTGATACTGTTTTAAGGTTTCGTGATCAACGCGCGGTTTGTAATAAAAACCTTGCAAGTGGGCAACAGTAACCAATTTCAAAAGATTGTGATAGCCTTCTAAATTTTTAGCGAGCAGTACTAAATGATTATTTTCATCATCAATTTTAGTTTGTTTATCCGCGAGCGAGCGCGGTGCTACATAAATTTCCACTCCTATAATCGGTTTTAGGCCAGCCTCGGTAGCAGCTTTATAAAATTCGATCGCGCCGTGCATAACACCGTGATCTGTCAGCCCAAGTGCGCTAAACCCCCGCTCTTTGGCGCACGCTACCAAGTTGGGAATCTTAGGCAGGCCATCGAGCAGGGAATAGTGCGAATGGATATGCAAAGGGACGAATTTGGACATAAATAACAGCTATACTTTAACACAATTTACATTTTAATGAAAAGTGTAATTATTACAAAAAGTTATTAAAAATTCCATCGGGGAAAAATAAGCGATCGCTTATTTTTCCCCGATATTGTATTTGGTGTTAGATGTTATTAATAAGGTACAAAATCTTGTGGAACATTAAGCTCAAGTTAATAAATAATGCCTTAACTTAGCCAAAACCTATTGCCAATTGTTCCACAAGTATTGACAAATTCATCTAGACGCGCTATGATAATATGTTATTTTCGTGCTTTGTTTATTGAGGTTTGATTGCACTTTAACAACTTGAAAAAAGTTATCCCTACCAACCTGGGAGGGGAGAAGTAGTAATTATTAAGGCTAATATTGGTTTATACTGATTTTTACCTTAAGTATTACTCCTTAGTATGCTAGCCTTCGGGCAAAGGTGTGCTTTTATCTCCTACAGGTTGGTGGGGGTAAAAAATTAATTTCCGCCAAATAGCGACGCCTATCAGTCGCACAAAAACAAATCCGTTGAGTGATAGGGCTCAACATCACTCCACTTACCGACCAAGGGACCACCCAAGGCGGAAAGAAGAAAGGAGTTTCAAATGTTTTATATTTTTTTAGATCAAAACAAAATGTCTTCCGCAGGTATCGATATAACCCCACAAAAAAATGGGGACTCATGGCCAATAATAGAAATTGGTGGACTTGTGGTTGAAATTAGAGAGGATGGTTATCAAATAACGTCAGCAGGCTCCTCAATCAAAGGAGCAAAGCTTCCTAGTCAAATTAGTCCAGACTGGGTTAGTGAGATTAGTATTTACGAATGGATCCCAATTCGTCCATACCGCAACCGGGGTGTATACAAACTACGCAGTGCTGAAATATACGTAGATAGTGCGGCGGGTGAAGGACGCAACTCTTCGCTGCATTTGGTTATCAAGTGCAAATATTTGGCTGATGGTAAGGAATTATATGAAGCAATTCGTGCGGGTATTGCAACTCCCGTTGTCAGTTGGGAAAAAGAACAAATTAAGGCGTCAATTAGAACAGTTGCTGAACTGTTTAAAGAAATTTGGCAAATATTGAGATTTAAAATTAATCAAGAATTTGCCAAAATAGATTGATGTTGTAAATCTTGTGTTAAGAACCCCCCATCTATTAATTAGGTGGGGGTTGTTTTTTATAAAAAACTCTCCGTTTAAGACGAAGAGTTTGGTGATTTTATTTAATATCTTTATTCAACATCCGTAGACTTTTTCTTTTTCCCCGAGCCAGCCGCGCGTTTATTTACAAAATATCCAACCAACTCTTTGGCCCCTAGTGCCAACACTGATAAGTACGAGGCGGAGTGCTCCAGCTTTTCTTTAACTTCGGTAAAAAAGGCGTCTAGTTTTTTAATACTTTCTTCCACGCCAGCCAGTATTTTAACCAAGCGCTTTATAATGAGCAAAAAATAAACTAAAATCCAGCCTAGCAGAAAAGCCAGGCCGAATACGGAGACAGCCAAGGAGACGTTTAAAATATCTTTACTGGTTTCTAGATACATAGGTTTTTATGTTAATAATATCTACCATAAAGATAGCACGCTTTTCTCTGGTGGGGTAGTAGTGGTACAATGGTTATATAAATCCTAAATCCTAATTTCTACCTGCCTGCCGGCAGGCAGGAATCCTAAACAATATAGGTTTTATAAATTATGTTTAGATATTAGGATTTAGTGCTTAGGATTTTTCTATTTTTATGCCTGAATTATCAGATAAAGAACTTAAATTTGGATATTGGTTTTTATTGCACCGCGAAACTGCCAAGCGCGCGCTTTGGATAATTATCATAACGGCAGTAGCGGCTGTTTGGATTTACTCAGGCTGGCAGTGGATTGATTGGTTAACTTCGCGTAAGGCCGAAGAAGCTGCTTTACAGCAAATGATTTCTTCATCTGTTAATATTAAGGACTATATAAAACGCAATGCGCCAGTGCCTTTGGAGATTGGTACAGTTACGGCGGTACCGGCCGGCAAAAATGTTTATAATTTAATTGGGCAGGTTAAAAATCCCAATATAAAATGGGGCGCTATAGCAATGAGTTATACTTTTACGGCCAACGGCGAGCAGTTTAGCGGCGAGGGTTTTATTTTGCCGCAGGAGGAAAAATACTTATTGAGTTTGGGTGTTAATTTAAAAACACCGCCTCAAACAGTAACATTGGAGGTGCCTGAAATAAAATGGAAGCGCGTGCAAGATTTATCTAATTTGCACGTGCCGCAATTTTCTGTTTTAAATCAAAAATTAGAGCAACTGTCATCGCTTACCGAAGGCGGTGTGCCAGCGGCACGTTTAAAATTTGATTTGGTTAATAACAGCGCTTATAGTTTTTGGCAAATGGGAGTAACAGTAGTTTTAACCAATGCCGGCAGTCCGCAGGCTGTGGGACGTCAAACTTTAACTAATATTTTAAGTAATGGTAAATATCCAGTGGAATTTTATTGGCCACAGGGAATTCCTTACACCGATAACCTAACGGTAAAAACAGAAGTTAATCTGCTTGATCCAGCTATATTCAAGCCGTTATAAATAAATTATGTGGCGCAGATTATTTGATGTTTGGCGCAGTTGGGATGGCACCTTATTTGCCCTTACCATCTCGCTTTTGTGTATTGGTTTAGCCGGACTTTATTCAACTTCGCTGTCTCAACCAGAGTCTGCCAACCTATTTCCGCGGCAATTAATAGGAGTTGGTTTGGGGTTTGTGATTTTAATAACTGCAGCCGCCATAGATTATCGCGTTTACCGTTCTTGGTCGCGCATTGTCTATTTAGTAGCGGTCGCTTTGTTGGTATTAGTTTTGTTGTTGGGCAAAACTGTGCGCGGTACTACCGGTTGGCTGAGGTTTGGTATTTTAAATTTTCAGCCTGTGGAGGCGGTTAAATTTTTATGGGTAATGGCCTTAGCCAGTTACTTGGCGCATGCCGGACCTCCGCTCACGGCTAAAAAAACTTTAGTAGCAAGTTTGTTGCTTGCCCCACTTTTGGGCTTAGTGCTGGCCCAGCCCGATTTTGGATCGGGTTTGATTTTAGTGGTGGTGTGGGGCGTTTTGTTGGCCGCTATGCCAAAACCGAAACGTTGGTGGGTAATGATGGGTTTGGTGGTTGTGGTGGTTGTTTTGGTAGGAAGTTTTTTCTTAAAAGATTATCAGCGCGGCCGTTTACTTACTTTTTTAAATCCACAGGCTGATCCTTTGGGCAGGGGATACAATGTTACTCAATCTATTATTGCCATTGGCGCAGGAGGGTTATGGGGCAGAGGATTAGGACTTGGTACGCAAAGTCAGATGCATTTTTTGCCAGAACAGCACACTGATTTTATTTTTGCTTCTATTTTGGAAGAGTTGGGCTTGGTTGGTGGAATATTGATACTGGTTTTATGGCTGGCTTTTTTGGGGCGGCTAGTGTGGCTGATTAGGCGATTACGTGATGATTTTGCCGTATTGGTTGGCATTGGTATTTTTAGCATTTTTGCTTCGCAGGTGATGCTTAATATCGGCATGAATTTAGGTTTGGCGCCAGTAGTAGGATTAACCCTGCCTTTTTTTAGTTTTGGCAGTTCATCTTTAGTAATGAGTTTGGCGGCGGTGGGGGTATTGGAAAATTTGGCCCGTCAACATGGCAGAAACGCTCCGCAAGATGCTCTAGGGAGTATTGACAGGTAAGTAAAACGCGTGTTATACTAATCGAGCAGTTAAATTATTTATTATGGAAGCTAAACGCAAACCGCATCATTTTTCAAGCGAAAACCTGCGTTTTATATCTTATTGTCCTTTGTGCGAGGCCTCATATAATCCGCTTAGGGCACGCATTTTAGAAGAGCGCGATGATGCTCACTTGGTTCATATACAATGTGCCAAATGTGGCAGTTCGATTGTGGCCTTAATTTTAAGTTCGACAGTGGGTATAACTTCGGTTGGTTTAATAACTGATCTCACAGGAGATGACGTGCTTCATTTTAAGGATTCAAAAAAAGTCACGGCCGATAACGTGCTAGAACTGCATAACTTTATTTATCCTTCATCCGTAACTAGTTTAGTTTAATATGATTACTTTATCCGTTACTTCACGCGAGACACTTGGCAAAAGTGTAAAAAAATTAAGACAACAAGGAGCAGTGCCAGCTGTTGTTTATGGTCATGGTGTTAAAAGCATACCGGCAACAGTGGAACGCATAGCTTTTGATAAGGTTTATAAACAAGTGGGTGAGAGTTCGCTAGTTGACTTGGTTGTAGATAGCGGCCAACCTATTAAAGTTCTTGTTCAAGAAGTACAATTTCATCCGACCACTGGCGCGGTACAGCATGTTGATTTTTATCAAGTACGTATGGATGAAAAACTGGAAGTTGATATTCCATTAAAGTTTGTAGGCGAGGCGCCAGCTGTAAAAGAGCTTGGCGGTATTTTGATTAAAGCGGTGGCTGAGCTTAAAGTTGAATGTTTGCCTAAGGATTTGGTGCACGAAATTGAAGTTGACATTACCAGTTTGGCAGAATTTAACCAGAGTTTGCATGTTAAGGATATTAAATTGCCAGCTGGATTTAAAATTCTTTCGCCCTCACACGATGAAATGGTGGTAACCGTAGCACAACCTCGTTCAGAGGCTGAGCTGGCCGCACTTAAGACAGAAGTTAAGGAAGATGTGAGTGGTGTGGAAACAGTGAAGCCGGAAAAGGCTAAGGACGAAGAAGCGGAAGAGGGCGCTAAAGGAAAGGCTGAGCCAGAGAAAAAAGATAAATAAATTTTAGATAATTTAAAAAGAGTCAAAGTATTAATTATTTAATCTTTGACTCTTTTTTGTTGCGTTTAGGTTGTAAGGGTTGAGTGTAAAATTAACTCTCATGAATGGTTTGTATTTTCCATGGGTTTTTATTATCAACGTTGAGAGTTTCGTGTCTTGCGCGTAATTCTATTTTTAACTCGATTTTAGATTCATCAAGTTTAATCTCAGTTAGCAGTACTCGGCTATAAATAATCCCTCCTCCCCCTTGTAGTGTTACAATACGTTTCTCAACATTATTTTTTTGTTCCTGCCAATATTTGTACAGAGCATCATACCCATTATTAGAGCTTATTTTTACCCCTTTCCAGTATAGTTAGTGGATAGTTTAAAACGAACGATTTTAATTTAGATATATCTTATAGGTTTTGAATAAGAAGTCAAGAGCCGTTGTTTTGGTTTTATGCCGGGCGTGATATTTTTGGAATTATTTCAGTTAATCAACGGCTATGGCTTTTTGGTAAATAAAAAAAGGGGCCGTACCATTAAGGTCGTGCCCATAGCATAAATTTGACTTTATTTCCAGATTTCCATTTTTATAGTTATCAAGCAAACAATGCTAACTATTACCACGATTAAATCGAGAAATATTGTTACCATGGTAATGTAAAAGTTTCGTTTGGAGGTCTCTTGAAATTTTTTAGCCCGAATATCACGGACCAGTTTAATGGCGATAAAAATGGCAGGAATGTTAATAGCTGCCAAGATAATATAACTCATTAAGAGAGTAGTATGCGTTATCATAATTTTGTCCTTTTTATTTATTTTAGTTATGTGATTTACAGTTCTCTGTTAGGTACTATAAAAAGCACCCACCAGAGAACTGTAAATTTTTATTAAAGAACAATACAATATAGCTTACTCAATTACATTTGTCAATCTTTAAAATAAACGTAAAGTTAAAACGCGTGGGCGATCTGATAGATCTGTGGTAATAATAACCTTGTTTTTTAGGAATATTTGAGAAATAATATCTTTTAGATTATTTAAAGTGGAGGGATGTATTTCAATCATTAAAAAATTAGGACGCTTTTCTTGGGGCAGTTGAGCTAGCTGTTTTAGAAGCTCGCGATAATGCTTTAACCCATCTTGCCCGCTTATTAAAGCACCCCGTGGTTCAAATGTAATTTCACCTTTGTATTCGTTGGGTAAAAGATAGGGGAGATTGGCTATAATTAAAGTTTGTGGTGAAAGAATATTTAGTATGGGATTTAAAATATCTCCGTGTATAAAATTTACTTTTGAGTCCAAAGAGTAGAGTTTGGCGTTTTTTTGAGCAGTATGAAGCGCGGAGCGAGAAATATCGGTAGCATAAACTTTAAGCTGTGGAGTCTCGAGCGCTAAAGTAACAGCTATGCAACCACTGCCAGTACCAACATCGACTATGGTATTGATATTATTGTTTTGAATTATTTTTAAAGCTTCTGCTATTAATATTTCGGTATCGGGACGGGGGATAAGAGTATGTTTAGTAACAAAAAATTCACGGCCGTAAAATTCTTTGTGGCCGGTTAAATAAGCTACTGGATAGCCTAATTTCCGTTTAAATACTAGCCGGAAATATAATAATAGATGGAATAGTGAGATTGATTTGTTGGTGTTCGCTATTAATTCACTGCGTGATATTTTTAATACTTTAGTCAAAAGCACCTCCACATCAAGACGAGGGGAGGCGCTGTGGTTAATTAATTTACTGCCGTTTATTAAAGCTTTATTTATTATCATCGGTTTGATTCTTAAGCTCTGTAATAATAGGCGCTAAATCACCATCCATAATACCGGGCAGGTTGTGCCAATTATTTTTAACACGGTGGTCGGTTAGCCTATCCTGTGGGAAATTATAGGTGCGAATTTTTTCGGAACGCTCGCCAGAGCCTATTTGCGAACGACGCGAATCGCCACGTTCCTGATGCAATTTGGCTTTTTCCAAAGCTAATAAACGAGAACGCAACACGGTTAAGGCTTTTTCCCTATTTTGTTTTTGCGAACGTTCATCTTGGCAGATAACAGTAAGGCCAGTAGCAATGTGTACTATACGTATAGCGGAATAAGTAGTATTTACACTTTGGCCGCCATGACCAGAAGAGGTGGTGGCCTCTATTTTAATGTCTTCTGGTTTGATATTTAAATCAACTTCTTCGGCTTCAGGCAACACCGCTACAGTGATTGTGGAAGTATGAACACGACCGTTTTTTTCGGTAGCTGGAACCCTTTGTACGCGATGCACGCCGCTCTCGTATTTGAGATGAGAATATACGCGCGAGCCTCTTATTTCAAAAATTATTTCTTTGTAGCCCCCTAAATCGCTGCGACTTTCTGAAATCACTTGAACATGCCAACTCATACGTTCGGCATAACGGGCATACATACGATATAGTTCAGCGGCAAATAAAGCCGCTTCGTCGCCGCCGGTGCCAGCGCGTATTTCCATGATAGTATTTTTGGCGTCCATGGGGTCGGAAGGCTCGAGCAGCTCTTTAAGTTCAGCCTCAAGTTCAGTTAATTTTTTCTTTACCGTTTCCATTTCAACTTCAGCCATATTTCTTAAATCGATTTCGTTTTCTGTGCGTAGTGTATTTTGTAAATGCGCCAGCTCGGCCATAAGTTGGCCATGCTTATCAGCGAGATTTAAAATTTCTGAAAGTTCATGGTGTTCACGATTTAATTTTGTTAATTCTGGCATATCAGACAATACCTCAGAGCTTTGTAGTTTTTGCTCCAGCTCGGTAAGGCGGTTTTTAATTTTTGCCAAGTGTTGAGTAAAATCCATAATAGTTATGGGATTTATAAAAATGATACAAAACTCCCCACGCTTAAAAAGTCGTGGGGAGAGCTAGAGTATTTACTTAGAGCTAGAAGCTTTTTTGCTGATTTTCTTTTTAGTGGCCTCTTGCGTGCGAACAGCACGTTTTTTAAAGCGATCAACGCGTCCGGCAGTATCAACCAGCTTTTGTTTGCCAGTGAAAAATGGATGGCAAGCAGAACAAATTTCCACATGAAGCTCCTCTACAGTGGAGCCAGTAGTAAAAGTATGGCCACAGGCGCAAATAACCTTGGCTTTAGGATAATAGTTGGGGTGAGTATCTTTTTTCATAAGTGCGTTTATTGTAGCAGGTCTTGACAAAACCGTCAAGATGGACTATACTAAATTGTTACTTTATTATAGTAACAAATAAACAAAATCCCTAAATAATAGGGGAAAAATCAAAAACAATTCTTTAACAGAAAGGAACAGCCATGTCAAAATCACAACATGGAACAGCCTTCTCAACCAAGCTTGGGACGGTGATCACTGCCATTATTACGGCAGTATGTACAGCGGTTAAGGATTTTTCCATAGCCGATATTATTGAGTCGTTTGACAATCAAGGCGAAAAATTAACCCAGCATCTCCGCCTAGTGCTTACAGCGATGATTACCAAAAAAAATTTAGTGCTTGAAGATATTCAAGTACAGGCAACTAAGTTATTGGAAGTAATCAGTTCGATTAACGTCACTGCCGTCACAAAGTTTGTTGCTCGCGACCACTTTAAAGTAGGTAACTCCGACGGTGTTAAGTTCTCCTATATCGGAGAAAACTTTCAAAAGAAGTTTCTTCCCAAAATTGAGGAGAATATTGCGGCCGCTATAATACGAGTGTATAAACTTTTAGTGGGGTTGTTAGATCCGGAGATTATGACCGCACTTGGCCCTAATCGTCAAATTTCCCTCGCCCATTTATGGGAGATGCTTAAACTACAGCCTAACGGTGAAGTTGGGGCACTCTTAACTGATGGTAACTGGAATATATTCTATATTCCCGATATAGATGGAAATCTCTGGGCCGTGTACGTGCGCTGGTACGGCGCTGGTTGGATCGTCCGGGCCTACTCCGTTGACTATCCGAGCAGGTGG
Organism: bacterium; assembly: GCA_020057885.1. Taxonomy (GTDB): domain Bacteria; phylum Patescibacteriota; class Patescibacteriia; order Veblenbacterales; family UBA10138; genus JAGVEX01. Next base: position 41,053 of record JAGVEX010000013.1, read on the forward strand.
GATGCTGGCTACCGGGTGTTTGGCTGCTGATTCTTAGAAACTAAGACACCAAAAAGAAACTAAGACCCTTTGAAACTTTGTAATAATACAAAGTATCGGAGGGTCTTTTTATTTAATGTCGCAGAATACTCCAGCCTTTTAAGGCTGGAGATGAATGCGACACCACTCCGAGCGTTAGCGAGGATATGCTAAATTTGAGGCATG
>JAGVEX010000016.1 GCA_020057885.1 bacterium
ACCCACAGCGTTGTCAGCGAATCAATCATCCGTAACTACATTAAGAATCAAAAACAAGACCGTTAATACTGCGGGCTTTAGACCGCAGTAATTTATTATAAATTGGCCAATTGTTCGTCACTAATTTTATCCCAATAGTGCTCTTTAATTTTATCGTAAATTTCTAATAAAAAAGCTAGATGAACGCTTTTATTGGTATTAGTGTTCTGGTTGTCAGTTTTTGGCTGAGCAGCATAAAAATATCCTGCCAATGAACCAGTAGTAAAAATAAGCAAAACTATCAAGACATAACCAACGATTTTGTAGGGATGTTGGTTGTTTGTAAAATGATGTTTTATCTGTCCGCGCAGGGTGGGCCGATTGTTTATTGCCCGAAGTGTATTATTCTCGGCGGAATTATAGGAAGATGAATTAAATTCCATAGGTAGATTTTATTATAGCAATTTTTTATAATTATGCCAAAACTTGCTTGTAAATTCATACACAGGTAAGATATTAATATAATAATAAATACTAATTTATGAAAAAAATCTCAGTTATAATGAGTTTTGCGTTACTTTTAGTAGTCAGTATAATATTTGGTTGGTGGGTAGGGCAAAATAAGTGTATGGGGCCACAAAATATAATAGAACTCCCACTTGCTAATTTTTCCTCCCCAAATGTGCGAGCAACAAACCCTAAGGTAAATCAAATAGTCACCAGCCCTTTGGAAATTCAGGGTGAAGCCCGCGGCACTTGGTATTTTGAAGCTTCTTTTCCAGTGAAGTTATTAGATGGTAATGGCAATGAGATCGCTTCTGGAATAGCGAGTGCGCAAAGTGATTGGATGACGGAAAATTTTGTGCCATTCAAATTAAAGCTTGTTTTTAATAAGCCAACTACAGCCACAGGCACTTTAGTTTTAATTAAAGATAATCCTTCTGGTTTGCCGCAGAATGATGCTCAAGTTAGTTTTCCCATTCGTTTCCAATGATTAATTTTAAAGTTTTAAAAAAATCTCAACATAGTCAGGCGCGGCTAGGATTACTCACTACATCACACGGTGAAGTGGAAACGCCTTGTTTGGTGCCTGTGGCCACGCAAGCCACAGTAAAAACTTTAACCAGTGAAGAAGTTTTGCAAACTAAAGCCAAATTATTAATTTCCAATACTTTTTATTTACACCAAAAACCAGGTGAGGGTTTGGTAAAAGCGGCCGGCGGGTTGCACTGTTTTATGAACTGGTCGGGCAGTTTAATGACTGATTCGGGCGGCTTTCAGGTTTTTAGTCTTGGTTTTGGCACAGATTTAGGAACTACTAAAATAGCAAAATCAAAATCGCGTTCTGAAATTGTTGTGGGACAGCAACCTAAATTGATAAAAATTACTGACCAAGGAGTTCATTTCACTTCTTACTTGGATGGCGCTAAGCTTTTTTTAGGGCCGCGTGAATCAATTAAAATCCAGCAGGATTTGGGCGCTGATATTATATTTGCTTTTGACGAATGCCCGCCGCCACACGCCACGCAGGACTATATGAAAAAATCTTTGGAGCGCACTCATAAGTGGGCTAAACTTTGTTTAAAACACAAAACTTCCGAGCAAGCACTTTTTGGCATTGTGCAGGGTGGCCGTTTTAAAAATTTACGTACCATTAGTGCACAGTACATTGCCAGTTTGCCTTTTGACGGTTTTGGCATTGGCGGTGAATTTGGGGCCAATAAAGCAACTATGGAAAAAATGATAGGCTGGGTAGTGCAAAATTTACCACCCTCCAAACCAAGGCATCTTTTGGGCATTGGTTATGTGGAGGATATTTCTCGCCTTATCAAATCAGGAGTGGATACTTTTGATTGTATAGTGCCAACCCATTATGCTCGCCGCGGCATAGCTTTTACTGCAACTGGCAGGTTAGATATGAACAAAGCCAAATTTTTACGCGATAAAAGTCCATTAGATAAAAAGTGCCATTGTTTTGTTTGCCGAGGCTATAAACGTAATTATATTACCCATCTTCTCCGTGCTAAAGAAATTACTGCACTTAAACTTTTAACTTTTCATAATTTATATTTCTTCAATGCGGTGGTGGAAAATTATCGTAAGTTAATTAAACAAGGTAAATTGTGAGCATAAATTTTAAAAGATTGTTGCGGGATTATAATTATAATTTACCCGCGGATTTTATAGCGCTCAAACCAGTGCGTCCTCGCGATAGCGCTAAGCTTTTAGTGTATCAGCGCAGTTCTAATAAGATTAGTTATGATAAATTTTTTAATTTGTCAGGATATTTGCCACTCGGGTCGGTTTTAGTATTTAACCAAACCAAAGTGATTCCCGCGCGTTTAGTTTTACAAAAGGAATCAGGGGGCAAGGTGAGAGTTTTGTATTTAGGTAGGGTGGGCAATTATCTGGAAGTTTTAGCAGACCGTAAACTAACCATTGATTCCGATATTTTTTTAAATGATAAATTAAAATTCAAAGTTATTAAACACTCTCGTGCTCATTATTTACTTAAACCGTCTTTCGCTGTAAGTCAGTTGAATAAAATATTAGAGCAATATGGAAAAACACCGTTGCCGCCTTATTTGAGGTATTCACCTTTATCAGAAAGTAGCAGACGCGAGCAGTATCAAACTGTTTTTGCGCGGGTTCCTGGATCAGTAGCGGCGCCTACCGCTTCTTTACATTTTACCAAGCGGTTGTTGCACAATTTAAAAAAATCAGGCGTTAGTTTAAAATTTGTTACACTTCACGTTAATTTGGGAACTTTTGCGCCACTGACACAGGATCAAGTCATTACCAATAAACTTCATCGTGAATATTATGAGATAGATAAATCAACCGCCCAATTTTTAAATAAGGCAAAAATGGAACAGCGACCAATTATTGCTGTTGGCACTACCGTAGTTAGGGCCTTGGAATCATCCTGTGTGGCTAACAATAAAATTAAAAAGTTACGCGGCGACACCAGGTTGTTTATAAAACCGGGTTATAAATTTAAGTTTGTGAACGGTTTAATAACGAATTTTCATGTGCCGCGTTCAAGTTTATTAATGTTAGTGTCGGCTTTTTTGTCGCGTCAAAAATTATTTAAATTATACAATTTGGCTCGTCGTCGAAATTTTAGATTTTTTTCTTTTGGCGACGGAATGATGATACGCTGAAGTATTTAATTGGCTTGACTTGTAGGTGCATTAGTAATATTATCGTTGTAAGTTAAATAAATAATTTAAAAATGCTACCGTATAATTTTGTATAATTAATTAAATTAAAGGAGGAGTAATAAAAATGGATTATTTTATTAAACAGTCGAAAGTTGTGGAGGAGAGGATATCTTTTGATTTTAATGGAAAACCTAGTTATGTGAATGTAAGGTTTTTCGAAGGCAAACGTCCTGGAAATCTTTTAGCCCTGCACGGACTTGGCACGCAGGGATATTGTTTTGATAAAGTTGCAGACAAGCTGAAGTTGACACTCATTGCTATAGATTGGTATGGATATGGTAAATCAGATAGAAGGCTTGGAAAAAATGATAAATATGAAGCACAGACGTGCGCTGATTGGTTATTGGTTGCAGTGACAGCATTGCAGGCTAGGGGAGTTCTGGCTAGTAAATTCAGTGTCCTGGCCATATCGATGTCGGCTATACCTTTAGCATTAGACTATGAGAAAATGCCCATAGAAAAGATAATATTAATTCATCCAGCAGGGCTTGATAAGAAGATAAGTAAGAAGTTTGCCTTCGGACTAAGTAGTGGAATATTATCCGACGGTTTACTTAATGTCCTAACTTTGCACCCAGTCTGGGAGTTAATATGGAAATTTACACCTATCCAAAGTTCAGATGAGCGAAGAAGATACATCAGGGCTGATGTACTGCAGCATAATGGTGAGTTTGAGGTTTTACGTAGATATTCTAGGAGTGGTTTTGACTTTTTTGGAAATATGAGAAAAACTCATTACATCCCAGAATATTTCAATAGGATTAAATGTCCAGTACTTTTGCTTTATGGGAACGATACCATATTTTATAAGAAGAAGTATGTAGAGTTCGCAAATAAAGTAGGTTGGAAAACTGTACACTTACCAAATTTTCCCCATAATATGGTTAGGAGTCATGCAGATATAATTGCTAGATCAATCAATGATTTTCTAGATTAATATGATACAAAAGAACAACGTAAACATAAAGGTACAAAGCCCTGGTTGGAATTTGTCGGGGCTTATTTTTTTGACTATAGAATGATGATATACTGAAATAGGGGAGCGAGGTTTATGCTTAAACATTTAAATATCAGGGTCTTTGGCAGAGTGCGGGATGTTGGTTATCGTGCCACAGCGCGGCAAAAAGCCATAGCCCTTGGTTTGGTTGGCCTAGCTCGTAATGAGACAGATGATTCGGTTTATCTTGAGATAGAGGGTGAGGCAGGTAAGATAGATAAATTTCTTAAATGGTGCTACAAAGGGCCTTGGTTTGCTAAGGTTATTAAGGTTGAAGTGACTGAAGGAGTTATTAAGCACTATATTAACTTTATTATTGATTACAACCAAACATTATTGACATAGTATTTATTAATCTGTTATCATATAAGTATGATATTTCATACTTTTCATATTTAAACTATGTCTGTTACTAAACATAAATTAGCATGCGTTATTGACAATATGTGTTTAGGGACTACTACTATGGGAGCTCGTGGCCAAGTGGTAGTGCCAGTAGAAGCCAGAAAGGCTATGCGTTTAAAGCAGGGGGATAAATTAATGGTTTTTGTTAAATTTGGCAAAGCGCTAGGATTTATCAGAACAGAAGAGATGTCTGGTTTTATCGATAGCCTTACCAAACATGTTAATAAAATTAAAAAACATAAATAATTTATAAATAATTTTTTAATCTATGTCAGTTTTACGTATTTTAAAACTTAAGATATTTTGGATACCGTTTGGGGTAGTTGTTTTAATTATAGTTGGTGTAATATATCAACGCGGACAAAATGCTAAACCAACCTATTCCACCGAAACAGTTAAAAAACAAGATCTCATGCAGACAGTTTCGGTAACTGGTACAGTTGAGGCGGCGGAAGAAATAAATTTAAATTTTAAAACTTCGGGGAGAATTTCTTCCCTTAAAGCCAAAGTAGGCGATAGTGTAAGGGCTGGCGATTCCTTAGCTAGTTTAGATAGCCGTGATGCTGAAAGCGCGGTATTAACTGCTGATGCTAATCTGAAAAGTGCACGAGCCACTTTAGATAAACTAAAGGCTGGTACACAACCAGAAAGTATTGCAGTAACACGTGCTGCTTTTAGCGCCGCGCAAACCACTTTGGATAATGCCCGACAATCTTTGGAAAATACTAAAAATTCTCAAACACAGGCAGTGTCCAATGCTTTGGCACAGTTAGTTGGCTTACCAGTAACAGTCGTGTCAGCTAAAGATAATCTTTCTACTATTACACTTACAGTCAGTGGTACTTACTCAGGAACTGAAATGGGAAAGTATACTATCCGTCTTGATAATCCATACAATTTATTATATTTGGTTACTGGTTTAGAAACAGGTGGAGCCGAGGGTAGTCGCACTACTAGTACACCAATTGGTATCCGCGGTTTAAAATTACAATTCAGTTCGACCGGCACTTTTGTTGTTGGTGACACTTTTACAATAGAAGTTCCCAACACATCAAGTTCCAGTTATGCTAGCTATAAAGCCGCTTATGATGCTGCTCTCACAACTAAAAAACAGCAAGTAGATGCCGCCGAAGCTACAGTTAAAGCGGCCGAGCAGTCATTGGCCCAAGCGCAAGCTTCCTTGTCTTTAGCAGAAGCGCCTGCTAGGTCTTTTGATATTAATGTAGCTGAGGCAAATGTGGAATCTGCGCAAGCAACTTTAATTAAAATGCAGAGTGATTTTGGCGACCGTATTTTACGTGCGCCAGTTGATGGCATAGTTACGAAAGTTAATAATGAAGTGGGTGAAACAAATTCATTGGCAACCCCTGTTGTGGTAATGTTGTCGCTCGGTAATCGAGAGGTGAAAGTAAAAGTTCCAGAATCAGATATTGCCAAACTTAAAGTTGGTCAACTGACCGATATGACGCTTGATGCTTTTGGCAGTGCCGAACATTTTAGTGGACATATTTCTTTTATTGATCCAGCCTCAACTGTGGTTCAGGATGTGGTTTATTATGAGGTTACTATATTGTTTGACGGCAAAGATGAACGTATTAAACCAGGCATGACTACAAATATTGATATCACCACCGGCGCCAGTACCAATGTTTTGGTAATTCCTTTGCGTGCGGTTAAGTATGATGCAGATCGTAAAATTTATGTGGAAACTCTGGTAAACGATCAGGTTGTAAAAAAAGAGGTCAGTTTAGGTTTGAAGGGTGATGATGGTTTAGTTGAGATAACGAGCGGGTTGCAAGAAGGTGAAAATGTAATTACTTTTAAGCAAAACGGCAAATAGTAATATGACCGATCTTATTAAAATAGTAAAACTTAATAAGCAGTACGAAAATGAAGATGTGGTTACGCCAGTACTGCACGAATTATCATTCAATATAAAATCAGGAGAGTTTGTCTCCATTATTGGTCCTTCTGGTTCTGGAAAATCGACCCTGATGCATATTTTGGGTTTTTTAGATCGATTATCTAGTGGAGAATATTTTTTTGAAGATAAAGATGTTAGCAAATTTACCGAAGATGAATTAGCTCAAATGCGTTCACAAAAAGTTGGATTTGTTTTCCAGCAATTTAATTTATTGCCCAAGACCAGTGTGCTGGAAAATGTTAAATTACCTTTGCTTTATGTAGATATAACAGAGGGGGAGCGGGATAAGCGCGCCCGCGAGGCGGTAAAATCGGTTGGTTTGGAGCATCGTGTAAATTATTTATCTAACCAGCTTTCGGGCGGTGAAAAACAGCGCGTGGCTATAGCACGGGCGTTGGTAAATAATCCGGCAGTAATTTTTGCTGACGAGCCAACTGGCAATTTAGATTCAAAATCAGGCCAACAGATTATGAAATTGCTTTATGACCTCAATACTAAAGAGGGTCATACCGTAATTTTGGTTACACACGAAACATATACAGCTGAGCATGCTAAGCGCATTTTAAAACTGAAAGACGGTAATTTGGTGTCGGATGAGTTAGTGCCTGAAGATCGTCGGCAGAATGCGATTAGCGGTGAACTTAAATAAAAAAGGAGTAGTACGTTTTGTTTTTGATTGCCAGCTATTTTTATGAATTTCCGCAGTGTATTAAAATTATCAACCAATAATCTCAGAGCTAATCCTTTGCGGTCTTTTTTAACAATGCTCGGGCTTATTATTGGTATTGGTTCGGTGATACTTATTGTTTCGGTTGGCGCTGGTGCACAGTCACTCATCTTGTCGCAAGTTAATAAAATAGGGAGTAATCTTATAGGCATTTTGCCAGGCGCTTCGGATGCCAAAGGGCCGCCCGCTTCTGTATTTGGCATTCAGGTAAAAACTTTAATCAATGATGATATAAAGGCTATTTCGAACGATGGCCGCGCGCATCATATTGTGGCGGTGGCTGGTTATGCCCAAGGTCAGGGTGAGGTGATTTACGAAAATCGTAGTATTAAAAGTGGTACTTTTATGGGAGTGTCGGACAATTATCCAGAGGTTGAAAATGTTGCTTTACAATCTGGACGTTTTTTTACTGCCGAAGAGGAAAGTGGATTGGCTAGAGTGGCAATTTTAGGGAGCGAGGCGGTTAATGAACTTTTTCAGGGAGAAAATCCCCTTGGTAAGACCATCAAAATCAAACATACGTCTTATAAAGTAATAGGTGAGTTTGAATCACGCGGTTCGGTTGCTTTTACAAATCAGGATAAATATATCTTTATTCCTTTGGGTACGGCACAAAAAATTATGCTCGGTTGGCGGCATCTTTCTTTAATTCGGGCTAAAATAGATGACGCTGCCAATGTAGACGAAACTATAGATTCGGTTAAACAAATTTTACGTCAGCAGCATAAATTGGAAGGTGATGCGGAAGATGATTTTTCAGTGCGTAACGCCGCTCAAGCCATTGATATGCTTAAAAGCATTACAGATGCTTTTCGTTTTTTCTTAGCGGCCATTGCGGCTATTTCTCTTTTAGTTGGCGGAATTGGGATTATGAATATAATGTTGGTAGCAGTAACAGAACGCTATCGGGAGATTGGCTTGCGTAAGGCCGTGGGCGCTACCAAGCGTAATATTTTAAATCAGTTTATTTTAGAAACATTGGTTATTGCCACCATTGGTTCAGCGCTTGGCATTTTTGGTGGAGCAGCTATTTCCGGAATAATTGCTATTGTAGCCAAAGCGCTTGGTTATGATTGGTCATTTATTGTTTCCGTCACTTCTATTTTATTAGCAGTGGTCGTGGGCACATTGATAGGCTTGGTTTTTGGTTATTATCCAGCCCGCCGTGCAGCTGGCTTGGATCCAATTACCTCGTTGCGCTATGAATAATTTTTATGCTTACTAAAGACTATTTTAAACTCGCCTCGGTTTCATTTAGGCGTAATTTATTACGCACTTTACTTTCTGGTTTGGGTATTGTTATTAGTATAGCTTCGGTTATAGTGGTCATTTCCGCCGCTCAAGGCGTAAAAGGGTTTATTATTGGTCAGTTTGATTCTTTTGGCAGTAATTTGTTACAAACCGAAACGCGTGTACCTTCCACTGGCAGTATTAATAGCGGTGATAGCGCACAGGCGCAAGCCTTAGGTACAGTAATTACTACTTTGACGCTTGATGATATGTTGGCCATACGCAAATTACCTAACATTGTTACTAATTATGGTTATCAAATGGGACAAGCAGTTGCTACTTCGCCTACGGACAAAAAAACCGTAATGCTCTGGGGAGCGTCAGCCACTTTTTTAGATATTGATACTGGTAAAATTAAAGAGGGGCGTTTTTATACTGAGGAGGAGGATGCTTCATTAACACGTGTTGCAGTATTAGGCTCCGAGGTAGCCAGTGAATTATTTGGCGATATTAATCCAGTAGGGCAGACTATAAAAATAAAACAGAAAAATTTTGAAGTGATAGGTGTTTTTGCTAAGCGTGGGGCGGCCTTATTTTTTAATCTTGACGCGGTAGTTTATGTTCCGGTAAAAACACTGCAAAAACAAATTTTAGGAACAGATTATGTTTCTGCTATTACTAGTCAGTATCGCGATAAAAGCAAATTAACCGCTACTATTGCCGACGTGCAGGATTTATTACGCGCGCGGCACAACATTGACCTTAGCGACCCTGATAAAGATGATTTTATTGTTACGACCAGCGATGATGTGGCTAATATTTTGGATACAATTTTGGGTGGCTTTACTATTTTATTAGTCGCGCTAGCCGCCATCTCTTTAATAGTAGGCGGCGTGGGAATTATGAATATTATGTACGTTTCTATTTTAGAAAGAACTTTTGAAATAGGTTTGCGCAAGGCCGTGGGTGCTACACGGGAACAAATTTTAAGGCAATTTTTAATTGAAGCAGTACTGGTAACAACCATGGGTGGTATTACTGGTATTATACTCGGCGTGTTGATTTCTTTGGGGATTGCGGGGGTAGCAAAAATACAAGGTTTTGCCTGGAGTTTTGTAATTCCCTTGTACTCAGTAATTTTAGCTACTGGTTTTTCTATAGTCTGTGGACTTATTTTTGGACTTTACCCAGCCCGCCGTGCTGCTGAGCTGGATCCAATAGAGGCCTTGCGGAAGGAATAGTGAGATAAAAAAACGAGAATATCCATTTAAATACTCTCGTTGGCGTTTTATAAAAATTGCGTTTGTTTAGTCTTATTGGAAAAAAGCGAGCGCTTTATTTGAGGCGTTGATACACAGCCTGTCATCGGGCATATTAATAACTTTATCTAATAATCCGTCTACTGGTAGGTGAATGGTAACTGTTCTTATCATTCTTTTTATATTATTTACATTATCGTGTAGATTTTTTACCGTGATAACTACCGAGAAGCACATTTTTGTAGCATCAAACGAAGATTTTTGCACGCGGCCTTTTAGGACGTAGTTAGGGACGACACTACCCGCCAGTCCATAAATTTCGCATTTTTTATTTTTTAGATTAGTAAGTATTTCCGGCAGTTGATTTGATGTGAGTAAGGCACATCCCTCTGGCACGTCAATCAAATCATGCCCATTACCACCCTCTGGCACATTTGTCATTTTACGATAATCAATCGTAATTCTCTGTCTTTTCTTCATTTATTCTCCTTAGTTTAGTTTTGTGATTAGTTTTTTTAATGAACAATAACCCTATTTTATAGTGCCTAGAGTAGGTGAGTCAAGGGTTGGGTGTAGTGTTATCCCTTGACACCATTTTGGGGGTATTTTACAATGATATTAGCACTCTCGACCTTAGAGTGCTAACGCGATAAAATTCAATATTTTAGCCATTTTATGGATAAAAGACAGCATAATCTGTTAGCCGAAGTGGTGCGAAGCTATATACGCGAAGCAGAGCCAGTTGGCTCTAAAGCGTTAGAAGGGGCTTTGGGTGTAAGTTCGGCTACTATCCGTAATGACATGGCTGAATTGGAGGAGCAAGGTTTTTTGGCCCAACCATACACTTCAGCCGGCCGAGTGCCGACTTTAAAAGGTTATCAATTTTTTATTGATAATTTATTGGAAGCGCGCGAGCCTAAAATAACAGAACAAAGACTTTTAAAAGATTTAGTGAAACAATTGCAAGCCTCTCACGAAGCTGTGGTTAAAAATTTAGCGCGCAAGTTAGCCGAACTAGCGGGTGAGGCAGTGGTAGTAGGTTTTGCACCTTACGACGTATACTATACTGGTTTAGCTAATTTATTTGAACAGCCTGAGTTTGCTGAGGTCAATATGGTGCGCCATATTGGCAAAGTGATTGATAATTTAGACCAAGCTATGGCTAAACTTTATCATGATACTAACCATAATGAAGAAGTGGGGATAAAAATTGGTTTATCTAATCCTTTTGGCGAAGGTTGTGCCTTAATATTTACCAGTTGCCGTAATCTCGAAACGCGTAGCTTAATTGGTCTGCTTGGCCCTATTCGAATGGATTATGATGCTCATATTGGCAGATTGCAATATATAAAATCACTTTTCACAATTTAAAATATGAATAATGATGAATCAGAATTAAAAGAGAAAATTCCAACTCAAGCATCGGCCCCAGTGTCGGCCGAAGGCGAGCCAGATTTAGCGCGACAATATTTGGAGGGCTGGCAGCGCGCTAAAGCAGATTATGCAAATTTAAAGCGCGAAACCGAAAGTAGAATGCAAGATTTGGTTAAATATGCCAACGCCGAACTTTTAAAAGAGTTATTGCCGCTAGTTGATTATTTTAAGCACGCGCTTAAAAGCGTCCCCACCGAGCATAAAGGGGATTCCTGGGTAGAGGGTATTCGGCATATTCAATCTAAACTGGAACAAGTATTGGCGTATTATGGAGTTAAAGAGCTTGAAGTAGTGGGAGAAAAATTTGATCCGGCCTTTCATGAGGCAGTTGGTGAAGTGGAAAATTCAGGCGAGTCTGGTGGTATAATAGTAGAGGAAATTAGAACAGGTTTTATGTTACACAATAAGCTATTACAGGTAGCGCGGGTGAAAGTAGCTAAATAAATGTAAAATGCAAATATCAAAAATAAAAATAACAAATAAAAATAAAATTTTCCATTTTGATTTTTAAATTTTAATTTTAAAATTTAATTATGGACTACATCTGTCCGGAATGCGGTTACACCGATGAGGCTCGTGGCCGCTGCCCTTCCTGCGATGTGCCCTTAATCCACATTGATGATGTGGGTGAAGAGGGTAAAAGCGAGGAAGTGGAGGAAGAAGAACCAAAAGTGTAAATTTCGAGAACAGGTCCGCGTTTAGCGGACCACTCGAACCGGCGGCATCTTTGCTTTAAAAGGTGTTTCTGGTTTGGGTTCTAAACCCATTCATTATTAATCTTTTAAAAAGAAAGGGGTGTAAAATTTTATGTCAATTGTACGTTGGACACCAATGTTTCCTGCACTCGAAGAGTTTGATAAATTTTTTGACGATTTTTCTCCTATGAATCGCATGGCAAATTTTGTGCCTGCCCTGGATGTTTATCAAACTAAAGATGATGTAGTGGTAGAGGCGCCGCTTGCCGGCATAGATCCAGCCAAGGTGAGTATCTCCATTGAGAATGATGTTTTGACTATTGAGGGTCAAAGCGAGCACAAGAGCGAGGTGGATGAGAAGAATTATTACCGCAAAGAGGTGCGCTGTGGCTCGTTTCATCGTTCCGTGGCTTTACCTGCCGCAGTGAATGGCGATAAAGCTAAAGCGACTTATGAAAAAGGTGTGCTTAAAATTAGTATTCCGAAAGAGGAGAGGGCAAAACCAAAAACTGTCAAAGTTGAGATAAAGGATTAGGTAGGATGCCGTTCGGCCCTAAGGCGGACGGATCCTTAAGCAAGTTAATCAAACATTGGTCGATTTACTTAAGGAAAAAACAAAAATAAAAAAGTGTTTCCGGAATTTTAGAAACACTTTAGCACATTAAATTTTTTGTTACGTTTTGTTGTTTATGGTTTTACTTGGTTTCCATTCTTTAATGATTAGTATGATAAGAAGAAGTAAAAATAAAGAAAAGAAAGTTATAACAAAGCCTTGTAGCCCTGGTTTATTACCACCATCATAATAAATAGATGTAATAGCGCTTACACACCAACAGGAAATAATGAGAAATATAAAAGTACTGAGAATTTTCGATCGTAATAAACTAGCGGATTGTTTGTTTGAAGGAGTTGTTAGTTGTTTTTTTCGCCAAGTGAATTTAATAATTTTGTCCCAGATTTCTTGAGCAAGATCAGACTTCCAAATGCCAAGTATAGCAAGTGGTAGCAATGAAACGTAAAATGATAGTAAATTTGCAAAAGGCATGACAGAATAAAATTCATCGGCTGATGGTTTTTTATCACTCATGAGGTTTAATAAAAAAATACACCCACTAGCAAAAGCCACATAAAAAACAGCTTCCCCAATTTTTTTCCAGCTAAACCACGAAGGTTTCATTTGTAAAATAGCGACCATATTAGTCTCCTTTAAATTTGATTTTTGAATATATTTATATTGTATTTATTTGTTAAAATTTTAAACTTATTATTAAATTTTGTCAATAATTGTAATTATTAACTTATTAAAATCATATGCCAAAAATATTAGGAATAGATTTAGGAACAACTAACTCTTGTATGGCCATCATCGAAGGTGGTGAGCCTAAGGTGTTAGAAAATAAAGAAGGCGCGCGCACCACGCCATCTGTTATAGCACAAGCCAAATCGGGTGAGCGCCTGGTTGGTTTGCTGGCTAAGCGCCAAGCAGTTACGAATCACGAGAATACGCTTTATTCCATTAAGCGCCTTATTGGCCGCCGCTGGGACGATCCAGAAGTTCAGCGTGATTTAAAAGTGTTACCGTTTAAGTTGGTAAAATCGGGTGAGGGAGTAAAAGTTGCTATGGGCGGCAAAGAATATAGTCCGCAGGAAATTTCCGCCATGGTATTGCAAAAAATGAAAGCTGATGCTGAAGAAAAGACTGGTGAAAAGATTACCGAAGCAGTAATTACCGTACCGGCTTATTTTGACGATTCACAGCGCCAAGCTACCAAAGACGCCGGTGAAATTGCCGGTCTTAAAGTGCGGCGTATTATTAACGAACCTACAGCCGCGGCTTTGGCCTATGGGTTTGATAAAAAAAAGGATGAAAAAATCGCAGTGTACGATCTTGGCGGTGGTACTTTTGATATTTCGGTGTTGGAAGTTTCAGCTGACACAGTAGAGGTTAAGGCTACCAACGGTGATACGCATTTGGGTGGCGATGATTTTGATCAGCGTATTATTCACTGGATTGTGGACGAATTTAAAAAAGATACATGTGTGGATTTATCCAAAGATAATTTAGCGCTACAACGCGTAAAAGAATCAGCGGAAAAAGCTAAAATTGAACTTTCCACCTCAATGGAAACGGAAATCAATCAGCCGTTCATTACTTCCGATGCCTCTGGCCCTAAGCATTTGGTAATGAAAATGACACGCGCCAAACTGGAGGAATTAGTGAACGATTTAGTGCAAAAAACTTTAGAGCCGACTAAAAAAGCTTTGCAGGATGCCGGTTTAACCGTGGGACAGCTTAACGAGGTAGTTTTGGTTGGCGGTATGACTCGTATGCCGCTAGTGCTAAAAACTGTGGAAAAATTCTTTGGTAAAAAACCAAATGTGTCAGTGAATCCCGATGAAGTTGTGGCAGTGGGTGCGGCCGTGCAAGCTGGTGTTTTACAGGGTGAAGTGCGCGACGTACTATTGCTTGACGTAACTCCGCTTTCACTTGGCATTGAAACTTTGGGTGGCGTAATGACCAAATTAATAGATCGTAATACCACTGTGCCAACCTCCAAGAGTCAAATTTTTTCTACCGCAGCCGATGGCCAAACCAGTGTGGAAATTCATGTGTTACAGGGTGAACGCGAATTTGCGCCCGATAATAAAACCTTAGGCCGGTTTATTTTGGATGGTATTCCACCAGCCCCGCGCGGTATGCCGCAAGTGGAAGTATCTTTTGATATAGATGCCAACGGTATTCTCTCGGTAAAAGCCAAAGATAAAGCGACCAGCAAAGAGCAAAAAATTACTATCACAGCTTCTAGTGGCCTTTCTAAAGATGAAGTGGAAAAAATGAAGAAAGAGGCAGAACTGCACGCGGAAGATGATAAAAAGAAGCGCGAACTTATAGATATGAAAAATACGGCAGAATCTACTGTGTATCAAACTGAGAAAATGCTAAAAGAGCAGGGCGACAAAGTGCCGGCTGATATTAAAAAAGATGTGGAAGAAAAATTAGAAGCTGTGAGAAAAATTAAGGACGCCGAAGATGTAGCTACAATTAAATCAGCGCTGGATGCTTTACAGCAGTCTGTAATTAAGATTGGCGAGGCAATGTATAAAGCTCAATCAGCCTCCGCGCAAGGCTCCGGCGGATCTTCGACCGGTTCAGAGCAGTCCACTGGTCAATCAGCAGAGGATAAGAAAGATGAGCCCATTAGTGGGCAGTATGAGGAGGTTAAGAAGTAATTAAGTAGGGCGCCCCGCATACGCGGGGCGCCTAGATTCTAAATTGTCATTCTTAATTTTTACAAACGTTCTTTGAAATAAAAAACTGGCCACCGAATATGCAAGTGACCAGTATGAGATGACAATCCGCGGGGTGGAGATTCTTTGCCAGGAAAAGCTCACGCAACTTGTCTTTTCTCTTCAAGAAGAATTGACCTCCACCACCATTAAGGAGGTAATAGGGTTAGCGCTATGAAGATAGCAGACGTTGTAGTTTAGCTACTTGGCGTCACTTCCATGGGTTCCCCTTGTTATATATTTTGGCTCGGGCTCCCTCCTTAGCTATAGTGTGCCAGTGTCATTACTTCCTGGCAGCCCCTAAAAAGTGTTACTACTGGATTGTCGTGGAGGTATACTTCATGATAGCCTCCTTTGTTTGTTGTTACGCCGCCAGCCGAGTACACTATTAAAGTACAGGTCAGCAACTTAAGCATTATCTTATTCCAAATCAAATAATTAGTCAATTTACAATTTTATTCCATATTATTACTTTCTAATTTGCCTAAATAGGAAAGTAGTAGAAATAAAAATATTTAAAATTTATTCATTATTCATAATTCTTAATTCCAAATTAATTTAAAACTCTTACTCTTAACTCTTACTTAACTATATGCCTAACGAACAACAGCAAATCCAAGTCAAAATCAGCGATAAGGTGCTAAAAGGTGTTTATGCCAATTTGGCGCAAATTGCCCACAGCAAAGAAGAATTTGTTATAGATTTTATGACCATGATGCCACCTCAGGGTATTGTAGGCGCGCGGGTTTATATGAATCCAGCCCATGCCAAGCGCTTAGGGCATGCTTTGCTCGAGAATGTAAAAAAATATGAAGATCAATTTGGCAAGATTGAAGACGTTGCCCAACAAACTCCAGAAGTTGGCTTTAAAACCAGCTAGTTTTTGACAATTTAAATATTTTTTGTTAATCTTGGTACAAATTGCACACTTAAATTAACTAAAAATAAACATCAATAGGAGAAATATATGTCTGATAAACAAAATACTGATCAGTTAGTTGTAGATGAAGGTGGACAATATGCATTTTTTCCACCATCAGATGGTACCAGAAAGTCTGGACCTATTGGACCGACTGAGGCGGATAGAGTTATTGCAACTATTAGATCAGGACAAATAGAACTTGATATACATCAAAAAAAAGAAGATTCATGGGAAATTTCAAAGGATTATCTTAGTTTTCGAGTACAAGAGGAGTTAGTAGCAATAGATCCGGATTCTTCAGATATTCCTGTTTTTAAAGAAGAAGAATCCAGTTTTTTATGAATCATTTAAAGTAAGGCATCGTTAATAATTTTTACTGCGATGCCTTTTCATTTTTTGTAATTATGGCTAGTAAAGATTATTATCAAACATTAGGAATATCAAAATCCGCTTCGCCAGATGAAGTTAAAAAAGCTTTTCGTAAACTGGCACACCAGCATCATCCGGATAAGCACGGTGGTTCCGATGCTAAGTTTAAAGAGATAAACGAGGCTTACCAAGTGCTTTCTGATTCCCAAAAGCGGCAACAGTATGACCAATTTGGCGCTAATTTTGAAAGTGCTGGCGGCCCTGGTGGTTTTAATTGGCAAGATTTTGCGCGCGCGCAACAGGGTGGCTTTAATCAAAGTAACGTTAATTTTGATTTTGGCGACATTGGTGATTTGTTTGGTGACTTTTTTGGCGGGGGAGCCGGTCGCCGCTCCAGACGCGCCGGACCGCGGCGTGGGGCGGATGTGGAGTTTGTCACAGCGATTGATTTTCGTGAAGCTGTTTTTGGGGTGGAAAAAGTTTTGCGTTTTGAAAAATCTATAGTGTGCAATCATTGCAAAGGCTCGGGCGCCGAACCGGGGGCTAAAATAAACACTTGCTCAACCTGCGGCGGCGCTGGGCAAGTAGAGCAAATGCAGCGCACTTTTTTGGGCGCTATGCGTACAGTGGCTGTTTGTCCAACCTGCGGCGGCGAAGGGAAAAGCGCGGAAAAAGCTTGTACCCATTGCCACGGCAAGGGGAGTGAAGTAGGAGTAAGAGAACTTAAGGTCCAAATTCCCGCTGGTATTGATAATGGGCAAGCTATTAGGCTTTCGGGCGAAGGCGAGCCAGGCGTCAAAAGCGGACCGGCTGGCGATTTACATTTAATTGTGCAAGTTAGGCCCGATAAGCTATTTAAACGCGAAGGTTACAATTTAACCACTGCCCGGGAAATAAGTATGTCACTTGCCAGTTTGGGCGGCAAGGTTAAATTAGCCACGCTTGATGGTGATATTTATTTAAAAATTCCAGCCGGCACGCAAAGCGGCAAGATTTTTAAGTTAGAAAGCAAGGGCGTGCCGCATTTACGCGGTAAGAATAGAGGCGATATTTTAGTAACAATTTATGTAAAAACTCCGGAAAAACTTAGTAAAAAAGAAAAAGAATCAATCCGCGCCTTGCCCAAATTAGCGGGTGAGGAAATAGATGATTTCGGGTGGTTTTAAACCACCCTTTTGTTTACTCCTTGACAGTTTTAATTTTTAGTATTATAATGTATTATTAAATAAAAATTCAAAAATAATCAACTAAAATAACTAAAAAACAAACAAAATAAAAAAATCAAAGATTGGAGTTTAATAAAATGAACCAAATGGAAGTTTCCGGCAAAAGTCTCGTAACAATTTTGCACTTGTTATTATCTGAGATGTTCTATCTTTTGGTTATGGCGAATAAATATTCGCTTGATGATTCCGAGAAAATTCTTAATTTATTACAAAAATATTGCTCCGATAAATCCGGGGTGACCAGTGATGAAATAAAAGCCTTTTCGATGTGTTATGGGTTAAGAATTGAGGGCATCAATGATTTTAAACAGAGACTAGATTGTTTCGATGTTGCCAAAGAGATGGGTATATCACCATCGAAAGTTACACAACTTACGCATTCCTTCATTGGTAAAATTAAAAATTCTCATTTTTGCATTGAATTTCATTCAATGTTCAGAGCATTCAAATATGCTGACGATGGCCAAAAACTGCAAGACGTTGAGCTAATTCAAGTCGTAACCGAGATAGTAGAATTGTAGCCGCTATAATAAATAAAATTTTAGAGAGGATTCATTTTTATTTTGAATCCTCTTTTCTTTTTTAAAAATGTTATTATTTAAAGCAACATTAATCAAAAACTCTTAATCAATGTTTTTTACTTACCATACTACTTTCCTACTTAGGCAAATAGGAAAGTAGTTAAATTAATGTGTCTGGTTTGACAAACAATGTTTAATTTAGTAAGTTGTCAAAAACAAAATAAGAGCAATGTAGTATTGCCAAAGGAGACATATGACAGAAGAACGAAGAAAGGTTTTAGAGAAAATCAAAACCGACCTCGCGATTATTAAAAATAACGGCGGAATGGCTGTAAGCTGGGTAGACAATCATAGCAATATTCATTCGGCCAGGTGTTTAGGCCCAGACAAGAGTGGTGATTGTATGCTTATTGAGCGTTTTCCAGGCCATGGAACTATTGAGGTGCCACTTGATACTATTTATAGCTTCACGATACTAGTGGCGTACAATAATTTAACATTTCCGCCAAAATCAAAATGATTGCACGAATCTTAACGTAAATAAGCCGGTCTTAAATAATTTGATCGGCTTTTTTAATTAAAATTTACTGTTAGTATGTTTTTAATCTCTTCCAGTGTTTTTATGTGCACTAATTGCGTGCGTATTTGGGAAGCACCGGCAAAACCTTTTACATACCAGCTTAAATGTTTGCGCAGTTCAATTAAACCATATTCGCCTTTGCTTTGTAGAGCGATTTCGGCGTGTTTAAGCATAACTTGTTTTATGGCTGTCCAATCTGGGGTTTTGTAACTGCCAGTAGTTAGATATTGTTTAATCTGTTCAAAAAACCAGGGTTTCCCCCAAGCGCCGCGGGCAATGCCAACGCCGTCAGCCCTAGTTGCTTCTAGAACCTCTTTGGCATTTTCCGGCGTGTAGATTCCGCCATTGGTTAGCAGAATGCCGGACCAAATTTTTCGCACTTCCGCCACTACGTTTAAATTTGGTTCGCCGTCAAAAGGCTGTTCGTAAGAACGCGCGTGAATCATAATAGTGCTTACTGGCAGTGCTTTTATTTTATCCACCAAATCCAGCGCAGTTACTACACCAGCATTTTGTTTTTTAATACTGGCGCGGATTTTTATGGAGATTGGCAATTTAGTGCCTTCGCAAGCCGCTTGTACAAGTTCATAACACAAAGGTAAGTCACGCATTAAAGTTACCCCGCCGCCGTTACGCACTACTTTATAGGCCGGACAGCCAAAATTTAAATCTATGCCGGCAAAGCCCATCTCTTCTAAAACTTTCACGGCTTTAAAAAAATGTTCCGGTTTTTTGCCGAATATTTGGCAAACTACTGGCTGTTCGGCTGGATCATAACCAATAAATTCTTTGGTTTTTTTATTTTCATAAACCAAAGCATCAACCGAGGCAAATTCAGTATAAATAACATCCGCGCCGTAAGCTTTACAAAGTTGCCGAAAAGCTGTATCAGTCACGCCAGCCATCGGCGCCAGCGCGATTATTGGTTTAGGTAATTTTGTCCAAAAATTGTTCATTTACTTTTTACCACCGGACCGAATTCGGTATCATCTACTGCAAAACCCTGTTCTAAAATTTGTTGCCGCAAAGAATCAGCTTTGCCCCAATTTTTCTCCTGGCGAGCTTGTTCGCGCTCCTTCACCAAATTGGTTATTTCTTTGGGTACAGCAAGAGGTTTAATATTTTTTAATCCCAACCCAAGTATTTCATCAAATTTAAACAAAGTCTGTTTTTTAACAGCATCCTGCTCCTCTTCTTTTAATAATTCCCACATAATTGCCAGAGCTTGCGGCGTATTTAAGTCGTCATTCATGGCTTCCATAAACCTTTGTTCAAAACTAGTGTTTATTTTACCAGCCTTGCTTATAGTGGCAACTTTGTTTTGCAGGTTGAGTAAGGCTTTAGCCGAGCCCAGTAAAGCTTCCCAGGAAAAATTTAACGGTTTGCGGTAGTGCGTACCCAAACAGAAGTAGCGATAGGCGAGCGGGGTAATGTTTTTTTCTTTTAAAGAATCAAGTGTGATAAAATTATCTTCGCTTTTGCCCATACGTTTTTCATCAATTACCATAAATTCGCCGTGCAGCCAATACTTCACAAATGATTGACCAGTAGCCGCTTCACTCTGGGCAATTTCATTAGGATGATGCACAGGAAGATGATCAATTCCGCCGCAGTGGATATCAATGGTTCGACTGCGCTCACCATAAAATATTCCATTAGGGTCATAGGCATCGCCCAAGTACTTTAGAGACATAGCCGAGCATTCAATATGCCAGCCTGGGAAACCAACTCCCCAAGGGCTAGGCCATTCCATTTGGCGTCGTTTAGTGGCGTCATCCTGAGCCGAGTCAAAGGATCTCCCATTAGTATGCGAAAATTTCCACAAAGCAAAATCGGTTGAGTTTCGTTTTTCAAGATTAGCCTCCACACGTGCGCCTTCTTTTTGGCCTTGTATATCAAGCCGCGCTATTTTGCCGTAATCTCTGAATTTAGATGTATCAAAATAAATACCATCAGAAATTTGGTAAGCATAGCCCTTATCTTGTAGTTTTTGTATAAGCTCAATTTGCTCTTTGATATGGTCAGTGGCCTTGCACCAAATATTAGGTTCCAAAATATTAAGCTCTTGCAAATTGCGTTGGAACATTTTAGTATATTCCTCGGCAATTTCCCAAACACTTTTGCCTTCGCGCCGCGCGCCTTTTTCCATTTTATCTTCACCTTCGTCCGCGTCGCTGGTCAGGTGGCCTACGTCGGTAATGTTCATTACGTGTTTGATTTTGTAGTTATTGGCCAAAAGCGTACGTTTTAAAATATCCTCAAAAAAATAAGTACGCATATTGCCAATATGTGGCGCGCCATAAACCGTCGGGCCGCAAGTATAAAGGCCAACTTCGTTCTTGTGAAGCGGTACAAAATCCTCTTTGGAGCGGCTGAGAGAGTTAAAAAGTTTAAGCGTCATACTTATGATATTGTAGCTTAATTTGCGATTTCTTGACAATTTAATGTGTTGCCAGTAAAGTAGTGGCAATTAAAAAGAAATAAAAATAATCAAAAACAAACAATATTATGGAGTAGTTATGATAAAATTGTTTTTTAAATTTGCCGTTATTATGTTCCTGGCTTGTGTAGTTAGGGGGATATTTGTAGATGATTACCCAATTGTTACATCATACGTAGCCGCCATCATTATCTTAGCTGTGGCTTATGGAATTAATCATTTCTTATTGTTTTGGGGATCCAAAGAAGTGTTCAGTAGACGTTTTGAAACAAGCCTAATAATTTTTGTTGCTGACGTTGTGATGACGATTTCTATGTGTCTTGACCCAGAAGTAATTATTAATAGCGCTGGACCTATTACTGGTATTATTTTTATGGTCGCATGTCTTATTGGTGTTATAGTTTCTTTTAGTTATGACGACGATACTAATTTTACATTAGATAAAGCACTTACACTCATTACAGTGGCGACAGTTAGTGTATTTGTCGTCTAGGAAAAGAGGGATATTATAAATGGTTCTAATAGAAATTATAAGAAAAGTATTTCGCGTAGCAATAGCGATTAGTATAGTGTGGTTATTGGTATTCAAATTCACGTCTGATAATGTAGCTGTGGCCAGCGTTTCCGTTTTTGTTTTTATTGTTTTTGTAGCGTTGTATTTGTTCCGGTCATTTTTGAAAGGAAGGTTTTTGGTTGGCCCCGAATCGCCAAAGCTATACGATGTGCAGTTGTGGATATTGATATTTGTTTCTGCAATTCCGAGCGTGTTGTGTAGTATTAGTGGTGCGGAGATTTTTTCTGCACTCACCTTGTTATTTATATTAGTATTTAGCGCAGCACAATCAAAAAAGATAGGATTACACAAAAAGGAATTAGTAGCAGCATTATTAAGTGAATCACTGATACTTGGATTAATAATTTATTTGATGGCAAATTGGGGTAAAGTTATACTATGGTTTCAACAGCTATTAAACAATTTGCGCATATTATTTAATCCTTAAACAATAAAAAGTAGTTATAATAAAGTCGGTCTTAGTCTATGGCCGACTTCTTTTATTTATTTAGATAATATTATAAATTTATGCTATGATTATTTTATACTTTGTTATTAAATGTTAAATTTATGGCTAGGTTGGTGAAAAAAGAGGCCAAGGGGCCTATGGAAATTAAACCGTCCGATAAGCCGGCTTGGATTTGTATGTGTGGACTTTCTAAAAATCAGCCATTTTGCGATGGTTCACATATTAAAACCAAAAGCGAGGAAGATGATAAAACATACACTTATGATGAACAAGGAAATCGTCATGAGGTAAAAGAATAAAATTTATGCCTAAACATTATGATTTTATAATATTTCTTGGTATTTTGGCAGGTGCTTTTATTGGTACTATGTTAGTTCCCGGAATTGGCACTATTGTAGGTTTGGTAGTTGGTTTGTTTGTAGGGTGGCATTTTTCTAAACACAGCAAGAAAGAAGAGGGGCCAAGGCCAAATTAGGTTTTTATATAAAATTTGACTTTTTCTCAAATAACTCCTACTATTTTAGTAGGAGTTATTTATATGTTAAATCTTTCAGCCAAAGGGGATTACGGGTTAGTTTTTTTGCAGCAATTAGCCAAATTGCCAAAAGGACAATATTTGGGACTTAGGGAAGTAGCTAATGCTCATAATTTACCCCTTAAATACTTAGAACAGCTAGCTTATAAATTAGCGCGGGCTGGTGTTGTGGCTAGTCGTGAGGGCAAGAGCGGTGGGTATGCTTTAGTTAAAAAGCCAAGCGCTATTTCCTTAGGCAAGGTTTTGGAGGTGTTGGAAGGCGGATTATCACCGACTGTATGTGCGGCAGGGTGCAGTTTGTGTTCCCGTCAACAGGCTTGTGAAAAAAAAACCGGCTGGAAAAAAATTCACCAGCAATTGTATAAAGTAATTTCTAAATATACTTTGGCGGATATATTGTTTAATTCTAAAAAATAATTTTCAAAACTCTTACTCTTAACTCTTACTAAACATATGTTCGAACTTCCTAAACTTTCATATTCATACGATGCGCTTGAGCCATATATAGATGCCAGTACTATGGAACTGCATCATTCCAAGCATCACGCCACTTATGTAGCCAAACTCAATGAAGCTTTAGCCAAAGCACCGGAGTGGCAAAATAAAACAATCGAAGAATTACTTACTTCACTAAATAGTATTCCTGAGAGTATTCGTACCGCGGTAAAAAATCATGGCGGCGGACATTATAACCACTCTTTGTTCTGGAGTATTTTAAAATTAAATGGTGGCCAAGAGCCTCAGGGCGAATTAGCAAAAGCTATCGCGCGCGATTTTGGCGATTTTGCCAAGTTTCGTGAAATTTTTACCCAAGCAGCTGTTGGTTTGTTTGGCAGTGGTTGGGTTTGGTTGGTGGCAGATGCCGCAGGCAAGCTTTCTGTAATTACTACATCAAACCAAGAAAGCCCAATTTCTCAGGGATTAAAATCTCTACTTACACTTGATGTTTGGGAGCATGCTTATTATCTTAAATTCCAAAATCGACGCACCGAATATGCGGAGGCATGGTGGAACGCAGTGAATTGGGAAGAGGTTGGCGCCAGATTAAATAAATAAAATTATTAACATGTTGCATTTACTTGAGATTAGGAATCTGCATGTAAAAGTGGGCGACAAAGTAATAATTAAGGGCCTTAATCTTATAATAAAGCCGGGAGAAACCCATGCTTTAATGGGGCCTAATGGTTCTGGTAAATCAACTTTATCAGCCGTATTAGCAGGACATCCGTCGTATAAAATAACAGTTGGTTTACTTAGATACTTAGGTAAAAATATTATTAAGCTTGCCCCTGAAAAAAGAGCGGGTAAGGGATTATTTTTGGCGTTCCAGTATCCGCAGAGCATCCCTGGTCTTTCGGTGGAGGAATTTTTGCGTACGGCTTATAACGCACAAGCAGAAATTAAAAAAAATAAAAAACTGAATGTTTTAGAATTCCGTCAGCTCTTGGAGCAGGCCATGGCCGGGCTTAAATTTAAAATTGAATTTTTGTCACGCAGTGTTAATGATGGTTTTTCAGGCGGAGAGAAAAAACGTTTAGAAATTTTGCAATTAGCAATATTTAAACCCAAGTTAGCAATTTTAGATGAAATTGATTCTGGGTTAGATGTCGATGCGCTTAAACTGGTCGCGCAAAGCGTGAAGCGTTTGGTTACCGCTAAAATGGCGGTAGTTGTAATTACCCATCATCAACGCATATTGCATTATTTAAAACCAACCAAAGTGCACGTGATTATGAATGGTAAAATAGTTAAATCAGGCGGCCGCGAATTGATTGCCAAAGTTGAGCGTAGCGGCTACGAGCAATTTATAAGTTAGATGTATATAATAAAATGTCTCGGCCGAGCAAAACCATATTGAACGATAAGTATAGTTATGGTTTTCACGATTCAGTGAAGCCAGTTTATTCTTTATCGCGCGGACTTTCGCAGCGCGTGGTAGAAGAAATATCTTCGCTTAAAGCAGAGCCGGCTTGGATGTTTAAACTTCGTTTAAGAGCCTTGGAGATTTTTAAAAACAAACCACTGCCCACTTGGGGTGCGGATCTTTCGAGTATTGATTTTTCTAAAATTTGCTATTATGTAAAACCATCCGAAAGGCGCGAGTCAACCTGGGCCGAAGTGCCTACCAAAATTAGAAACACTTTTACCAAGCTTGGCATACCGCAGGCCGAGGCTAAATTTTTGGCTGGTGTGGGCGCGCAGTATGATTCCGAAGCTGTGTATCATAATTTAAAAACCGAGTGGAAAAAGCAGGGCGTGATATTTTTGGATATGGATTCGGCTTTGCGCGAACATCCTGATATTGTAAAACAATATCTTGGTACAGTGGTGCCTCTGGCAGATAATAAATTTGCCAGTCTTAATTCTGCCGTATGGTCAGGTGGTAGTTTTGTTTATGTGCCGCGTGGCGTGCGGGTTAATATACCAATACAAGCTTACTTTAGGTTAAACGCCCAAAATATGGGGCAGTTTGAAAGGACTTTAATTATTGCCGAAGAAGGTAGTTTTGTGCATTACATTGAGGGTTGTACAGCTCCGGTTTACGCGGTTGATTCGTTGCATTGTGCAGTAGTGGAAATTATTGCCAAGCCATATTCGCACGTGCGGTACACCACTATGCAAAATTGGTCCACGGATGTTTATAATTTAGTAACTAAACGGGCGGTAGCTTATGAGGGTGCCACAGTGGAGTGGGTAGATGGTAATTTTGGCAGCAAGGTAACCATGAAATATCCTTGTGTGATAATGAAAGAGCGCGGCAGTCGGGTAGATGTGCTGTCACTTGCTTTTGCGGGGGAGGGGCAGTATCAAGATACTGGCACTAAAGTAATTCATTTGGCTCCTGACACAAGTTCTAATATTGTTTCTAAATCTATTTCACGCGGCGGGCGAGCGAGTTACCGCGGTCTTTTAAAAGTGGCGTCACAGGCACTTAATGTAAAAAGTAAAATTAAATGTGATGCTTTATTGTTAGATGAAAAATCCCGTTCGGATACTTATCCTACTATACAAATAAATGCGAGCGACGCGCAAATAGAACACGAAGCTACTGTTTCCAAAGTAGGAGAGGAGCAGTTATTTTATTTACGTTCGCGGGGATTATCTGAAAATGAGGCTTTGTCAATGATAGTTTCTGGATTTATAGAACCAGTGGCTAAGGAGTTGCCTATGGAATACGCCGTTGAACTTAATCGTTTAATCAGATTAGAAGTGGATGGAAGTGTAGGATAAAAAAATCATCAACTAGTAGTAAGTTGATGATTAGGGAAATTATCGCCCTGTATTAAGGCTTAACTATATACATACGATATGCATATTGTGGTGCAAGAATAATCAAATATTGTATTATTGAGGTAATCATATAATTTTTATGGGTTAGTCCGTCAGTCTTATTCTCTTCACAAATAACTTTGCGAGCCATGAATACACATATCATACATAATATAAAAACGAACAATAATAATTGATACATTACGGAATCATTTTTCCATGTAAGCGCACTTGATGGTCCCATAGCAATGAGCGCGGCCACAAGTAGGGAATTAGGCGTTCCTGTTATGAGTATATAACCCATTGAAAGTATTGAACCAAACACTAATCCCATAGCCATTATATTTAGAAATACCATGACGCTTGTCTGTGGTCCAGTAAAGTACATTATACCTATACCTATCCAAACTGCGATTACATAGAAAATTTGATGTACCATGAACGATGACATCTTAAATATATTTGAAAAGTACGACATTTTAATTTCTTTCTGTATTTATTTAACATTAGTGGTTTAGTTTCATTTTAAGTTATTTTAGAGTAAACACATCTAAATGTCAATTTATATCAATTTCGTTGTTAATTCTATGTTACCTAAGAAAATATTTTATAATGTTAAAAAATCTAACACAACTCAACAGTTGACTATTAAACCAAGTCGTCAGTCCGTGGCTTATGATTTAAAATTTGAATCGTATTCAGTGGCAGATATTTATATAAAAGAACAAGTTATTGACACTTGTTTTAATATAGATATAAAAGATGCCGCCAAAGTTAATTTAATATTAGAAGGAATTTTTGGAAATAATAAGTTTTTTATTAATGTTGGTAAATTAGGAAATTTAGCTTTTACTTCCTTTATAGCATCCAAAAAATCAGTCAAACTTTTTTCACAAATTAATTTACAGGGTGATGGAGCGCGGGCTTATCAGCAAGTGTTGGTTTTGGGCAGTGGTAATAGTCAAAATAATCTAAATTTGGTATTAAATCACAAGGCTCAGAATACTTTTGGCAGATTAATTGTGCGGCGTGTTCAGGCCGAAGGTTCAGCTAGTTCGCTTTATGGTATGCTTAATATAGAGTCAACAGCACACGGAACAAATAGTTATCTTTCCGATAAAGTTATTCTTTTAGGTAATAAATCAAAGGCCGACTCCATTCCAAGTTTAGAAATAAAAACTAATGATGTACAAGCTTCGCACAGTGTTACTATTGCCAAATTATCACCAGAAGAGTTGTTTTATTTACGTAGCCGTGGGTTGACAGAAGATGCGGCTCGTGCTTTACTTTTAAAAGCGTTTATAGGACCAGTTTTAGTAGATGTGCCGAACGGTTTAAAAGATTCTACAATTATTAAATTGTCACAATTGAATACCAAATGTTAAAAAATAATATCAAGTCACAATTTCCATTATTGGATTCACCGGAGAATAAAAATCTGGCTTTTTTGGATAATGCCGCCTCCACACAAAAGCATGAAAGCGTGCTTAAGGCTATGGATGATTTTTATCGTGGTAGTTATGCCAATATTCATCGT
Source organism: bacterium (assembly GCA_020057885.1). Lineage (GTDB taxonomy): Bacteria > Patescibacteriota > Patescibacteriia > Veblenbacterales > UBA10138 > JAGVEX01. Next base: position 27,585 of record JAGVEX010000016.1, read on the forward strand.
GGTGTGTATCGTTTAGCTGAGGCGGCTACAGCTGCTTATGAGAACGCCCGCGTTACCATAGCCCAGTTTATAAATGCCGGTGAAGAGGCCGAAATAATTTTTACGCGTAATACTACCAACTCACTGAATATGGTAGCGAGTTCAATTTGTCAACAGTTTGCCCCGGGTGATGAAATTTTGCTTACCGAGATTGAACATCATGCCAATTTAGTGCCTTGGCAGCAAGCGGCTAAACACTATCAATTGAAACTAAAATTTATACCAGTTACTAGTGAAGGACGTTTGGACTTATCAAATATTTCTGATCTTTGTAATAATAAAACAAAAGTGGTGGCCGTGAGCGCTATGTCCAATGTTTTGGGCACCATCACCGAATTGGAGCCGATAATTAGCGCGGCTCATAAAGTTGGCGCAGTAGTAGTGGTAGATGCGGCTCAAGCCGTGCCACATACGCCAATTGATGTTAAAAAATTGGATTGTGATTTTTTAACCTTTAGCGCCCATAAAATGTTTGGCCCCTCTGGCATTGGTGTGCTTTATGGCAAAAGGAGTTTATTAGAAGCCCTGGAGCCGTTTGAGTTTGGCGGTGGTATGATTAGCGAAGTAACTTGGAATAGTTCAACTTGGGCTGACATTCCTGAAAAATTTGAAGCAGGCACACCGCCGATCGCAGAAGCTGTTGGTTTGGCCAAGGCAGCTGAGTTTATACAAAGTGTTGGTTGGGATAATTTTTTATCGCACGAAGCTGAGCTCACAAATTATGGTTTGACAGAACTTACAAAAATTTCTGGCTTGCACTTATTTGGCCCTAGTGATGCAAAAAATCGCGGACCAGTTTTTGCTTTTACATTAGATGGTGTTCACCCCCATGATTTAGCCAGTGTGTTGGATGAAAATAATATAGCAGTGCGTTCTGGGCACCATTGCGCTATGCCCTTGCATCGTAAATTTGAGTTATTGGCCACCACGCGCGCCAGTTGCACTATTTATAATACCAAAGAAGACATTGATAGGTTAGTGGAAGGAATTAAAAAAGCCCAAAAGCTATTTTGTTAATTTTTCTTTTATTGTTTCGGATTTAGAAATTAGGATTTAGGATTTTAATAGTTATGGATCTCTATCAGCAGAACATTCTGGATTATTATAAACATCCTCGCAAATCAGGCGAGGTGGCTGGGGCTACCCATCATTGCAAAACTTCCAATCCTTTGTGTGGTGACAATGTAGAGCTTTGGCTTAAATTAGATGGTAATAAAATTGTTAAGGCTGGCTGGCAGGGTGAGGGTTGTGTATTATCACAAGCTGCTTCGGATATGTTGTCAGAATATTTAGAGGGTAAAACAATTTTAGAAATTAAAAATATTGATAAAAATGTTTTACTTAAAATGGTGGGAGTGGAGCTTGGGCCGAATAGGTTAAAATGCGCTCTCTTGCCGCTGGATGCCTTAAGAGAAGCAATTAAATAAATTTAAAATTAAAAAGCCTTTTTATCAAAGGCTTTTTTGATTATGGTATAAAACTATTTTTTATATTTACCACCGATTAAACATCCCGCCACACCAATAATGGCATGAAAAAAATGTTCCGGCACTTCTAAGTGAAAAATATCAAAAAAATTCGGAAAAGTAAGCCCAAAGCTAAGTAATACCAATCCCATAATACCAGTCGCCGTAGCATAGCGACTACGTGTTTTGTCTGTTGCTTTACCCCAACCAAGCTGCATACCAATAGCTCCTCCAATCAAATATACAAAGCTTTGCCACAAGTCCAATTGGGCAAAACCTGGAATATGTCCAATAAAGAATCCCCCCAAGCCCAACAGGAACAAAATTAAGCCAATAATTCGTATATACCATTTAAGCATATTTATAGTATAGGAGAGAGTCTTTTTATACTCAAGTTTTTATGATACAATTTAGCTATATGAAAAATCAAGTTTGCGTAATTGGAGGTGCAACTTGGGATGTACTTTTTACAACACCCCAAGCCTGTTTGTTGCCGGTTTCAAAAACTAGACAAAGTTTTTTGGCTTTTCCCTATGGTAGTAAAGTAGATGCCAAAGATATAACTTATTGTTTTGGCGGTGGTGCGGCCAATGTGAGTATCGGCTTAGCTCGCTTAGGTGTTAAAGCTAGTATTTTAACATGTGTAGGTAAGGATTGGCGAGGGCAAGAAGTGGCAAAAAATTTACAAAAGCAGAAAGTTGATACTAAGTTATTACAATACAATAACAGCGAAACTACTGCCTTGGCATTTATTGTAACCACAGTTGGTGCCCACGATCACGTGGCTTTTGTATCGCGCGGCGCGAGCGGTAAATTAAAACTGCCAATGTTATTGTCTAAAAAATTTGATTGGTGTTATGCAACTTCAGTATCTGCTCTAAATTGGTACCAAGGACTTAATAGACTATTTAAACAATTAAAAGAACAAGGCACGAATATTTTTTGGAATCCTGGCGTGGCACAACTTGCCACCGGTCGCAAGCTTAAAAATTTATTACGCTATGTTACAATTCTTGATCTTAATAAAGAAGAGGCAGAAATTTTGGCACGCGACTTAAAATTGTCTTACGTAGGCTTAAACGGTTTGTTAAAAGTATTAAAATCTACTGGACCATCTGCCGTGCTTATTACCAATGGTGCCAAGGGCGCTTATTTTTATGATGGTAAAAAAATAATTTATCACGCTTCTTTGACGGTAAAATTAGTTAACACTACTGGTGCTGGTGATAGCTTTGGTGCTGGGTTTTTGGCTGGTTATTTAAATACTAGAGACATTAAACAAGCTATGCGCTGGGGAATGCTTAATTCAAGTTCAGTAATTATGCAAGCAGGTGCTCAACGCGGCTTGCTTAATATTAAATCTCTTAAAATTTTTCTTAAAAAATATGGCAGAGCATAAGGTATTAATAGAAGTCTCAGCGCGGCACATTCATTTATCGGCAGAGCATTTGGAAGCCCTTTTTGGCAAAGGTGCCGAGCTCCATGTTTATAAAAAAATATCACAGCCTAATCAATTTGCGGCTGTGGAAAAAGTTACACTGGTTGGCCCAAAAGGCAAACTTGATCTTAGGGTGGTTGGCCCTTTGCGTTCCGAGACACAGGCAGAGCTTTCAGTGTCTGATTGTCGCACCTTAGGCTTGCCTGTGGTTTTGCGTGTTTCTGGAAATTTAGCTGACACTGCTGGCGCAATAATAGAGGGTCCTCAAGGTAAAGTAGAGCTTAAGCAGGGTGTAATTGTGGCTCAACGTCATTTACATATTAATCCTAAGCAAGCCGCCTTATTCGGTTTAAAGCATGGCGACGTAGTTTCTGTTAAAACAAATAGCACTAGGCCAGTGACTTTTCACGATGTCTTTGTGCGGAGTAGGGAAGGTGTGGACGAAATGTCATTTATGATAGATACCGACGAGGCTAACGCCGCAGGTATTAATAGTGGGGAAGAGGGAATTATTATTTAACTTTTTTATTTTAGGATTATTTGTACAAACTATTCCGTAATTATATGAGGGATGAATCTTTGAAAATGGATAATAATTATATTTTAGTGCTTAATGCCGGCAGTGCGACTTTGAAATGGTCGTTATTTGAATATGATGATTTGGTTGAATTTGGTAGAGGAGTGGTAGAGCGTATCGGTAGCAAGGGTAGCTTTACTGAGTGGCGATTAAAAGGCAAAACCGCGGTTAAATACTCTTCATTTAAAGATCACAAATCCGCTTTGACTTATGTGCTTAAAATGCTAGCGTGGCATGGCTTTGATTTGAATAGGATTAAAATAGTAGCACATCGAATTGTTCACGGCGGTAGTAAATTTCAAGCGCCTACAAAATTAAATAGCTCTGTGTTAAAACAAATTAGCCAATACAATAATTTAGCGCCACTGCATAATCCAATTCAATTAATGGTGGCCAACTTGGCAATTAAACTTTTACCACAAGCAAAGCCGATGGCTGTGTTTGACACAGCCTGGTTTACTAATTTACCACCTCAAGCGTGTGAGTATGCCTTACCCCAACAATTAGTTAGTAAATATAATCTCAGGCGTTTTGGTTTTCATGGTATTTCCCATTCTTATGTGGCTGGTCAGGCGGCACGCGGTTTAAATAAATCACTTGATAATTTAAATCTCATAACTTGCCACTTGGGCAGTGGTTCTAGTATTACAGCAGTGCGTGGTGGTAGAGCAATAGACACCTCAATGGGTTTTACACCCTTGGAGGGCTTAATGATGTGTACGCGTGCAGGCGACATTGACCCGGGAATATTACTGCATTTATTATCTCAAAAAGGTATGAATGTTAAAAAACTGCAAATAATTTTACAAAATGAATCTGGCCTTAAGGGCGTGGCAGGGGTTAGCGATATGCGTGAGGTTATGGTACGTGCTGGCTATGAGGTGCTTGGTTTTAAAGAGGGTGGCAAGATTAGTGCAGAAGATAAAAAACGAGCTGGTTTGGCTTTTAAAATGTTTCTTTATCGTGTACAAAAATATATCGGAGCTTATGTCGCCATATTAGGACGAGTGGATGCCGTTGTGTTTACTGGAGGTATAGGAGAGCGCAACGAAGCAGTGCGTAATTTAATTATGAAAGGTTTACCTAATTTTAAAGATATTCCTATTTTAGTCATTCCTACTAATGAGGAATTAGCTATAGCACAACAAGTGTTAATAAAATAATTTATATGAATGAACGCATGGGCACTGTGCCAGGAACAGTAATTCACGAAGGACAAGTACAAAACGGTTCCAGTATGGTAGCGGTTATTAAGGGTGTAGTAAGCGGCGAGGTGGAAATTAAAACAGCTGGTTTGGTGGTGGCTATTTCGGGTGGGGGAAAATTACCGCAATCTGATCCTATTTGTTATGAAGCACAAAAATTAGCCACTGGTGTAGCGGCACGCGGTGGTGTTTTGGTTAATGGTGGTGAAAATGGTGGCACCATGTTGGCTGTTACTGAAGTAGAGCCAGATATTACCTTGGGGGTGGTTTGCCCTTATCACGAATCCATACATTTTGGCACCAAAGCTACAGTAAACTCTTACCAAACACGTAAAACTATAATTTCTATTATGCCAGTTGTTGTGGTTTTTCCAGGCCAAGTCGGTACTTTGGATGAATTAATAATGGCTATAGGTTGGATAAAATCATTGTCAAAACAAAATACTGAACCGCCCAAATTATGGGCGCATCAGTATTGGTGGGATGTTTTAGATTTATTACACAACAAAGGAACAATACAAGATAATGTTTGGGATAAAATTAATCGTTTTAATGAAGTAGATGAAATCCTCGTTACATTTTGATAAAAAACAGAATGCTTATATTAATATAAAGCGAGTCATAGTTTATGGCTCGTTGGCTTATGATAGAGTGATGGATTTTCCAGGTAAGTTTCGTGATAATTTTTTGCCAGATAAACTGCATCTTATAAACGTATCCTTTGCTGTACCTAAACTCACAGAGAATTTTGGCGGTACTGCAGGCAACATCGCTTACAATTTATCTCTTTTGCGTGCCAGGCCGATTATTTTGGCGGAGGCTGGCAATGATTTTATTAAATATTCCAAATGGCTGGTCCAGTTAAAAATAGAAACAAAGCATATTTATTCAGTCAAAGATTTGCCCACAGCTTCGGCTTATATTATTACTGATAAAGAAGATAATCAAATTACAGGATTTTATTCTGGCGCTATACAAAAGCACTACCCTAGTTTTTCAGACGATATTTTTAAAAACGCTTTAGTTATTATTTCACCAGGTAATTGCAGAGATATGTCTACACTCGTGAAAATTTGTTTTAAAAAACAAACTCCTTTTATATATGACCCCGGCCAACAAATTCCCCATTTAACCAAAAATGAGCTTGCATATGGTGTAAAAAATAGTTTGGTATTTATTGGTAATGATTATGAGATAAGTTTAGTGGCGCATATATTAAAAATTAGCGAACAAACTCTTATTCAGCGTGCAAATATATTAATTAAAACTTTGGGCGCAAAAGGCTCAGAAATTTGGCATAAGGGTAAGTGTATAAAAATTCCGGCTTTTAAGCCACGACAGGTGATTGATCCGACTGGCGCAGGCGATGCTTATCGTGCTGGTTTAGCAATGGGTTTATTGCGCCATTGGCCGATTACTAAAATTGGTCGTTTTGTCTCTTTAGTAGCTTCATATGCCGTGGAACAATATGGCACGCAAAAACATAAATTTACTCAAACAGAATTAGAGCAACGGTATTCAAAACGTTTTAAAGAGAATTTATTTTAACTAAAGGTTAAAAACCTGTATAATAATCTTATGAGTAACAAATCATTAAAAATAGAAATTATTACCAAGATGAGCGAGTTAGCAACTGCCGGTTTTGGCTTAGTAGCCGCTTTGGCTTGGAACGATGCCATTCAATCGCTATTTAAAGAACTGTTTGGTTCGCAATCGGCCGTGTGGGCCAAGTTTGCTTATGCGGTAATAGTTACCGCGTTAGTAGTATTGGTTATTATTAAACTTGGAAATATTTTAAACAAACTTAAAGAAAATAATAATGGAGAGCAAAATAAACAATCTTAATTGGAAAATAGGAGGTGAGGCTGGCTATGGCATTGCTTCGGCTGGCGAGATTTTTACTTATGCTTGCGCTCATGGCGGCTTGAAAACTTTTACTTATTTAGAATATCCCTCTTTAATTCGCGGCGGGCATAATACCTATCAGGTTTTAGTGCGCGAGAATAATGTACAATCGCACTCGGCGCGAGTTGATTTGTTAGTTGCACTACACAAGCAAGCCATAGATAAAAATTTAAATGAATTAGTATCGGGCGGCGGTTTGATTTTTGATGTAGATAACAGTAAAATGGCTGACTTTAAATGTCTGCGCCAAGATATACACTGTTTTCCTATACCACTTGAAACTTTGGCCAAGCAAGCTGGTGGCGAAAAAGTAATGCGCAATATGGTGGCGGTGGCCGCCTCGCTCGCTTTAGTACAATTTCCCTTTGCATATTTAACTGAACTTATAACCCGAGTTTTTAGTAAAAAAGGAGAAAAAATTGTTGAACTCAATATCGCGGCGGCTAAAGCTGGTTATGATTATGTAGAACAAAATTTTGCCGGTAAGTTTGGTTATAAATTACAAATCAAGCCAGAATCAGGTAAGCGATTATTAATAAATGGCAATGAGGCTATTGCTATGGGTGCTATTAAAGCCGGGCTTAAGTTTTTTGCAGCTTACCCCATGACCCCAGCAAGTTCTATTATGCAATATCTAGCTAATAATGAGCGTAAATATAATCTGATAGTTAAACAAACAGAAGATGAAATCGCGGCTATGAATATGATAGTCGGCGCTGGTTTTGCTGGCGTACGCACCATGACAGCCACCTCGGGCGGCGGTTTTGCTTTAATGACAGAGGCTTTGGGACTCTCTGCTATGGTTGAATCGCCAACTGTAATTGCCTTAGTACAGCGTCCTGGGCCTGCCACAGGGCTTCCTACCTGGACAGAGCAGGGTGATTTGCGTTTTGCCTTGCATGCGGCACAGGGCGATTTTCCGCGCGTGGTATTGGCGCCAGGCGATCCAGAGGAATGTTTTTATATGACTTTCCAAGCTTTTAACATTGCGGATAAATATCAACTGCCGGTAATTATTTTATCTGATAAATATTTGGCTGAAGCGCGCCAAACCTTGCCTTATTTTGAAACATCTGATTTGAAAATTGAAAGAGGGGGATGGGCCAATGTTTCCGGGTTAGGAGCTAATGAACGTTTTGATAGATATGTTGATACTCCAACTGGCGTATCCCCGCGGGTTATGCCTGGTACTCCGGGCGGAGTTTTTATAGCTAATAGTGATGAACATGAACTTGATGGTTTGGATAATGAGGAGGCGGAAAATAGAAAAATGATGATGGATAAAAAAATGCGTAAACTTCAGTTTATAAAAAATGATATGCCAGAGCCAGTGAAACTTTATGGCCCCAAAGAGGCAGATGTTACGATTGTGGGTTGGGGTTCAACCAAAGGTCCGATACTTGAGGCTATGAAAATGATTGAGAGCGAGCCTATGAAGGCGAAGCCCGGTACCGAAACGCGTAGCGGGTCTGGTACTCGGGTAAATTTTTTACAAATTAAACTTTTAAGTCCGTTTCCTGTAAAAGAAGTTGATGCTATTTTGCGGCAAGCTAAGAAGAGGGTATTGGTGGAAAATAACTTTTCTGGTCAACTTGGAGGATTAATCCGCGAGAAAACTGGTATTGATATAACTGAAAAGTTATTGAAGTACGACGGCCGGCCAATACATCCGGAGGAAGTGGTAGATAAAATTCAATCCATATAAATCTTGATAATAACTTTATGGCCTTGCAGCAAAATCAAATAGAACAATTAAAGAAGTATATTTCTGATTCTTTTCTTGCTGGTCAGAATAAGGAACAAATTAGGACAAATTTACGCACCGCTGGTTGGGAAGATATTGATATTGATTTAGTATTTGATGATAAAAACCCTAAGAGATCGGGGAAAAAATATTATTTTGGTATGACTGGGAGAACTTTCTTACTTTTTATTGCTATCGTATTATTTTTCATGTTAGGGAGTTTTTCTACACCAAATAATTATCAAATATTTAATGTTATTTCATTGATTTTTTCTAGTATTTTTTTGGTTGTAGCTTCTTATGTAGTGGTGAAATTATTACGTTCAACTTTACCTAATTTTAGTTTGCTAAAAACTAAAAAGGGGTTGCTATACTTGCTTAGCCAATTGTTGCCAAGCCTTATTTCATTGTTTTTGATTAGAGTGTTTGGTGAAATCGTGAGTGAGAATTTTTGGATTCACGTTTTTCCTGGAGATATACTAGGTATAGGGCCAATATTTGTTATTTTAATTGGTAATCTGCTTTTTTCTATGATGATTGTTGGAATATTAAACAGGTTGTGGACAGTATCACTACCAGAGGTCAGATCAACAAAGTGGTTTTGGACCATGGTGTTATTAGAAAATTGTTTATTTTATGGTTTTGTTGTGACTGCTTCATATTTGAATATTTATATTTAGTGTTATGTCCACCACCAAAGATTTTGAAACTAAACAATTTCCCACCTGGTGCCCCGGGTGCGGTGATTTTGGTATTTGGACAGCCTTAAAAAACGCTTTTGTAGCGCAAGGGCTGGAACCACATCAGATTGTGACTGTTTTTGGTATTGGCTGTTCTGGCAACATGGCATCTTTTCTTAATACTTATGGTTTTCACGGGCTTCATGGTCGCAGTATTCCAGCAGCTACTGCTATTAAACTGGCTAATAATAAATTACAAGTAGTGACTGTAGGGGGTGATGGCGATGGTTATGGCATTGGTTTAGGGCATACTATTCACGCTATGCGCCGAAATGTGGATATGACTTATGTGGTGCACGATAACCAAATTTATGGGCTTACCAAAGGCCAAGCCTCGCCAACATCAGAAAAAGGCGTTACCACCAAATCCACGCCGTTTGGTTTAATAGAAACTCCACTTGATCCAATTGCTATGGCTATAAGCGTTGGCGCAACTTATGTGGCGCGCGGTTTTGCCGGCAACACCAAACAACTAACAGAACTTATTGTGGGCGCTATGAAACATAAAGGTTTTGCCTTGGTTGATGTATTACAACCATGCGTAACTTTTAATCATCATAATACATTCCACTGGTTTTATGATCGGGTTTATGAATTAGAAAAAGAAGGCCATAATCCAAAAGATAAACAAGCCGCTTGGACGCGTGCTATGGAATGGCCCACGCCACTAAAAATTGACGAGAGCAGGGTAGACAAAATTCCCACGGGATTGTTCTATGTGGAGGACCGAGCAACCTACGAAGATGAATTGCCACAGATAGCAGAGAAGCCGTTAGTAGAGCACCCACTTGATAATATCGACATTACTCCTTTAATGGAAACCCTGAGTTAGTTTGGAAATTTTATACAAATGGAAAAGGAGAGCCTGCAATTTGAGCTCTCCTTTTAGTATAATTTTTGATTTTTTTCTTTAGGCAGGCGTGCCAGCAGTGAAAAAAGCCATACGACCAACGTGGTTATTAAAACTTGAGCAATTTTTTCGCTCCAACTTGGCACTTCAATACCGCCTGTTAAACCGCCGGCAATCACACCGCAAATTATAAATCCCCATCTAATTCGGGGATATTTATTAGCAAAGAAAACTATCAGATAATAAATCGAGGTGAATACGGCGGAAAATATTATATTAGCAATGTTAAATACTGTAAGGTTCATTTTTTCCTCTTTGATTAGTTGTTTTGATTTTATATAACCTTAATACAAATACAGCTTTTGTCAAGCCTTGGTTTTTCCAGTAAAATAGATTTGTGATTACTAAAAATTGGCAAATAGCCGAGTTAATTAATAAAGATGTTTTAGGGTCGTGGCCGGAAATCGACCCCGTTTTGTTGCAGCTTTTGTGGAACAGGAATATTCGTACCCAAGAAGCGATTGATGAATTTTTAAATCCCGATTGGAGCCAGGATGTGCACGATCCGTACTTGTTTAGAGATATGAAAAAGGCAGTAGAGCGAATTTATGAAGCTGTTGGCGCCAAGCAAAAAATAGGTATTTTTGGCGATTATGATGCCGATGGCGTTTCGGCCGCGGTAATGCTGGCCACTACGCTAAAAAAATTAGGCGCTATTCCGGAAGTTTATTTGCCTCATCGCGAGCGCGAGGGGTATGGAATAAATAATGAGGCTATTAAATATTTAGCAGATAAGGGCGTTGAACTTCTCATAACTTGTGATTGTGGTATTGCCAACGTAAGCCAAGTAGCTTATGCGAATAGTTTGGGTTTAGTGCTAATTATCACTGATCATCACCAACAGCAAGCTGAATTACCGCCAGCTTACGCTATTTTACATTGCGGGTTGGAGGACGAAACATATCCTTTTAAATATCTCTCGGGCGGGGGAGTAGCTTTTAAATTGGTGCAGGGATTATTGCGCTACGAAGGTTGCCACTTGAGTAAACAGGAGGGTGAAGCTTGGGAAAAATGGTTGCTGGATTTAGTGGCAATTTCCACTGTTGCCGATATGGTGCGCTTAGTTGGTGAGAATCGTACTTTAGCTCTTTATGGTCTTAAAGTATTGTGTAAAACACGCCGGTTGGGTTTGCGTAAAATAATAGAGGTTGCTGGTTTGAGATTTGATAATTTGGGTACTTACTCTATAGGTTTTCAAATAGCGCCACGCATAAATGCTGCTGGACGTATGGATCATGCCAACGCGGCTTATGCTTTGCTTGTTTCGGAAAATGCCACTGAGGCAGAGGAGCTGGCGCGGGCGCTTAATTTAACAAATTCGGAAAGGCAAAAAGTAACAGAAGAAATGCTGCAAACCGCTCGTTTGCAAATTGGTGAATTAAAACCGGAACAATATTTCGTGCACGCTTTTGAACCTTCGTGGCAGCTTGGTATTGTTGGTTTGGTGGCTGGTAAATTGGTGCAGGAATACAATAGGCCGGCTTTAGCAATGTGTCAGATAGGGGATAAAATTTGCGGTTCAGGGCGAAGTGGCGTGGGGAATTTTGATTTAGCCGCCGCGCTTAAAGAGTGTCAGGAACATCTTATAACTTGGGGCGGGCACAAAGAAGCGGCTGGTTTTTCACTGGGTAAAGACAAATTAGAAGAGTTTTTAAAAGCTTTTACCAAAATAGTCAAACGTGAATTAAAAGGGATTAATCTGGCGCCAATATTGAATATTGATTTACCATTAAAATTAAATCAAGTGGATTGGTCGCTTTATGAACAGGTTGAAAAAATGGAACCTATTGGGCAACTTAACCCAACACCTAAATTTGTATCTTATGGTCTAAATGTAGCCGGGTTAATACCAGTTGGTAGTACAGGTCAGCATTTGCGATTAGTGCTGGAAGGCGACGGCTTAAGCCGTAAATTTATTTTATTTAGACAGGGTGACGCGAGCACGCAATTTAGAATAGGTGACGCAGTTGATGTAGTATATGAAGTGGGGGTAAACGAATGGAATGGCAATAGAGAGTTGGAGCTTAAGCTAGTTGATATTAAACTAAGTAAGGATAAAGAGTAAATATTATTTTATGTCTAAAATTATTATTTTAAGAACAGATGGCGGAGCACGCGGTAACCCTGGTCCGGCGGCTATTGGCGTGGTGTTGGAAGATGAACAAAAAAAAGTTATTAAAGAATTTGGCCGTTATATTGGCGAAACCACAAATAATCAGGCCGAGTATCAAGCTTTGTTAGCAGGCCTTACTGAGGCGCATAAATTGGGCGCAGAAGAGGTTTATTGTTATTTAGATAGTGAATTGGTGGTAAAACAGCTTAAGAGGGAATATAAGGTTAAAGATAAAGAATTGGCTCCGCTTTTTATTAAAATTTGGAACTTGAGCCAAAATTTTAAAAAAATTTCTTATCATCATATACCGCGCGAGCAAAATAAGCACGCTGATATGTTGGTAAACAAAGCGCTTGATAATAATTAATTAAAATTCTATGAGCGAAAAAGGCATTACTGGCGGGGGAGCTGGAGTAATGGTTATTAAAGAAGGTAAAGTATTGTTGGGTTTGAGAAATTCCGATCCAACTAAAGCGGATAGCGCTCTTCATGGCGAGGGTAATTGGACAATGCCTGGCGGCAAAATACGTTTTGGTGACACCTTCGAGCAAACAGCTTCACGCGAGTTAACAGAGGAAACTGGTTTAGTAGGCAATAGTTTTAAGGTTTTTTCAGTATCAAACGATAAAGTTCCAGACGCTCATTTTATTACTGTAGGTTTATTGTGCGATGATTTTAATGGAGAACCTAAAGTTATGGAGCCAGACGAGATTGTTGAATGGCGTTGGTGGAATATAGATAAACTGCCGAGCAATATTTTTCCACCAAGCAGAATAATGGCAGATAATTATTTGAGCGGTAAAATGTATCATTAATTTTGGAAGTATGAAAATTCCACCACAAGCCAAAAGAGTTTTTAAAGGAGTTATTTTTGATGTGTATCAATGGGAACAGGAGATGTTTGACGGTTCTAAGGTAATTTTTGAAAAAATCAAACGCCCTTATACTGTTGAAGTTATCCCGGTGTACGAAGGTAAGATATTGGTTGCTTTACAAGAACAGCCAACTCGTCCGTTGAGTTATTCTTTATTTGGCGGCAGAGTTGATGAAGGAGAGGACGAATTAAGTGCAGCCAAACGTGAACTCTTAGAGGAAGCTGGTTTAGCTTCGGAAGATTGGGAATTATTTAAAATAGACGACCCTAGTTCCAAAATAGATTGGAAAGTTTATTATTTTATTGCGCGTAATTGTAAGAAAACAGCCGAACAAAAACTTGATGCCGGTGAAAAAATACAAATTAAAACAATGTCTTTTGATGAATTTATAAATTTAATGTCGTCTGGCGAAACCCATGATAATCAGTTAGTAGCCGATATTTTGAGAATGAAACTAGAACCGAGTAAGTTGGAAGAATTTAAGAAAAAATTATTTAAAAATATATGAATTATAAAAATAAAATTTTGCCAATTATACGACAAACGCGGGCGATTTCTTTGTCTAAATATGGTGTTGATAAAATTATTAGGCAAAAAGGTCAATCACAAGTTGATGTGGTTACAGAGGTTGATATTAAAATTGAAAAGCTTTTAAAAAACAAGTTAAAAATTTTATATCCCGATATAGAATTTGTTGGGGAAGAGTTGGGTGGAAATAGAAAATCAAGCCGTTTTTGGTTAGTTGATCCAATTGACGGTACCGGCCATTATATAAGAGGTTTGCCGTTTTGTACCACAATGCTAGCTTTGATTGACAAAGGAAAACCGGTTTTTTCCGTAATTTATGATTTTGTAAAAGATGAGGTTTATTGGGCGCAGAGCGGTGGTGGAGCATTTTGCAATAAAACAAGAATCGGGGTAAGTAATAGGAAGCCTCAGAAATCTTATATTGCCTGTGAAACTCATCTTGCTAAACCGGCTAATATTAAAATTCTTAATTCTCTGGAAAAGAAAATGGCCATTATGAGCACTATTAGTTCTGGTTGGGAGCATGCCATGGTCGCCACTGGAAAGTTAGACGCCAGAATATGTTTTGACCCCTATGGCTGTGATTATGATTATGCTCCAGGTGCCTTGCTTATAGCAGAGGCCGGTGGTATTGTTCGAAATCTTTATTCTAATAAGTACGATTATCGTAATGTTAATTTTATTGCAGCGGCTCCAGCTATTTATAAAGAATTAACTAAAGGCCCAAGTGCCATATTTCCAGTTAAATAAAAATTTTATAGATAAACAAAAACTTCGGGGTTGAACCCGAAGTTTTTGATGTTTAATTTGCCAGATAAACCAATAAGCCGAATTTTGTATTCCGATTTGCATCGGAACAGCGACTATCTATCTTGTTCCTAATTCGCATTAGGACTCTAGCTACCAACCCGTCCCGCCTAGCGGGACCTACTTGGTATTGCACCGGGTAGAGTTTGCCTAGCCCTCCAAATCACTTTGGAAGCTGGTGAGCTCTTACTTTACCCGCCGAAGCGAGCTATCCCGCGCGTAGGCGGGCTCACCGTTTCACCCATCACCCCGTAAAATTAATTTTGCAATTAATCACGTGGCTGGTTTATTTTCTGTTGTACTTGTCCTGCGGCCTTGTTACCAAGGCCAACGGCTCCTGTTAGGAGCTACCCCTCCCTAAAAGCGGGAGCGCTATGGTGTTCGGACTTTCCTCCCCTCGACAAGCTCGGGGTAAACCCCAAAGTATATTAGGGTTTGTCTTGAGCTTGCCGAAAGGCAATCGCCTAGATTTACCTAGCGTTATTAACCTAGCATAAACTCGCAAAAAGTCAAGTGTATGCGCTATACTATAGTTTGTATCACCCAATAACTTAATTTAGCGTCTATATTAGACAATTAATGCTATTGGGTTTAAAATACCAATCGATTTTGGCCTATATTAGTAGTTTTAACGAATTTTATTATTGAGTATGAAACGATCGCAATTAGTCCTTTCTACCATAGCATTACCGCTTGATTATTTAATGTTGCTTTTAGCCGGTTTATTGGCTTATCAGTTACGTTTTGTGACCTTTATTCGCGATATTAAGCCAATTGTTTTTCAATTGCCACTGCATAATTTTATTCCAATATTGTTGATAATGTCGGTGATTTGGATAGTTCTTTTTGCGGTGGCTGGTTTATACACCTTGCGTTCTTATTTAAAATTTTCTAAAGAAGTATCAAGATTGTTTTTGGGTTGTTCTGCCGGACTCGCTTTGATTATTGTATTATTCTTTTTTAATCCATTTTTATTTAATTCCCGTTTTATTGTTTTAGCTGGTTGGTTACTGGCTTTTGTTTTAACTACTATTGGTCGTTTGGTTTTAAGATTAGTACGCGCAAGTTTATATCGTCGCAATATAGCGACTACCAAAATTCTTTTGGTGGGTAACGATCAAGCCACCTTGGTTTTAGAAAATCTTTTTAAACAATCGCCTGGTTTAGGTTTTAGAATAATCTCTCGCGTTGATTCGTTACCAGTCGACAAACTCGACGATTATACCTTTGGTGTAGACGAAGTAATTGTGGGCGATCCAACTTTATCGCGTGAGGCTAATTTGAATATTTTAGAATATTGCGTTACACATCATTTAGGCTTTAAATATGTGGCAGATATGTTTGAAGCTCAATCGCACAATGTGGTAATACATACCTTTGCTGGTATGCCGTTAGTGGAAATTAAACGTACACCACTTGATGGTTGGGGCAGGGTGGCAAAGAGAATATTTGATTTAGTGTTGTCTTTTTTTCTGCTAATAATATTATTACCAATATTTTTTATTATTACCGTGTTAATATATTTAGATTCAAGTGGGACGGCTATAGTAGCGCTCGAACGAGTGGGGGAGCACGGTAAAAAATTCCGTTTGTATAAATTCCGTTCCATGATTTGCGGCGCGGAAAAATTAAAGGATCAGCTAATGCCATATAATGAACGTGCCGATGGCCCTTTATTTAAAATGACAAATGATCCCAGGGTTACTAAATTTGGCCGCATTTTACGCCGTACCTCGCTCGATGAATTGCCACAGTTGTGGAATGTTATAAGGGGTGAAATGTCGCTGGTCGGTCCGCGTCCCCACGAGCCGCGGGAAGTTGAAAAATACAAACAACATCATCATAAATTGCTTAATTTAAAATCTGGTATGACCGGTTTGGCGCAAATTTCCGGGCGCTCTAATTTGAATTTTGAAGACGAGGCTAAATTGGATATGTTCTATATAGAAAACTGGTCACTGGGGCAGGATATTGTTATTTTGGTGAAAACTATTATAGTAGTGTTACAGCGTAAATCAGTTTCATAATTTGCATATTATGCGTGTTGCTTTAGCTCATGATCATTTAAATCAAATAGGCGGTGCCGAGCAGGTGCTGGCGGAGTTTCACAAACTTTATCCAACCGCGCCGGTTTTTACCTTGCTTTATGATCGCGCAGTGGTGGGTAAATTTTGTGATGATTGGAATATAAAAACTTCTTTTGTGGAGAGGTTGCCTGGCGGCGCGCGATTTTTTAAATGGTATCTTTGGTTAATGCCAACTGCCGTGGAACAATTTGATTTTACTAATTTCGATACAGTGATAAGTTCAGCCTCGGCGCTTATTAAAGGCATAGTGGTAAAACCGGCTACCACACATATCTGCTATTGCCACACTCCCACCAGATATTTGTGGAGTGATACTCATCAATATACTTCCGACTTACCACAGCCGCGTTGGGTAAAAAAAATATTGCCAATTTTACTCACTCGTCTTAGACAGTGGGATTTTGTGGCGGCTCAGCGTGTTGATTATTTTGTAGCTAATTCAAAATTTGTAGCGAAACGCATTGCTAAATATTACCGTCGTGAATCCGAAGTTATTTACCCGCCAGTTAAGGTATCTAATTTTAAAAATTTAGCTGAACCAGAAGATTATTATTTGATTATTTCTCGCCTGAGACCATACAAACGAGTTGATTTGGCAATTCGCGCTTTTAATAAATTAGGCATCCCTTTGCGTGTTATTGGCACCGGTGAACAAGAAGCTGAACTAAAAGCTTTAGCAAAACCGCATATTACTTTTTTGGGTCAAGTTTCCGAAGAGGAAAAGGCACGTCAATTGGCGCATTGTCGGGCGCTCATTCATCCCCAAGAAGAAGATTTTGGCATTACAGCGGTGGAGGCTATGGCCTCCGGCAGACCAGTAATTGCTTATGGAGCAGGCGGAGCCATAGAAACAGTGCAAGATGGAATTACTGGTAAATTATTCATCGAACAAAGTTGGGAGGCTCTCGCTGATACTGTAATACGTTTCCGTTATGAAAAATTTGATCCAATTAAAATTCAAGCCGAGGTTCAAAAATTTTCTCAGGAGCATTTTGATGAAAAATGGCAAAGTTATGTTAAAAAAGTAACAGCCTAATATGGTAGTCGGCGTTGATATTCGTTGTTTGCAAGACACTTGGCGCACTGGCGTGGGTGAAGTGGCTTGGCAAACTTTACGCGCCTTAGCTAATTTTCCCGATATTAAGTTAGTTGGTTTTGCTAATGCAGCTGGAAAAATTAATTTACCACCTGAAGTTGAAAAAGTTATTAAAGTAGTTAGGACTAGGGTGCCCAATAAAGTTAAAAACTTGGCATTTTATCTAAAACTAGGCAAATCGTTAGATAAATTATTAACTGAACAAAGCGGTACACCAATAGATGTTTTGTGGTTACCAAACCCGGGATTTGCTTTTTTTAGCGGTCAAGTGCCAGTAGTGCTGACAGTGCATGATTTATCTTTTATTCATTTTTCAGAATTTTTTCCGCGTCGAGGTAAGTGGTGGTATTTTCCAGCCGTGCGCCAGTTGCTAAAAAAAGGCTTACCGCAAAAATCTTTTGTAGCCGCTGTTTCTCAACATACGGCTGATGATTTAGTTGAACAATTTCCCAATCTACGCTCTAAAATTAAGGTTATATATCCAGGTGTAACAGAGGATAATTTTACCTCGCCTTCAGATCAATTTAAAAAAAGTGTTAGAGATAAATTTAATTTACCAACCAGATTTCTTTTAAGTGTAGGCACGGTTGAGCCGCGCAAAAATTATGGTTTGCTTTTGCAAGCCTATGATAATTTATTAAAAATAGAACCAACTTATCCTTGGGATTTAGTAATTGTCGGCGGTTGGGGTTGGCGTTCACAAGCTTTAAAAAAGCAATATAATAATTTAACTTGCCAAAGTAGAATTCACTTTGTTGGTTATGTAACTAGTGAAGAAAAAAAAGCGCTCTACGCTCAGGCTGAATTGTTTTTGTACCCGTCTTTTTATGAAGGGTTCGGTATTCCACCACTGGAGGCCATGGCAGCTAGCGTGCCAGTGGTGGTTAGTCACACCTCTTCACTAGCAGATGTGGTAGGTGAGGGGGGTGTTTTATTAAACCCGCGAAAATCCTCAGCTTGGGTGGAAGCTTTGCAATGGCTCAAAGAAGATGCAGGCGCGCGGCAACAATTATCTCAGCAAGGCCGCAGGCAGGCACAAAAGTTTTCCTGGACCAGTTCCGCCCAAAGTTATTATGATTTATTTAAATCTTTGCTTAATTAAAAATGAAAATAGTAATTGATGCGAGACTTTATGGTTTAGAGCACCGAGGTTTGGGCAGATATT
Organism: bacterium; assembly: GCA_020057885.1. Classification (GTDB taxonomy): domain Bacteria; phylum Patescibacteriota; class Patescibacteriia; order Veblenbacterales; family UBA10138; genus JAGVEX01. Next base: position 46,280 of record JAGVEX010000016.1, read on the forward strand.
TAGTTGAGTTGATTGACGCGCTCGGTAAAATTGATCGTGAAAATAATTATATTTTATTAACCAACCCCAACAATAAGGGGCAAATTTTAAATTTACCCTCAAATTTTACAGTCGTATCCGCGCCTTGGCGGGTTTATAGTTTGGTAGAACAAATTAAATTACCGCTTTTGTTGCGTAAAATTAAACCGGATTTAATCCATTTTCCGCATTTTACTGTTCCTTTTTTGGCGCCTGCACCATTTGTCGTAACAATTCACGATTTAATCTTGCACCATTTTCCTTCAGAACGAGCCACTACTTTATCCCCAATATTATATTGGTTTAAAGTGCGTGTTTATTATTTAGTGGTAGGGGTGGCTATACGCCGAGCTAAAAAAATTATTACTATAAGCCAGGCCGTGGCTCAGGATATAATTAATTATTATCCAAAAGAAAAAAGTAAGATTTCAATTATTCCTTTAGCACCAGGCAGTTTAAATGAGGGTGTAGTTTTAAACCTGCCACTGAAATATTTTTTAGCAGTGGGTGCGGCTTATCCGCATAAAAATTTGGAATTAGTACTAAGAGCACTTAAGCAAGTGCCAGCTGATTTAAATGATTTTAAATTTATAGTAGTGGGCAGAAAAGATATTTTTATGGAGCGTTTAGAAAAATATGCTAGCGAGTTGGGTTTGGTTGAAAAAGTAATTTTTTGGGGTGAGGCCAGCGAGGGCGAGCTGGTTACTTTATATAAAAATGCCACAGCGTATCTTTTGCCATCGCTCGCTGAGGGTTTTGGCTTAGGCGCGGTAGAAGCTTTAGCTTGTGGTACACCGGTGATTGCGGCTGATATTCCGGTATTGCATGAAGTTCTAGGCCAAGCAGCCCTATTTGTTAATCCGCAAAGCGAGTTGGACTTAATTAAAGCCTGGCAAGCCATTCAAAATTCCGAAACAAGAAAAATTTTATTGTCAGCTGGTCAAGGCGTGCTTCAAAATTTATCGTGGGACAAGGTGGCACATAAAATGCAAAAGTTATATACAGACCAAAATTGAGTTTTAATTAAAATTCTTGTATAATATTAGAGTGTTAAAAATAAGAAGTTAACAAAAACATGTTAGAAACAGACATTCATAATCAAGCTAAACAAAAATCATCTGTTTCGCGCCGGAAAACAAAGGAATTTTGGCCGTGGCTAAAAGTTGAAATAGCTGGTTCTAAATCTAGAATGGAGGGTCGAACGCAAGCTGCGCTTTCGCCTCATGTTTTGAATTTGCGTCCCAACCCAATTTTGTCAACCTCCGCTGTCGTTAATCAAAAAGTGGAGGCTAAATCTCAAATCCATTATTATAGTCACTCCAAAATAGATTTTTTAGAATTAGCTCTGCCTAATTATAAACTTTCTGGTGATTCATTGTGGCATTCCTTATCACATTTCCCTAAACTAAGACAACTTTCTATCTTTACAATATTGGAGATACTATGGTTACCCTTGAGTTTTTTGTGCAACATAGCCCTTTATGGATTTTTTAATATAGCCGAAGAAGCCTACGCCATCGGCCGTGAGATAAAAGCAGACGCACTGGCCTTTACCAAAGCTGTTGGCACGGTTTTAGGAATATTGTTTAGTCCTTTACGCGGTTTGTTGCCGCGAAGAGTTTTAACAGTAGAGAGCCAAAGGTTGGCTTGGCCGGCTTTGGGTCAGGTCGGATTTTTTTTGTTTATAGCGTTGATTATAACCTTGCCTTTTAAAGGATTTGATCTGTGGCAAAAAGTAACAGCCAGCGAGGGTAAGGTGATTACCTTAGCGCAAAATGCTATTGGTAATTTAAAATCGGGCGGAGAACAATTTACCAGTGGTAACCCTGCTTTGGCGGAGATTGATTTTAAACGCGCGAGTGATAATTTTTCCCAAGCTTTAAATGTCTTAGGCGGTTTACCCGATCGTATGCTGGGAGTTTTAGATAAATTACCTGGTACGCCACAAAAGTTATCAGCCGCCAATCATTTATTGGCAGCTAGTCGCGAAGCCTCACAGGCCGCGGCTTTGGCAGCTGGTGTGTGGCAGCAAGTGGTGGGTGGAACAGCTAACCAGCCGAATGATTTAGGTGCGCGTGTTACGCTTTTGCAAAATACATTAATTGAACTTAAACCGCATTTGGATACAGCTCTCAAAGAGCTTAAAGAGGTTGATTCAGCCTCATTGCCGCCAGAACTCAGTAGTAGTGTATTAGCTTTGCAAAATGAGGTTGATAGTTTGGAGGCTTTAATTGGACAAGCCTTTACTTTGCCTGGTTTTTTACAAGAAGTGCTAACCTCGCCTACAATTAAGCGTTATGTAATTTTATTCCAAAATTCCAGCGAGCTTAGACCCACGGGCGGATTTATGGGAAGTTTGGCTTTTGTAGAAATAGCCAGTGGCCAGGTAAAACAAATGCAGATACCGGGCGGCGGGCCTTATGATTTTCAGGGTTCCTTAACGCGCGTTATAAATCCACCTGAGCCGTTAAGATTAGTGCGCGGCACTTGGCAGTTGCAAGATGCCAATTGGTTTTTTGATTTTCCGACTTCAGCACGAAAGGTTTTGTGGTTTTTGCAGGAGTCAGGCGGACCCGAGGCACAGGGTGTAATTGCACTAACACCCGATTTGGTAATAGGGCTTTTAAAACTCACCGGTCCGGTAGATTTACCTCAATATAAAAAAGTTTTGACAGCTGATAATTTTATGCGCGAAACACAAGAAGCGGTTGATATTGAGTATGATAAAAAATTAAACAAACCAAAACAATTTATTGCTGATCTCGCGCCAATTTTATTACAACGCGCTTTGGAATTATCGGTTGATAAAAGAATGGAGCTTGTGCAGTTATTGGAGCAGGGGATAACAAAACGGAGTTTCCAGGTTTATTTAACCGAACCCGAGTTACAGGCCAATGTCAGCGCCTATGGCTGGAGTGGTGAGGTTAAAAAAGCGCCCTTGGATTATTTAGCAGTAGTGCGTACTAATATTGGCGGCGGTAAAACTGATGCTGTAACCAACGATCAAATACGCCACCAGGTTGAAGTAACCGAGTCTGGTGAACTAATGGTTAATTTGGAATTTACCCGCACTCATCAGGGTAGTAAAACAGATATTTTTGAACAGCGCCGCAATAATGATTATGTGCGTTTTTATGTACCACTTGGTTCACAATTAATCAGTGGCTTTGGCTTTACCACGCCACCTGAAGATTATTTCCTTGCCGTGCCGGAAAAGGCTGAACTAGATAATGATTTATTGCAAGTTGAGCAAAATCCAAGTGTTGATTTGGGTTCGGGCGCGCGGATAACACAAGAGTTTAATAAAACTGTTTTTGCTGGATGGTTAAATGTGGCACCAGGTGAAACCAAGACAGTAAAATTATCATACCGTTTGCCTTTTACTTTAAAATCAGAATCAAACTGGCAGGATTTACGCAGATATAATGTTTATTTCCAGCGTCAGGCAGGCGTGCAACCGGTTGATTTTATTTCTACAATTACCTTGCCTTTGGATTGGCGCGTGCGGTGGCAAGAGGGCTCTAGCACATTAATTCCCAATGCCGCTGGCGTTGAATTTAAGAGCGAGTGGATGCGGGATGAATATTACGGCGTAGTGCTGGAAAGATTAGTAGCGTCTTAATATTTTTGAAAGATTGAGTAATATTTATAATATGAAAATTACTATTGTTAGTAGTTCCGTGTTTGTAAAGCAAATGGTTGATTATCGTGATAAACTTATTGCGCTTGGGCATATAGTTGATCTTCATCCTCATTATGTAGCTCAAGCGGCGGGGGAGAGATCAGATTTAGTTGAACGTACGATGACAGAACATGCACTTCTTAAAAAAGAATATGATTATATTAGGTATCATTATAATGAAATAGTTGATAGTGATGCGATTTTGGTTTTAAATTTTGATAAAAATGGGATTAAGAATTATATAGGGGGTAATACTCTTATGGAAATAGGTTTTGCCCACGTACACTATAAAAAAATATTTTTGCTTAACCCAATACCAGAAATTAATTATGAAGAAGAAATTAAAGCGATGGAACCGGTTGTTATTAATGGTGATCTTTCTTTGATTGTTTAATATTTGTAACCATTAAAATAATATAAAAAGTACCACTTACAAAGGTGGTACTTTTTAAATATCAAGAAATTGGTTTATAACGCGAGTATTTTATCAATTATAACCATAACCACAGCGCCAAAAAACATTAAACTTATCGTGGCTGGTTGAAATTTTTTGTTTTTCAAAAACGTAGCCGCCGTAAGCATAATTATCCAAACACCAACCGTAGCTATAACCATTGGTATTCCCACTCTGATGATTTCAGGAATCATTTCTTTAATGCCAGCAGTAAAAAATGGGGGATATAGTGTTACCTCGCCATGGTAGATGTGTTCTGGAATCAGCCAAGCCACTCCGCCCCAAAGCATTGCGAGCAACCAGCCAACATGATATTGCGCAGGAATTTTCTTTTTAGTCGCACTAACTATAATTGCCGCGGTTAAAGGAACTACAAAACAACCCATAAATTAAAATTGGTTAATATTAATTATATTATAACTATAACTAAATATGATAAGAAAGCAAAGATTATCAGCAGTAATTCTAATTTAAATTTTATCATTGTCTGTGTTATCATAATACTATGATAGAAGATATAAACGAGATAAAAATTGATAACCAGATTTTTTCTTACCTTGATGACCAGCGTAATGGCCTTAAGCTTTATGTGAATAAAAATCGTAGCCAATATCTTCGCTTGGGTAATGTCGAGATTATTGATAAAGAAATTGCCTTACATCAGCAATTAATCAGTGAGGGATTCCCTATAGCTAAGATTATTAAAAAAGGTAAATGGCAGGATTTATCTTATTGGATTGAAGAGTCTTTGGGCGAGAAACACCTGGCTGATTTATTTGCTGATGAATATAAGGCAAATGGCTGTATCACTGAAAAAACATTTCAACTTTTTCTTACTATTGTTGAAAAATTTCAAACGACTCAATTTAAAACTTTAAAAATTCCAATTAATTGGGATAAGGTTTATAAAGGGGTTGGGTTTGGTGATATTTTAAAAGAGTTGCCACAATATAAAACTAAACTTGAAACTAGCTGGACAAATATGTGTAAAGAGTTGGAGAGTTTTCCAGCCGTATATTGTCATGGTGATTTTACTTCCCATAATATATTGCCACTTGGCGTTATCGACCACGAAGATCATTTTGAAGGCCCTTTTGGTTATGATCTTATTACAGCTATAACTCCAGCCTATTGGTTTTCAGCAGATTCATCATATGGAAACTATGCCCGTCGTTCTCAATTTAGCCCAACTCAAAAAGAAGAGTTTTTTAACCGTTTTGGGATTTTTCAGTATGGGGGCAAACAATTTAACTTAAAAGATTATTTTAGCCCTTTATTTTTCTTAAAGGCAACCTGGTGGTCTGTTCGCAATTTTAAGAATCCTAAAATGCAGGAGTGGCGATACCAGAAATATATTTATTTATTAGAAAAGTATTTAGAGAAAGGTGATTTGTATCAGATTTGGTTAGAGAGCGAATAAGACAATCCTATGTCTGTGGAACAATAATATCCATTTAATTATTTTTCCCTAAACTTAGCCAAAATTAGTTTTTTATTGTTCCACAAGCCTTGACAAAACCACATATTCGCGCTATTATGACTATGTTAAAAATCGTGTCTTTTTAAGGCTCCCTTTAGGTGGAGGAGATAGAGAATGACGTGAAGAGATGTAAGACTCGTACTCAATTGGTACGACTCGTGCACTCTCCCTGCTTGGATACCATCATTTTGGTCCCTTCAAGCCTTCTCGCCTCCAGCCAAAGGGAGCTTTTAGTTTTCCCGCGATAATACTAATTGGCGCGCAATAAGTAATAACAAACTTCCATTTTAGTCTAGATACAGCTATAATTATTGATACGATATGTTGAAAAATAAAATGGCGAATTTAAGTCTGACGGGCGGTGTTTTAATCATCGCCGTTTTTTCTGTACTTTCGCGTTTGTTGGGAGTTTTAAGAGATAGGTTGCTAGCTTCACACTTTGGCGCCGGTTCGGTGCTCGATGCTTATTACGCCGCTTTTAAGATTCCTGATTTTATTTTTAATATTTTTGTATTGGGTGCGCTAGCTTCGGCTTTTATTCCGGTGTTTATTAGTTTGCGAGATAAAGAGGGCGAAGCAAGTGCACAAAAGCTCGCGCAAATTGTTTTTAATTTATTGGTGGCATTTTTAACCGCTTGCGCCTTTTTAGGAATTATTTTAGCGCCTTGGTTAATGCCGCTTATAGCGCCAGGATTTGATCCAGAACGTCAGGCGCTTGCTATTTCATTAACGCGCATAATGCTTCTTTCAATTATTTTCTTTGGTGCTTCCAATGTTTTGGGTAGTGTGTTACAGGCGAAAAAAAGATTTTTAAGCTATTCTATTGCACCAGTGCTGTATAATTTAGGAATTATTTTTGGACTTTATACTTTTGTTTCCCGGTTTGGTCCTATTGGTTTGGCTTGGGGCGTGGTGTTAGGGAGTGTACTGCATCTTTTAATTCAAATTCCCGCCGCGCGACAAGCTGGTTTTAGTTGGCGTCCTTTGTTTAATTGGAGCGAGCGCGGTGTAAAACAAGTGTTAAAACTTTTAGGTCCGCGTACCATTGGCTTGGCCGCGAGCTCACTAGAGCAAATTATCACAGCCAGCTTTGTTTCCACTTTGGGTGTGGGAAGTTTGGCCGCTTTTACATTGGCTTCCAATTTGCACAGTTTTCCCATAAATGTTTTTGGCGTATCACTCGCCGTGGCGACTTTTCCTTTGTTTAGCGAGGCTTTTAGTAATAACAAAAATGATGATTTTATTAGTCATTTTAAACATAGTGTAAGGCGAATTTTATTTTTTGTAATACCAATGTCCGTGCTTTTTTTAGTATTACGCGCGCAAATTGTGCGTGTGGTGCTGGGGAGTGGCGCTTTTGATTGGAGCGATACCATTCGTACCTCGCAGGTATTAGGATTTTTGGCCCTCGCTATGGTGGCAGATAGCTTAGTGCCGCTGGTGGCGCGCGCTTTTTATGCTTTGTCCGATACACGCACACCGGCGCTGGTAGCAGTGAGTAGCGTAGTTCTTAATTTATTTTTATTGATGATTTTTGCCCGTTATGGTTTAGGCGGTATTGGTTTGGCTTATGTAGCTTCGCGCGTTTTAAGCCTAAGCGCTTTGGTTGGTTTGCTGGGCAAAAAAATAGGCGATTTGGGCGCGGCCTATATTATGCAAGGCGCTTGGCGAATGTTATTTGCTTCCGTACTTTCAGGAGCGGCCGCTTATGCCACTTTATGGTTCATGGCGCCACAAGTTAATATGCATACTTTTATCGGCATTTTTATGCAAGGAACAACAGCTGGTAGCGTGGGAGTGTTGAGTTATTTGGCCTTGGCTTTTGTTTGGCGCTTGCCCGAAGTTAATTTTGTTAAACGATGGTTAGTTTCGGCTTGGCAACTTTCATTGCATTTAGGGAGGCGTTAAAATTATTTTTATGATACACGAGCAAATTAGAAATTTTTGTATAATTGCGCATATTGACCACGGCAAATCAACTTTGGCTGATAGATTTTTAGAATTAACAGGCACTATAGCTAAACGCGATATGAAAGAGCAGTTGCTTGACCAAATGGATTTGGAACGTGAGCGCGGCATTACTATCAAACTACAGCCCGTTATTATGCATTGGAAGGGTATTCAACTTAATTTAATTGATACGCCCGGGCACGTGGATTTCACTTATGAAGTTTCGCGTTCACTAGCTTGTGTGGAAGGGGCTATTTTATTAGTAGATGCAACCCAAGGTATTCAGGCACAAACTATTGCAAATTTTGAATTAGCGCGCGAGCAGGGTTTGGTTATGATTCCTGTAGTAAATAAAATAGATCTGCCGGCGGCCGATGTGGAGCGCGCTACGGCCGAACTTTGTCAATTATTAAATACTACTCCAGATAAAATTTTTAAAGTTTCAGCTAAAGACGGTAGGGGGGTGAAGGAGGTGTTGGACGCCGTAGTGGCGCTAGTGCCTGCGCCACAAATAAAACAGGGTGAAGGTACAAGGGCGCTTATTTTTGATTCGTCTTATGACGATTTTCGTGGTGTAGTGGCGGCAGTACGTGTTTTTGACGGTGAGCTTAAAGCTAGGGATATTTATACTCTTTTAGGGAGTAAGGCCAAGCAAGAAATATTGGAAGTTGGTATTTTTACTCCAAAATTAAAACGGACAGAAAAACTTAAAGCTGGCGAAATAGGCTATGTGGTAACAGGCTTAAAAGATATTCGTTTGGCGCGCGTAGGTGATACCTTGGCGGTAGGAGGTGTGGAACCAAAACCTCTTTCCGGATATAAAGAAATAAAACCAATGGTATTTGCCGGGTTTTTTCCAGCCGCGGGCGAAAGTGCGGATAAATTACGGGAAGGCTTAGGCAAACTTAAGCTTAGCGATGCGAGTTTATCTTATGAGGGTGAGCATTCTTCCGCGCTTGGTTTTGGTTTTCGTTGCGGTTTTTTGGGATTATTACATTTGGATATTGCGCGTGAAAGACTAAAACGTGAACATAATTTAAATGTAGTTATTACTACGCCATCGGTGGCTTACGAAGTGGATTTAAAAAACAATGAAACAATAATAGTGTGCGGCGCGTTGGAGCTGCCGAGCCCCGACAGAATAGCAGAGGTGCGCGAACCAATGGTTAAGGTGGATGTAGTAACGCCCATAGAGTATTTGGGTAATTTGATGAAAGTGGCGCAAGATTTTAGGGGGATTTATTTAACTACAGATTATTTGAGCATGAGCCACAACAAAGGACGTGCGATATTGCATTACGAGTTGCCGTTGAATGCGATTTTGGTTGATTTTTATGATCAAGTTAAAAGCGTTAGCTCTGGCTATGCTTCGTTGAATTACGAATTTTTGGAATATAAAAAATGTGAAGTGGTTAGGCTCGATCTTATGGTAGCTGATGGAGTGGTAGAGGCCTTGGCTTCAATTGTCTATAAAGATGAAGCTTATAGGCGTGGCCGAGTGGTAGTTGATAAATTAAAAAAGATTTTACCTCGTCAAATGTTTGAGGTAAAAATTCAGGCGGCTTTGGGCGGCAAGATAATCGCCGCGGAACGCATCCCAGCCATGCGCAAAGATGTTATAGCTGGTCTTTATGGTGGCGACGTTACACGTAAACGAAAACTTTTGGAAAAGCAAAAAAAGGGCAAGCGTCGAATGAAGCTGGAAGGTAAAATGAATATTCCGCCTGAGGCTTATTTGGCCTTAGTTAGCCGTCAGGAATAAATGTTTATTTAATGTCGCAGAATACTCCAGCCTTTTAAGGCTGGAGATGAATGCGACACCACTCCGAGCGTTAGCGAGGATATGCTAAATTTGAGGCATGA
>JAGVEX010000020.1 GCA_020057885.1 bacterium
AAACTGTACCGTTCTTAGCAATGGTAATACCGCCCTCATCTACACCTGCCACAGTCATAGTATTACCAATAAGGGTAAGGCCAGAGGCTGTTACGCCAGAGGCTACCAAACTGGTCAAACTAAAGGTGTGGACATCGCCAGTAGAGGCGCCTGCGGCCATATCAGCTAACACATCCAAAATAATGGAACTGCCAGCTGGAACAGTAGTGTTAACGCCAGTGAATACTGAATCGTTAGTAGATGAATTTACGGAGTGACCACTGGTCAAACGAGCCGCGCCTTGGAACAAATAAACATTGTCAAAGTCGCTAGTTGAACCTGGGCCAGTGCGGTGTACTGTTACGTTAGTAATACTAATTGCTGTGGAGTTGCCGTTTGACACGGTGAACTTCAAGAACGGTACCGAAGTAGCGCTCTGTGGGATAGTGGCTGAAGCTGGATTATTAGCAGCTAAAGCAACTGATACACCACCAGTAACTATTGGGCCTACGGTTATACCACCAACAATATCAGAAATGGTACTCTCCTTACCAGTAATGGAAGAACCATTTGAATAGGAGATATCAGTAGTAATACCATACTTGGTTGCATTGATTCCGTTAGCAAGCAAAGCAGCATCCGAAGCGAATGGTTTCTTTGTGCCATTGTCAATGTAATACCAAGTAGTGTCATTGGTATATTTAACTATAGTGCCAGTTGGGTGAACATCGGAATTGAGAGCCGAGCCGCTCTTGTAGTTAAACCAGAAGGCATCGGATACATCTACAATTTTTTTGTTCCAATTAGCACCATATAGTTTAAGAGCCCGAGCTTCGCTGACGATAGAGCGGAGAGTTCCGCCTGTTTCAACAGCATAAACTGTAGGGTCGGTTGTTATTTTCACAAGCCAAGTACCTGGCCTCATGGTAACGTTGCCACCAAGAGGATAGGAAGAAAGCTCGGAAGCAGGAATTGTCTTCACAGTAGAAAAGTCATTGTACCAAGACATATAGACATTCTGGTGTGGGAAGACATAACGCTTTGAGCCATCGAAGTAGTACACGGCAGAGTTGCCGGCCATCTTGATCAAATCACCGGATACGGCGGCGGCACTTACTCCGGCAGGAGCAGTAAGCACACCAGCAGACCAAACGATTGTCAAGACAGTCACCACGACGGAGAAAGTCTTTTTGAAATTAGACATTTTTATAATTTTCCTTTTAATGAAGAAGTTTAGTAAATAACGAATCATGAATAAAAATCATGGGGGGTTATTAACTTTACTTACTTCATATTATTAAGAGTGGAACTCATCCTCATCGGCTCCAGCGCCTTAGCGGCAGTGGACGACTCGACCTTTGTAAAAAGAGAGGATTATCCGGCTCAAGTAGTAAATAACTTAAAAAACTTAATGCGTCAGTATAATAATTTGCTTTTGCTCACAGAATTTTGGCCTAAACTATTTCTATTCTTAATCAAGCCGCCCATGGGTGATTGAATCCCGCCCGAAAGCGGGACAACCTGTCATCCCGCATTTGCGGGACGAACGAGCTATTATAACCCAGCCAGATAGAGAACGAAACAATGTTAAACCTAAATGTAAGTGAACTTGAGCCAACTAAATACTTACGACATTATATGTTCTTAAGTTGTAAACGAGCTTGAGGGGGGTCGTCTGACCCCATGACTAGCATTCACCTATTGTGCCTAATGCCAAGCATGGGAAGGCGACACTGTGTTAAAATTTGAAATTCGAAATCCTAAATACTAAACAATATAGGAGTTATAAATTTATAATTTGGGATTTTGGATTTGTTTAGGATTTAGATATTAGAGTTTAGCCTGCCTGCCGGTAGGCAGGGATTTAATCTCTCTTTATTGCTTCACATTTGTATTCGTATTGGTGCTAGGGGTTGGTTCAGCTGGTTTTTCTACTTTCTCTGGATTAACAGGAGCTGTTTCGTTAGGCTTAACTTCGGGAGTGGTTGTGGTAGCGCCATCTACTTTACCCTGCTCTTCTGTTGGGGTAGCTACTGCCGGAGTTTCGGCTTTAGTAATAGCGGCTTCGGTTTTAGTGGTAATATCTTCGCTCTCTTGCACTTTTTGCAAAGCTAAAGTAAATTCTTTCTTTTGAATAAGAACCATAGCCTCGGTAAGCGACTTTTTGGCCTCGCGGGAAGCTTCTTTGGCCGGCACTACGGTTTGTTTGGTTTCCAACACTACGCGGGGAGCTGACTTGGATTCGGGGAATTCACTAATTCTGTTCTCCATATTATTAAGCTTGTTTTGAATTTTAGAAATTTGTGATTCCAACCTTTGGGCTACAGCGGCTGGCAATAAACCATTTTGCCCGTTTTGATGCGCATCTACCAAAACAGCCAAAGCAGTGGCAGAAAGTTTATCTGTTAAAACTACAGCCACATTGTAAGAGGTTTGCGAATTAGGCGACACTTTAGTGTTAGCTAATTTATTTTCTAGTTCAGTAGCAACTTCATCATATTGCATGGCTAATTTGCTATCATCCGCCGCTTGCAACGAAGCCTGCGCAAAACTTAAATCAATATTATAATCGCGCAATAAACCAGCTTGGGCCGGCGTTGCACTGGGTGGTAAATTATTAAACTCGTTCAATCTGCGTTCAGCTAATTTAAGATGAAAAAGGCCTTGCGTGGCTGGAGTGGAACGCAGGGAAAGTTCTACGCGCTCAACTGTGCGCTTAACCGGATAAAATAAATTGCCTGGTAAGCTGGCGCTGTAAGCTTGAGAAATAGGTGCATAACCAAAAATCAAACCAAGCATCACAACTAGCATCGGCATAATTGGCACTGGTGATATTACCAAACGTACTCGCGACCAGCTCAAACTAACCACCTCGCTAAAATTGTAAGTGCGGCTGGTTTGGGTTTCGGTAAGAGTTAAAAGTCGCTCGCGTGTTTGCTCGCGCCAAAGGGCTGGAGCTCGCTTGGTAACTTGTATCTCTTTTAATTGATTGAATAATTTATGGTCAGACATAATAATTTAATTTCTACCTGCCTACCGGATTCCGGCGAGCTCAATCGAGTCGTAGGCAGGAATCCTAATATCTAATGTCTAAATATTATAGGAATTATAAATTTATGATTTGGGATTTATGATTTGTTTAGGATTTAGGGTTTCGAATTTAGGATTTTATAATTGTCCCAGCAGTTTTTTTAGTTCTTGCAAAGCGCGGTGCAGAATAACGCGCGTGGCTGCTGGTGACTTGTTAATAATTATAGCTATCTCGTGCGGCTTTAAACCTTCCACATAAGCGAGTACTACTACTTCTTGCCATTCATCTTTTAATTTAGTAAGCGCACTTTCAATATCTCGTAAGCTCAAACGCATTTCAGGGCTAAGCTGGCCAGGGGCGTGGGTGGCACCAATATCAATCGCCTCTTCCAGTGACAGTGTTTTTTGTTCACTGCGATAATGATCAGCAATTAAGTTGCGTGCTACCTGATAAAGATAAGCTCGCAAATTTTTAACGCGCGCCTCATTATTTTGGGTTAGATACTGCCACAGCTTTAAAAAAAGCTCCGAAGTAATATCTTGCGCCAACTCTTGAGTGCGCACGCGAAATGCCACAAACCGGAACAACGAATCAACATAGGTGTCGTACACCGTGGCAAAGGCTTGCTGGTCGCCATGCTTGATTTTTAAAAGCAGAATCTCCTCCTCGATCCTGCGTGTTAATGACATATAAGTAGACGAGATAATGTATTAAACGTTACACCACATGACTGCTACTTTAACTATTTTAGGCCGTTTTGGCAAGTGGCAAAAATAGGGCTCTGGATGGACTACCTTGGTTTTAAACACTAATTTTAGGCTTAAAACACACATAAAATAGGTATGTTTATCTATTTGTGTATAAAATCATTACATATATAACGAATTATTTAGGCAATACATTATATGACGAATTATATATTGTTATATATCAAATTTAGTCTAAGTTGACTCTTTTAGCCCTTTATTTACCCCTGTATTTATTTATGATTATTACCTATTTTTATTTATGTCTATTACCTATTTTTTATCATATTTATTATACTTTTCTTAATTATATTGACTGAAAGTATACACTAGTGTATACTTTCAATATATATACATGATGTGTAATATAAATAAACAAGATGCTTGTCTAAATATTTATCCTAATAAAAATTCAACTAACAAAACTGTAGCTAATAATTTATAAAACCATCCAACGCGATCTCAGTTTATACTCATTAAGTTATCCACAACCATTTCTTATCCCCTACCACTATGGCGACACTAATTAGAATTTCCATCAGCGAAGCCTCACGGCTTTTTGGCGTCTCGCCTAAAACTATCCGCTTAGCTATAAGGTTCGGCCAAATTACTTATGTAGTGGTACGCGGCAGATATAAACTCAATTTTGAAAGCGTGCTAACTTGGTCGCAAGCCTCCACGCGGCGAAGGAATATTTTTCAAAAATCCGGCCTAGGACAATATGCCGAGCAATGGAAAATCCGCAACCGCAAATACTCCCCTCACCCACCAACGGAATAAAATCCTCAATAGTATACAATGAATTTATTTAACCTTAATTAATTTGTATATCACTCACTACTTCTTCTATTTAGATGTATTTTGTTGTAAAATTAAATTATGAAAATTAACCATATAAAAATTCGGCTATTAAAGAAAAGGCTGCTTTGGCTTAAACATGAACATTTCAAACCAGCGCTTAGTGGCACACACCATAGTGTTGTAATTTCTCAAAATTACGTGATACGAGAGCGGAAAGATAGGCCGGAACTGATACGGCAAGAAGCAAGGTTCTTACAACAACTCCATCATCCATTAATCCCAAAGATTATTTGGGTAGGAAAAGTTGGACAATCTACTATAATGGTTGAAAATTATATACCTGGTATTACGCTTGATAAACACTGGAAGCAGTTATCACGAGTTGCTCAATCTCATATTGTAGGTCAGGTGCTAGAATTCCTAAAGTTTCTACGGCAGAATACCACACGTTTAACTTATTCGGTGGCAACCAGTAAAACATACCCTAATTTTACAAATTACCTTACACAACAAATCGCTCAACACACTAAGTTGATTAAAAAATGCAAGCCAGCCCGTGCGTTGCTTGAAAAAATTAACGCGGTAATTACTGATTCCGCCCTGCTCAAACTGTTTATAACTAAGCCTATCATAGTGCATGGTGATCTTATTAATCACAACTTATTAACCGACGGAAAAAACCTGACCGGTGTACTGGATTTTGAACTAGCCTTATTTGGCGACCGAGATTATGATATATGTCGGTTGTTCTACTACCAAGAATGCGCAATAGCTTATCACGAACAAGGTAAGGACCCACATTTTGAAGCCACCTATATGAAAAATCTCACAAGTGCTATTATCAAGAGTACTCTTATTAAGAATCTGGATAAATTTTGGAAAAAATATCAATTTATACGAGCCTTCTTCATACTCGGTGCTTTAGCTTGGGCGGTTAATTCAGACAAGCCACAAAAAAATATCAAGGAGCTCGAGATATTGTGGAATAAAAATAGGGTTAAACGAATACACGCTTAACCCCACGATTGTAGTTACTTACAACCAGTTCGTTTACCAGGGAACGATGCCCCTGAAACCAAGGATATTACCTTGGTGATTTTGATCTTTTTGATCTCGATCTTTTTCACTTGTTTTCACCTCCTTTCATAAGGTACATATTTGGATGATCAGCTACCTATGGCAGAGTTATGTGACCGAATATATTCAACCGCTAACGCTTCAGTGACTAAGCGATAAAAATCACACATATCAGCAAATAGCTTTTGTCGCTTTTCTCCAACAGCCCGTGCCGTTACCTCCCTTGTTACATGACACTGACCACCGCATGGCCCCTCAATAATACACCCTAAACAATATTCATCGGTTCCGGGGAAACGGTCCTTAACTATTTTGAACAAGCCACCTGTTTCTTGAAACATCTGATTAAAGTTATCAATATGCCCTATGGGTGTAGTGGTATGGCTACATATTTTAATACTACCATCAACATTGAATTCAAGTGCTCTTCCCTCAGCAGCGGCACAAAAAGCATGGTTCCCTGTCAACAAGCTTTCACTGGTAAGGTTTCGAAAAACACTGTCCCAAGTGCCAAAAAAATCAATGTTCTTATTGTTGGCATACTTTTTGAAGCGAATGAGTTTGTCTATCCTCGACGTTAATGGAATATCGACTAAGCTAATAAGATCATAATCGAAAGCGATTGATGTCATGCCCCTATTCGCTGCCAGATCAATAATATCAATGTCAATGAGGTCAAAGTTACCATTTGTTACTGTGATACTAAAACCGTCCAATGGATAACCAATTTCTTCTAAAAGATCAAACTTTTCCAATATGCGGTTAAAGGTACCTTTGCCCCCTTTAGTTAAACGAATTGCGTCATTAGCTCTTGAGGTACCGTCGAGTGATGTAGCGATACGTATTTGATATCTTTTAAACGCTTCAGCAATATCCCTCGTCATTAGTACCAAGTTAGTATTGATGGTGAATTCAAAAGTTAAGTCGTGCATTTCTTCACAATAGTGAATGATTTTTTCGATCACTAGCCAATTGAACAACGGCTCAGCATTTCCAAAATGGACTTTGCAAAGCGTATGTCCATTTTCTCTCATTAAAGCTGTGTAATGATCTATACATTTTTTAGCTATCTCCCAACTCATGTTGAGCTGTTTTACTGGCCTCTGGTACACGGAGAGAATTGTGTTAGTATTACCCGAAGGTTGAAAATGGAGACAATGAGCACACCCAAAATTACAAAAATCACTAATTGCGAGTCCCATTCGATCAATTGTCTGTCTGGTGTTGACTACGGATAAATGCCGAGCTTTTTGCTTTTGCAAAAACTCTTTCTCGTCGAAGCCTGGTTCAATGAGAAAAAAGATGCTAGCAAATTCTTGGATAGTATTTTTTGGATTACCATCACACATTTCAATAATTTCTTTTTCGGTTCTTGGTTGTTTGAAAAAATTTAAGAATCGCAAACCTTCATGGCTTACAATTTGGGGATTACCATACAATGTATGATACACCATCGCCAAGTTTGATCTCGGATCGAATATGGTGTGTATATTCGGAGACAATTTATATTGTTTTATTGCCATGTCTTCGCCTTTCTCTAATTTTGATTGTTAATGAACACTCTAAACTGCTCTTATTTTTATACTAGTTAGGTATAAATGTCAAGAGCGTGGCCCTCACTGGTTTACTCACTCAGAGCAATCAACTATGAAGGTAAAATAATATTATAAAAAAGAGCTGATATATTGTCAGCTCTTTTTGTAATGGCGTTAATATTTTCTACGTTTGGGGGTGTTTTTGTGTATTATCCAAATTCCTATGGCAATAAGAGTAAGGGCAATAAAGACTACCCACATAGACCCTTCTGGTATTAAACTGCCGAGTAGATTAAGAGGTATGCACGATACGCCAAGCAAAACTACTAACGCCCCAAACGATAAAAATATCGCCTGCTTTATTGATCTGTTTTTATTCATTATTTCTCCGTTATTTTAATATATTTCTGTTTTATTTTTGTTACGGAACTCTATACTAATTCAAAAACAACATTATGTCAATAATGTTAATTATGGATATACAAAACCACCCAGCAAATTGCTGGGTGAGTTGAGTGAAATTATAAAACTATAGTTACTAACTAATAAGCATGGAAACCAAATGGCATTGGATTTTCAAACAGACCACCATCTATGTTCAACCATATAAATAAAAGACAAAAAAATATAATAATTAAAAATATAACTTTGGTTGGTAATTTAAAAATTCTATAAAAAAAGAAAAAGCTAACTAAAAAATAAAGAAGATATGACCAAAGAGCCCAGGATGTACCACCAATATCGAAGGATGAAAAATTTGTTACTTCACTTATAAATATTAATAAAAAAGTTCCTAAAAAACTAACAATCAAAAAACTAACATATCTAAAAACTATTTTTATCGGCTCATTTAATTTCATAATTAACGTCTCCTTTATTTGTTAAAATTCTAATTAATTTTAATCCATTTAATTTCTCTTTAATCCTGCCCAGTACAACATCTTTTCCTGTAACCCTAGTAATATTTTTTCTAAAATCCCAATTAGCTGAAATTGTAAAATCATTTTTAACCATTATTGACTGAACTAATCTGTTTAAAGCGCCTTTTTTATCATAACCCCAATAAAAATTAAAACGGCTATTTTTGCTGATTGGAACGTTAATTCCATTATACTTAATTCCCAACAAAGTAGCACTAAACAATTTAACTCTGCTACGCTCCTTAAAAATTAATTCTGTAGTATTACCGGCCTCATCAGCAAGAACAACTAAGCCTGGATTATCAACTATGGTAACGGTTGAAAGATTATCAATTCCACTAATCACAATGTCTTTCAATTGTGAGCTAAATACTAAACTGGCCTCGGGCGGTGTTTTATCTATTTTAATAATCTTAGACTGTTTTTGCTCAGCGTTTCCTGCTTTATCTATTGAGCGATAAAATAAGGAATTACTCCCCTCTTTATTAACTATAAATGGATTTTGATAGTTAAGCCAACTGGCGCCGTCATCCAAACTGTACTCAGTTTTTAATACTCCAGAATTATCATCTATGGCTATTAAATTAATCGCGACATCCGATTTATACCAACCATTATTGCTTGTTGTCCCGCTAAATACTGCCGTAGTAAAGGGGGAAGTTAAATCTTCGCTTTGCGAGGCATTAAGTACAGCGCTGGCTGGCACGGGCTCAAAATTGCCAGATCCACTAAAATCCAAATTAATTATATTATCGGCGCTGGTACTACTCACCACCATTTCTCCTTTGCTCGCGCTTGTAATGACAATTTTATTATAATAAACCGTTTGTGTAACATTGCTATTTTCAATACTTTTCACACGTAAATCAAAATTACCGCTACCTGTAGCCGCCAATTTAATTGTATAGTTTTGTTCACCATCTGTAGGGATAAAAACAAACTTGTTACCACCAACTTCCTCATAACTTAAACCTGCTATACCTTCCTCTAAGGTATTATTATCCCCTGGTCCGGTATGATTACCTTGCTCGTCATAAATATGCAGCTCCACTGGACTATGCACTGAAACAAACTTGCCATTTAAAACGCATTGCGTTTTATCTTGAATTACATCAGCTGGTAAAAACAAGCTGTTAACACTGCTGGTAATAATTTGCGTAACCAATTCGCGTACACCGTCTTGGCTTGGCATTTTACCGTGGCTGGCCTTGGTGTAATAAAAACTATGAGCCTCTGACACGTTTACGGCCGTAGAGCTGCCTAAGGGTACTGTTTTATCGCCTGCGTTCATATACAACAAATACTCACCATCGGCAACTGACCCAACTTGAACAATGCCGGAAATGGTAGGAGTGGTACAACCAGAAATATTATAACTATCTATTCCATAACTATTTAAATCCATCAAATCCAAAGCTGGCGTATGAAAATCAACGCCATCTTGTATGGCCGAAAGATTATATCCACCATTTAACATTAATAGCTGTGTTTCCAAAAAATTTAAAAGTTTATGCTCACCTGGGTCGTCCCAAACTGGTGCGGAATAATATCCGCCAAGTTTATTAAAATATTCTTGGCTCGGCAAAAGCTGATACAAACTGTACATATTTTGGGATATTTTTTTCATCTCATCTGGATTAAGAACTACTGGCACGCCAAATCTATCACCAAACATTAAAGCTTTTAACGCTTTAGGCGCTCCAAGATGCGGGGTGCCTATAAAAATTAATTTATTAATTTTAGGATTAATATTGTTATTAATGTATTCCTTAGCAATTAATCCGCCCATACTATGGGCTACTAAATCAATTTTAGGACTACCAGTTTGAGATAAAATTTGATTTATTTTTTCTCGTAACTTTACGCTATTAATTCTGTTATCCAAACGCCAATCGTAAGGAAAGACAAACATGTCTATTCCCTCAGAATATTGTTTTATCGTAAACTCATCAACTAAACCATTAAAATAATCATAAGATAATAAGGGAAGGCTACCAATTTGTCTTATAACATCCCCTACAGAAACTTCTGTATCGCTTGGATTACCATTTTCATCCATTGCCAATGGATCCATAAAACTATCGGTAATATCTGTAAACATTTCACCAAAATCCATCCACAGGGTATCAGTGCCCTTTTTCATCTCTGTGCCTAAAATTCCCGGGATTAACAAAACTGGCACATTTCTAACCTCAAAAGTTAATTCACCACTAACTGGCAAACGTGTAGCAACCTTACCATCACTCGCTTCAAAATGATAATTATAAATCCCCTTACCAAAATATCCAGTTGTAGGGTTATATGAATATTGCTCGCCGTTTGAATAAACGCCATCCTGACCAGTATCTTTTACCATCTCGTGAGATATCTCATTTACCACAACTCTAAAATAGGAAGGCGTGTCATTATTGGCATCTGTATAAGTTGTCTTAAAAACCGGCGCGCTGGGTACAAAGGCAATATTTGGCTCTACACCATCAATAATATAACCCTCTGTGTTAACATAAGATAATACTGGGGACTGATTAGGCGGCACTTTACCTGTCCAGGGATCGTAAAGTAAATTGCCATAAATTTTATCACCCGTACCGCCAGGGTTGCCATATATAGTAGGCCCTGTATCACTTCCCCACCAATTATTACGCGCGTCTACTAAAGCATAACTAGAGTGGGCGTTAATAGCATAGATTGAATTATTGAATAATTTGCTACCACTTATGCTCCATGGTACGGGAGTATAACTAACAATACCTCTCTTGTGATACCTAACCTCTGAATCTATTAACTGAAGGTTTGAACTGCCTCCAATTGATATAGCCGTATCATAACTTTTTTCAATAATACTAGAGTTGATAGATATGCTGGAATTTTCTATATGCAAAAAATTAAAATCCGTAGTAATAAAATAAATACCATTAAAATCAGTCACATAATACCCACCATAGCGCAAAATAGTGTGAGTCAAAACCGAACCGGTTGAGCCGTTAAAATAAAATCCACTCCAATTACCGGGCGCTGGAGTGTAAATACCATTATCATTATTACTATCGCCACCAAAACTATCATCAAGATATGAGGTAAAAACTATTGGCAGACCAGCTGTGCCTTGGGCAACCAAATTGCCATTTATTACAAGCCTACCGCCGCCCATAAATTTAACCACCACGCCAGGCTCAACTGTTAAAGTGGAGATAATCTTTACTACGCCATTACCATGTACGATGTAGGGACTTTGAATCATGGTCCAGGTGGTAGGCGTGCTAATAGTAATCGGAGTGTAAATATGAGTCGGCGGAGCCGCTATAACCGCCCTAGCGCCAACTAAAAACCTTACCGCCGAGGCAAGGTTTGGTGCAAAATTTGATAAATTGTTTGGCTCTATTTGCCCTAGAAATAAAAACAGCCCGACGACAAACCAACCAGTTAAACGGGCTAAAACTTGAACGCCATTCCAACGTTCCCTCCGATTCCAGTGATTAGATTCTTGTGACATACCCCCTTATATATTTAACTATACACCAAAATACAAACGGGGGGAATAATATTGCAAACAAAAGTTATCCACAGATTAACACTAATTTAATCTTTTGAAGATAGATTTTTATTCACTAAATGACACAAAATACCATCCAGTAAAAAAGCTTACCCGATGTTTAGGTAAGCTTTGTTGTTAAATCGCAATCAATTTTGTTCATTTGGAAATATTTTAGAGCATAGCGGTAGTAAAAAATATACCCGCAAGTAGGATGAGTATTATGCTATTAAATACGATGTAAATATGCAGCCCTATTCGCTTTGCCGCAATTTCATATTGTATCTTGTGCGCGGTAAACACTGCCGCCACGAACACACCAACTATAAACCATGGAGAAATAAAACCAAGCGCACTAAAACAACTCAATGCCGCTACAGTAATAGTACTGTCGAAAAAGTGCACCCATCTTCTTATTTGATCTGTGTCTACCAGTGTATTATCGACAATGGCCAATAATGCCACTACAAAAGAAGTCATGGTTATGGCCTTGGCAAAACCAAGATCATAAACATAAAGAAATAAAAAATACGGCGCAAGTGTAAGGAGTAGCGAGGCGAGCATGGCATTGCGTAAACGATTTGCTAAACCAGTGGTAATTGTAGTCTTCATAGCATCTTGCCTTTCTGGGATAATCCCATATTGTTTTGTAAAATTGCTATTTTATTTATTTGCCCAAACTTTACAGCGAATACCATTAAAAGTCAATAAGTTCAGTATAAACAAAAACACCCCGTAGAACGGAGTGGTTTTGGGATGAGGTTGATAGATTGTTTGTTGTTGTGATTGGTGGGGGTTGTTTTTGGGGTGGAGATTTAGGAGAGGTGTTGAAAACTCAATCTTCAAACTTTTTGAGGATTAGGGTTTCAACCCCTCTGCTTTCCACTTTATTCCCTTTTCAATCTACTCTATCAACCTACTTATAGAATACACGATCTAGAAAAATCTGTCAAACCCCTATAAACATTACTTAATATCACTTACTAGTAAAAACTTACCTAAAGTTATCCACAGATAAATTAAATATCAAGGTTTTTAACGTTTTTCGCATGGGTTTGGATAAAGCGTTTGCGCGGCGCTACTTCCTGCCCCATTAAAATATCAAATATTTCATCTGCTTTAATAGCATCATCAATTGTAATTTGCTTCATAAAGCGTTTTTGCGGATCCATAGTGGTATCCCAAAGCTGCTGCGGGTTCATTTCACCAAGACCCTTATAACGCTGAATAGATACCCCACCCGCCGAAACTACTTCGGTTGGCTCAATATCTTCACCCTGCCCTACCGGCGTTACCTCAACTTCGACTTTAGCGGCTTTTTTACCTTTTTTAATTTCTTCTTTGGCCGCTTTAAGACTTAGCATTTCTTTTTTAGCTTTTTCCAACTCATCATCTGTATAGACATAGCGAATATCCTTGCCACGCTGTACCCGGTAAAGCGGCGGTTGCGCAATATACAAATGACCGCCATCAATTAACGGCTTAAAATGCCTATAGAAAAAAGTTAGCAAAAGCGTACGAATGTGTGCGCCATCAACATCGGCATCGGTCATAATAACAATGCGATCATAGCGCAAATCATCCAAGGTAAATTGCTCGCCAATGTTTGTACCCAGCGCGATAATAAGAGATTTAAGTTCGTTGTTAGAAAGCATTTTATCAAGCCGCGCGCGCTCTACGTTCAAAATTTTACCGCGCAAGGGCAGAATAGCCTGAAAGCGCCTATCGCGACCCTGCTTGGCACTACCGCCAGCTGAATCACCCTCTACAATAAACAATTCGCTTTCTTTGGAATCTTTATTAGAACAATCGGCCAGCTTGCCCGGAAGAGCAAAACCATCCAGCGCGCCCTTGCGCAAAACTGTTTCGCGAGCTGCCCGAGCTGCCAACCGCGCACGCGAAGCAAGTAAACACTTAGCAAGAATAGCCTCCGCATCACGCGGATTTTCTTCCAAAAACATGGCCAAGGCTTCGCCTGTTACATTGTCCACAATCGGTTTTACTTCGGCATTGCCCAGCTTAGCTTTGGTTTGACCTTCAAACTGCGGATCTTTAAGTTTTACTGAAACTACGGCAGTTAAGCCTTCGCGTGTATCCTCACCGGTTAAATTATCATCTTTCTCTTTTAAATAACCTTTGGCACGAGCATAACTATTAAGCGTGCGAGTAAGCGCGGTTTTAAAACCAATCAAATGCATGCCACCCTCAACTGTATAAATATTGTTGGCAAAAGTGAAAGTAGTTTCTTTGTAATCATCAATGTATTGCAAGGCAATTTCCACCTGTATTTTATCCACCTCTTTGTTAACATAAAATACCCGTTCATGTTTGGCCTCGCCTAAGTGATTTAAATGACGCACATACGAAGCCACGCCTCCCTCAAAATAAAAAGCGTAAGTATTTTTATTTTTGGTGCGTTCATCTCTGATAATCAATTTTACGCCTTTGGTTAAATAGGCCTGCTGACGCAAGTGGTCTAAAATATACTGCCAATCAAAATCAAGCACTGTAAAAATTTCTGGATCTGGTTCAAAAGTAATAGTTGTACTAGTACCGCGCGCTGGCCCTACCGGCTTTACCCTACCTTGCGGCTTACCGCGCTTATACTCCTGCACCCAAAGCTTGCCGTCGCGTTTTACTTCGGCCTTCAACCAGGTGGAAAGAGCGTTTACTACCGAAACACCCACACCGTGCAAACCGCCGGATACTTTATAACCTTCACCGCCAAATTTACCGCCAGCGTGAAGTTTGGTGAGCACTGTTTCTAACGCAGAAACTTTGGTCTGCTTGTGAATATCAACTGGAATGCCACGTCCATCGTCGGTTACGCTGACGCGCGAATTTGGTAACAAAACAATTGTAATATTACTGGCGTGGCCAGCCATGGCTTCATCAATAGAGTTATCTACTACTTCCCAAACTAAATGATGCAAACCCTCTTTGGCAGTGTTGCCAATATACATACCCGGACGCTTGCGCACCGGCTCCAAACCCTCCAGCACAGTTATTTGTTCGGCGTTATAGGACCCTCCGGCTTTAACTTTTTTCTCTTTTTCTTTTGGCATAATATATTTTCTAGTACTAATTTAATAATTAATTAAGAACGCACTGTGGCGCCGAATTTATTCTGCAATAAATTAACAGCTTGTTTAACAATTTCTTCAACCTCTTCGCTCTTTAATGTTCGCGCAGGACTGCGGAAAGTAATATGAAAAGCCAAACTGCCTTTGGTTGAATAAACATCAAACAACTCAATTGATTCAATAAGTGGTGAAATCTTTTTTAAACCAGATTCTATATCAATCCACCTAACATTATTAGACACAACAATGGAAAGGTCTCTGATTTGAAAATCATTTGGTTTTAAACCAGAATAAATTGATGGGGTGCTTAATTGCGGTAAAAGATCCAGATTAATTTCAGCAAATGATATTGCTAAATCAAGACTTGATCGTTGCATGTTAATAATCCCAATTCCGCCAATATGCTTACCATCTACCACTACTTTGGCCATATTACTGCCAAACGACTCAAAAACAAAATTTATACCGAGTATGGTTAATATTTGTTCTACTGTACCCTTAAGCAGTCTAAATGAATTGACTACATCTCCCACTGCCAAGCGCTGACATAAAACCAAATGATAAGGCTGCGAGGGTAGGAAAGATGAAGTGTTTTTACCTCCACTTGACCAATCGCCTTCTGCGCCAAAAAATACTCGACCGATTTCAAAAACTTTTAAATTATCGTGCGGCAGTAAAAGTATATTTTTAACAAATTGCTCCAACACGTTGGGTAAAAGCGCTGGCCTAAGATATTTTTGTATTTTATCAACAGGATTCAAAAGCTCTACCAAAGAACTTGTGTTAATATCGGCCGCCTCATAAACCTCGTCTGCTAAATCGGTTATTAATTTTTCACTAATAAATGAATAGCTTAATGTTTCTATAAAATCCGCGCCTATTAAAATATCTCTAATTTTCCAGCGTAAATCTTGTGCCAAATCACGCTCACTAGGCTCAATGGGAAATTTAGGCAGAGCCAGCGGAATTTTGCCATAACCATAAATACGCGCCACTTCTTCCACCAAATCTTCCGGAATAGTAATGTCGCGCGTCGCTCGCCACGAGGGCGGAGTTACCAAAAATTTTTCATCGTCCTCCCCAGTACCAGATCCGCCCTCGGCGGCACGGTACGGGGTTCCGCCGTCCGTTTTCACGGTCCGCTCCACTTTAAAACCTAAACGCTCTAAAATATTTTTTACTTCCTCTTGCGGCAATTCAACCCCCAGCCGCGCAAAAAGCCAAGACAATGGCAGTTCAATTGGTTGGGCGCTGCGAGGATTATTATAAACATCAACCAAGGGGCTTAAAACTTTAGCTCCTGGGCAAATTTCTTTAAACAATTCAATAGCGCGACGCAAAGCCAGCTCAGCCAAATTAGGGTCAAGCGCTTTTTCAAAGCGCGCCGAAGCCTCTGTACGCAAACCAAGTTTAGCCGCTGTGGTACGAATGTTTACAGCCTCAAATGTCGCGGATTCCAAAGCTATTGTCTTGGTTGAATTGCTTACCTCGCTCGTTTGCCCGCCCATTACTCCGGCAATTGCTTGGGCGTGTTTTTTGTCGGCTATCATTAACATTGATTCATCAAGTTCACGCTCCACGCCGTCGAGTGTGGTAAACTTTTCACCTTTTTTAGCTTGCCTAATTACAATTTCGGGGCTCACTAATTTATCCAAATCAAAAGCGTGCAAGGGTTGCCCAAGCTCCAGCATTACATAATTTGTAACATCCACAATATTATTAATTGGCCTCATGCCAAGACTTAAAAGCGCGCTTTGTAACCATTTAGGCGAAGGCGCTACTTTAAGATGCCCAACCGACACGGCTAAATAACGCCCCACGTGTACTGGTTTTTTTACACTTACCATTAGTGGCACATCTATCTCGGGTTTAATGCGTGGAGCTTTTGGTTCATAAAGCGGTACCTGCCACATAGCAGAGAGCTCACGCGCCAAACCAAAGTGTCCCCACAAATCAGGCCTGTGAGTAATGGATTTATTATCAATGTCCAAAATAATATCGTTTAAGCCAAGCGCGTGAGCCAGCGGAGTGCCTGGAGGCACTTCAAGGTATGTTAAATCCATAATACCACCCTCCACCGCTTTATCATCCTGCAATTCCAACTCTTCTGCCGCGCAGGCCATGCCACAACTTTCTACGCCGCGTATAGTAGCTTTGGCAAGAGTGACCCAATCGCCTTGCCCGTGCCAACGTACGCGTGTGCCAATGGTCGCAAAAGCCACTTTCATACCTTCGTGCAAATTTACTCCACCACACACAACTTCTATTTCTTTTTTACCAATATCAACTGTGGCTAATTTTAATTTATCAGCTTTAGGATGCGGACTAACTTTAATAACCAAACCAACCACTGCACCAGCTAAACTTTTAGCTTGATCAGTGTAATCGTCCACCTCCACGGTGCTCATAGTAAGAGCGTCGGCTAACTCGCGGCCAGAAAATTCACGTGGTGGCGTGACAAACTTTTTCAAAATGTCAAAAGAAACTTTCATGGTTATGTGTTAAAATTGTTTTAAAAATCTTAAATCGCCGCCGAGCAATAACCGAATATCATCAATTTTATATCTCATCATTACCAAACGTGAAAGCCCCAAACCAAAGGCAAAGCCAGAATATTCTTTAGGATCAACTCCACCTGCCTCCAGCACTTTTGGATGCACTAATCCGCATGGCAAAAGTTCCACCCAACCGCGCTGTTTACAAACACTGCACCCAGTTCCGCCGCAAATAAAACATTTAATATCCAGTTCAAAACCAGGTTCTACAAATGGAAAATAGCCAGGCCGCAAGCGCACCTCAACCTCGCGATAAAAAATTCCCTGCAAAAGCTCTTTCATTGTGGCTATAAGATGGGAAACGGAAATATCTTTATCGACTACCAAACCCTCCATTTGCCAAAAAGTATGCTCATGCGAAGCATCGGTTGCTTCATAACGAAAAACCCGGCCCGGCACCACCGCGCGCAAGGGCACACCATATTGCTGTAAAGCGCGTACCTGCATTGGTGAAGTATGAGTGCGTAATAGTAAACGATTATCTGACGCGCCGCCTTTTACATAAAAAGTATCCTGGCTCTCGCGCGCCGGATGCCAGCTGGGAATATTTAAAGCTTCAAAATTATAAAATTCACTTTCTACTTCCGGACCATCGAGCACCTTAAAACCCATAGAACGAAACAAATCCTCTAACTCGCGCTGAACTTGCAACACGGGGTGTATATTCCCTCGCTCTGGTTTAATGCCAGGCAAAGTAACATCAAAATTAGCAGAAGACACAGTGGCTGACTTAAAACTTTTTGTAATTTCGTGAAAAGCTTTTTCAATATCAATTTTTACCTCATTTAATAACGCACCAATTTTAGGACGCTCTGCTTGAGCGAGTTCCTTAAATTTTTTCATCATCTCGGCTAATTCGCCTTTGCGACCAAGATATTTTATCTTAATTTTTTCCAAATCAGCTTGCTCGGTAAGAGTTTTTAACTCCTCCTTGGCACGCTCACGAAGATGTTCAAGCTCTTTTTGCACAAAATTAAATGCGCGGCGGCAAACGCCGTGCTGTTAATAAAAAGAATTCCAAAAGAGTAAGTCCTACTATTAATAATCCCAAATTCCACCAGGTTAAAAGTTTGTTGACTTCTAAAAACAAAGCCCCTACTACCATAATGGCCAAAAATACTCCCTGGCGAAACGAAATTGAAACATGACGAAATAAAACTTCTTCACGGTGACGCCAATATCTCCAAGCAAAGCCCAAAAGGGTCAAAGTGCCTGTAACACTCAAAAAAATTGATAAATAAAAAAACAAAAAACCCGTCATACCAGCAACTTTCGGGTCTAAATAATTCAATGCGGCGATAAAAGCTCCCCAGGCCATCAATGTGCCTAAACCCATCCAAATTAAATACTGCCGTAATGTCATATTTGAGGCTAAAAATAGGGAAAAATTAGAGGTTTATTTACCTCTTAATTTTAGCATATTTTAGTCTTTTCTACAATACCTGAATATAGCAAAAAAATGGCTAATTTAAGCCCTAAAATTAACCAAAAATCCTCAAACGATAATGTCTACCATTAAAGTGGTCTTTTAAGGCGTCCTCAAGCTCAAATTCAGCCATTCTGAGCTCACTGGCCAGGGCTTGCGAGGTTAACAGCACTTCCAAGGTGTCGCCCCTTAAAACCAGCTTACGGTAAGCATCGCGAGTGGAGGGCCCAAAACGTTTGGCAACCTCGTCTTTAAACACTTCAGTAACCTGCGCCGCCTCCACGGCATCGGATATCCCTTGTTGATGAAGACGATCAAATAGTACGTTTTTTAAAGTTTGAAACATAGTTATATTTTTTCTAGATTATAAACCCACCCCGGCTGCCACTTCCATGGCGCGATAACTGCCTCTTTAAGCGGCACGCCTTTAATCCAAAGCTCTAAACCATACTGCGTAGCACGATGGCCAATAATCATAACTTTTTTATCGTCATAATTTTTAAGTAAATCTTGGAGGAAGTTTTTTATTTCTTGCGCTTTTTGTTCATAGCTATCACCGTTGGGAAAAGGTTTATCTACGTACTCTAGTCTTAAAGCTTTCACTTCCTTATATGAACGTCTTGTAAAATCACCATAATTAGATTCTTTTAAACGCGGGTCTTTTATAATTTTAAAATTTCTGTCAGCAAAAGCAATTTCTGCAGTCTTATATGAACGCTGTAAATTAGAACAAAATATCGCATCATAATAATCTGACTTATATCGTTCTCCCAATTCCCTTGCCTGCTGCTCACCTAGAGGTGAAAGTGCTACGTCATAAATTCCTGACGACAAATCAGATTCATTATCAAAAGTGGTGCCGTGCGATTCAAAAATTATTGTAACCATATTATCCTAAATGTTGATATTTACAACCTTCATGGTCCTTGTGTATAGCGATAAAAGAATTTTGTTTAACTGCTTCAATAATCTTTTTAATCTCATTTGTATACTCTTCTTTAAGAGAATCAATTTGCTCTTTAGTGGCTATAAAAGTTTCCGAAAATTTATTTGGCTCTAAATACCAATATCGTTCGTCCAATACTTTTTCGCGCAAAAATTCTTCTGCTGCAATTTGGTAAATAATAAGCTGATCTTTGTCCACCTTTTCTAAACCACTCTTCGGCTCGCCACCAGTTTTATAATCATAAATTACTACCCCGCCCTGAGCCTGATCAATGCGGTCAATTTTACCAGTAAATTTATATGGCCCCATAGCTATTTTAAACATTTGCTCTAAAAATTTCGGCTTGGGCGGCGAGGCTAAAAACTCTTCATAAAAATTTTTAAGCTGTTTGGGCGCGCGCACTGTGCGATATTCCTGTTTTTGCGGCTTGTCCAAATACCAATCATCTAACCAAGAAGATTCAAAAATCGCTTTTAATTCATGCTCGGTTGGAACCGAAACTTTACCACTTGCTTTGGTGTCGCCAAATAAACCACCTTGCACCACGCCTTGCCGTGATTGCCATAATTTTAAAAACTGCTCAAAAGTTCTGTGCATTGTTATACCAAAACTCAAAGCCGCTGCTCCCGGAGTTGGCAAACGCAATAGGTAGCGGTATTTATACTCCAAAGGACATTTACGAAAAGCAGAAACCGAACTAAAAGAAAAATTTTCTGGTATTGGATACGTCGCCTTGCCCTTGGTAATAATCTCTGGCAAACTCGGTTTAATTTTAGTCGGTGCCGCTTTAAATTCTTCCTCGCTCACAAAGCCAAGTTCATATAAGAAACGCGAGGGTTTGCGCGTAGTTTTGCCAAAATAATCCTCAGCGCGGGTTAGATAAATACCGTCGCGCGCGCGAGTTAGACCCACATAAAACAAACGCCGCTCTTCTTGTAAATGCACATCGCCTTCGGGTAAAACTTCTTTTATTAATTCGCGCGGCAATTCAATTGGTTCACGCCGTTCAGTGGAAGGAAATCGCCTATCCACCAGCTGTACCACAAAAACATATTTCCACTCCAAACCTTTGGCCGAATGCACGGTAATAACTTTTACTGTATCGGGACCTTCTTCAAAATTTTGCGGCAGTTGGCCTTCTTCGCCAGATTCAAGCTCCAGCTCCAAATACTTCAAAAAATTATTTAAATTGTGAATCGGAGTATCTACTTCAAAACGCTTTAAACGGTCATAAAAACTTGTTAAATAAGAAGCTTCGCGCACCAATGCCGGATGAGCCACTCTTTCGTTAATTCCTAAATCCTCCACCACGCGCACATAAACCTCACTCGCGGGCCGCTCCCGCGCTATGGCAGTATGTTTTTCCAACAATTCCAATAAATTACTGGCTACTCTTATTCCGTTCTCGCCAAGTGAAATAGTACGTGCCATTTTAAGCGCTTCATAAAGTGAAATTGTTTTCCGGTTAGCAAAATAAATAAGTTTAGCTACATCCTCCGCCGGCATCTGGAATGGTTCCATATTTAAAACGCGGTACAAAGCTTCGGCCTCGTGATAATTATCTAAAAGTTTAAGGTAACTAATAATGTCCAAAATAATAGACTCATTATAAAGTCCACGGTTGGCCACATAATCAAATGGCAACTGACGCGCTTTTAAGGCCTGCAAAAAAATCTGCGCGGATGAATTAGCGCGTACTAAAATGGCAAAATCGCTCCAGCTGGCGCCATCTTTTGCTTGCAGTTCCACAATTTTATTAATCACTCCTTCGGCTTCGGCTTGCGCTGTTTTATACGGATAATAACCAACATCGCCTTTACCTTTCCGTTCCGCTACTAATTTTTTCGACAAACTTTTACCCTTGGTAGCCAGCCTTACCTCTAAACGATAAGGATTATTAAGCTGAATAAATTCGTAAGCTGTGTCTAAAATATTTTGATAACTGCGATAACTGGTCGTGAGAAAAATTTCACGGGCCTGAGGATAATCTTGTTTAAATTCTAAAATGTTGGAAATGGAGGCACCGCGGAATTTATAAATTGACTGATCGTCGTCGCCTACTACCGTAACATTGTTGCCTGGCGCTGCTAATAATTTAATAAGCTCATACTGAGCATAATTGGTATCTTGAAACTCATCCACTAAAATACATTTAAACTGTTTACGTAAATACTCTAATACTTGTGGTCGCTCACGCAAAAGTTTTAAGGGATAATTAATAAGATCACCAAAATCCAAAGCACCATCATCTAGTAATAATTGTTGGTAAACACTATAAGCCCGCGCTACTTCACCAAGACGTAAACTTTCTGACTCCTCAACATCGGCCAAATTATCGTTTTTAACTTTGATTTTATTTTTTCTTTTTCCTTTTTTTAAATATTCACCAGCTCCAGTATTCAATTTTTTATCCTCAGCAAATTTTAAATAATTATCAGGATATACTTCTTCGTCTTTAGCGCGGGAAAAATGTTGAACCAAAGCATGAATAAAACGAGTAGGATTACCGAGTGGACGATAATAATCCAAATTAAATTTATCCAAATTATTACGCACCAACATCCATTGTTCAGTGGCAGTAAGCACACGAAAATTATTTGGCAAACCAATTTCCAAAGCCCAATCTTTTAAAATACGCTCACCAAAAGCATGAAAAGTTGAAATTGGAATATTTACATAACCGGTCGGCAAAAGTTTGTCCACCCGCTCCTCCATTTCTAAAGCGGCTTTATCGGTAAAAGTAAGGGCTAAAATCTCCTCTGGTTTAGCCAAACCCTGTTCAATAAGCCAAGCAATACGGCGCGTAATAACAGTGGTTTTGCCAGTACCTGCGCCGGCCACTATTAAAAGAGGCCCCTCACCATGGGTTACGGCCTGTTTTTGCTCAGGATTAAGATCAGCTAATAAATCAGGATTGTTTTTAACTTTCGGCATAACCTAATTTTAGCATGTACCGAATTATAAACAAAAAACCCGCTGTTAAACGGGTTTTATTATTTTTATTCAACTGCTTTGGGGCCTAAATTTTTCCGTTCACGATGTTTGCGCACAACCTTCAAACGAGCTAATTCTCTCTCCAATTTAGCAGCTAAACCAGTGTAATCAGTAGTTTCAGTCTTCTTCTCCTGCATTAACTGTCGCGCTTTCTCGCGCGCCTCTTCCGCACGATGCTCATCAATTTCTTCTGCTCTCTCAGCAGTATCTGCCAGTACTACTACTTTGCCAGGACGCACCTCAATAAACCCGCCCGAAACTGCCATGCTTACTTCCTGCCCACCAACTTTAACGCGTATTTCACCAGCCACCAAAGAAGACACCAATGGAATATGATCAGGCAAAATAGTAATCTCACCCATTTGAGTGGGTAAGATAATCTCTTCAACTGCCGGCGCTTCAAACACTACGCGTTCCGGAGTGGCAATTTGGAATTCAAGAGTTTTAGGCATAAATATTATGAATTATGAATCAAGAATTATGAATTTTAATGCTTTTATTATATTCACTATTCAGTATTCTTGATTCGGTATTCTAACCAGTTACTTCCTCAATACTTCCTTTCATATAAAAAGCTTGCTCGGGTTTGGAATCGTGTTTGCCTTCCAAAATTTCCTTAAAGCTGCGTACTGTATCTTTAAGCGTAACATACTTTCCTGGGGTGCCGGTAAAAGTCTCTGCCACAAAGAATGGCTGAGAAAGAAAGCGTTGAATCTTGCGAGCGCGCGATACCAACAACTTGTCTTCTTCAGAAAGTTCATCCATACCCAAAATAGCAATAATATCTTGCAAATCTTTATAGCGCTGTAATACGCGCTGTACTTC
Source organism: bacterium (assembly GCA_020057885.1). GTDB lineage: Bacteria > Patescibacteriota > Patescibacteriia > Veblenbacterales > UBA10138 > JAGVEX01. Next base: position 23,451 of record JAGVEX010000020.1, read on the forward strand.
ACGAGTAGTGCGGTAATGGTCTTCGCCTATTATCAAAGGATCAAGAATAGTGGAGGTAGAATCCAATGGATCAACTGCCGGATAAATACCAAGTTCGGTTAAAGCGCGATTTAACACTACGGTTGAATCCAAATGTCCGAAAGTGGTAGCTGGCGCTGGATCGGTAAGGTCATCCGCTGGTACGTAAACAGCCTGCACTGAAGTAATAGAGCCGTCTTTGGTTGAAGTAATGCGTTCTTGCAATTCGCCCATATCTGTAGCGAGTGTTGGCTGATAACCTACAGCCGAAGGAATACGACCTAAGAGAGCTGATACCTCACTGCCTGCTTGTGTGAAACGGAAAATATTATCTATAAATAGTAAAACATCTTGTTTCTCTTGATCACGGAAATATTCGGCCATAGCGAGCCCTGTTAATCCCACACGAGCGCGTACTCCGGGTGGTTCATTCATTTGTCCGAAAACAAGCGAGGTTTTAGCCAAGACGCCAGAATTTTTCATTTCATGATAAAGATCATTGCCTTCACGCGAACGTTCACCCACGCCAGCAAATACTGAAAAGCCGCCATGCTCAGAGGCAATGTTACGAATAAGCTCTTGAATAATCACAGTTTTACCCACGCCCGCACCACCAAACAAGCCGACCTTACCACCTTTAACAAACGGGCAAATAAGATCAATTACTTTAATGCCAGTTTCAAAAACCTCTGTTTTGGTCGATTGGTCGGTAAACTTAGGAGCCGAGCGGTGTAAGGGGTAACGCTCTTTGGATTTAATTGCTGGCTGGTTATCCAAGGGATTACCCAAAGCATCAACCATACGGCCAAGAGTTTCCTTGCCAACCGGAACGGAGATTGGTTTACCTGTATCAACCACTTCAACGCCCCTACCTAAACCGTCAGTAGTGCCCATGGCGACCGTACGCACACTGTTGCCGCCCAAATGCTGTTGTACTTCCAGCACTAAAGTTTCGCCATTTTGTAATTTTACCTCCAGTGCCTGATAAATTAGCGGCAATTCTTTAGGAAAGGCCACGTCGACTACTGGTCCGATAACTTGTGTAACTTTACCTGTATTCATATGATTAAAGATTAAATTTCTATCTAAAAATAAAATAATAAATAATTTTAAGCCCCCAGCGCCGCGCGACCGCCGGTAATATCAGCCAGCTCAGTGGTAATAGACGCTTGACGCGCTTGGTTAAATGCCAGAGTGAGCGAACTAATCATATCGTGAGCCGCGTCTGTAGCATTACGCATTGACATCATACGAGCAGAATGCTCTGAAGCATCCGATTCAAGTAAAGCCTGATAAAGTTGAACTTCCAATAAACGTGGTAATAAATTTTCCAACACGGCATCGGGGGTGGGCTCGAATAAATATTCATAATTAAAATTCGCTGCTTGTTCTTCTTGTTTAACACCAGCGACACGAGCTGAACCTAAATTCAAATCCACTTCCTTTACAATAGGCAATAATTGTTTAATTATCGGTTTTTGAGTAAGGGGGGAAATAAAATCAGTATAAGCCATTACCACACGATCAGATTTGCCAGACAAATAATCACTAATTAGTAATTTGGCAATTGGCGCTACTACTTCAATGCGAGTGGTAATATCTGCTTTAGTAAATTCTGCCACAATATTATGCCCAGTGCGCAACATAATATCACGCCCGCGCTTACCCACTGTTACTAAATCAACTTCCAATTGCGGATTCTGCTCACGGTTTTTTTGAATATACTGATTGGTGCGATGCGTTAATTGGTGATTAAATCCTCCACACAATCCCCTGTTGGAAGATATTATCACTAAGCCAAGACGTTTTATTTGTTCTCGACGAGCAAGCAAGGGGTGGCGTGACTGGTCGGTGCGTGCGGATAACTCAGATAAAAGCTGCCAGCCCAATTGCGCATAAGTGCGCGTAGCCAATACGTTTTGTACTGCCCGGCGCATTTTAGCAGCCGAAACCAGCTCCATAGCACGGGTTATTTGGTGCGTGCTTTTTATGGAGCGTATGCGTCGCTTAATTTCTCTGGTAGCTTGAGGCATGAATTAAATTAAAAATTTAAAAATCAAAAATTAAAATTATTTATAATTACAATCATTTTTCATTTTGATTTTTGCATTTTACATTTTCTTTACATCGGCAATCACTTTTTTCAATCCCTCTTCAATTTCTGGCGTTAGCTCTTTCTTTTCTTGCAACTCTTTTAACACTGGCTGTGATTTTAAATAATCATGAAAGCGTTTTTCCCAATTACGAATTTCTTCAACCGGCACTTCATCTAGGTGCCCGTTAACCACGGCGTACAAAATAGCAACCTGATTAAACACTGACATTGGTTCATACTGACCCTGTTTTAATATTTCAGTAATTCTCTTGCCTCGTTCAATTTGCTTTTTAGTAGCTTCATCCAAATCCGAACCAAACTGAGCAAACGCAGCTAACTCGCGGAACTGCGCTAAATCAAGTCTTAATTTACCTGCTACTTTTTTCATAGCTTTAAGCTGAGCGGCCGAACCAACGCGTGAAACTGACAAACCAATATTCAAAGCTGGGCGAATACCCTGGAAAAACAAATCACTTTCCAAATAAATTTGCCCATCGGTAATAGAAATAACATTGGTGGGAATATAAGCCGACACGTCACCTGATTGAGTTTCAATAATAGGAAGTGCGGTAAGCGAACCACCACCGTTATCTTTATTTAGTTTAGCCGAACGCTCCAAAAGCCTGGAGTGCAAATAAAAAATATCTCCCGGATAAGCTTCTCGTCCTGGTGGGCGTCGCAGTAAGAGGGAAATTTGCCTGTATGCCACGGCGTGCTTGGAAAGATCATCGTAAATCACTAAAACATCTTTGCCTTGGTCCATAAAATACTCACCCATCGCGCATCCAGAGTAAGGCGCCAAAAAAGAGAGTGAGGCCGGATGTGAGGCGCCAGCTACTACCACAGTGGTATATTCCATAGCGCCGTGTTCTTCTAATTTAGCCACAATTTTTGCTATCTTAGATTCTTTTTGCGCCACCGCTACATAAATACAAATTACATTCTGGCCTTTTTGATTAATAATAGCGTCAATCGCTAGAGCAGTTTTACCTGTTTGCCTATCACCAATAATAAGTTCACGCTGCCCACGACCAATGGGAATCATTGAGTCAATTGCCTTAATACCAGTTTGCAGTGGAGTAGTTACAGATTGACGTGTAATAACGCGCGGTGCGATTTTTTCCACTGGATAATAAGTGGTAGCCTTAATTTCACCCTTGCCGTCAACTGGCTCACCCAAAGGATTAACCACGCGACCAATAATACCAGGGCCTACTGGCACCGAAAGAATTTTACCGGTTGATTTTACAGTATCACCTTCTTTAATCTCTAAATAATCACCCAAAATCATAGCACCCACTTGATTTTCCTCAAGATTTAGGGCTACACCTTTAATACCATGGGTAAATTCCAACATTTCCGAAGACACACATTCGGCTAAACCGGAAATTTTGGCAATACCATCGCCTATCTCCACTACTGTACCAACTTTAGTCTCGGTAACTTTGGCCTCAAAACCCTTAAGCTCTGCTTCGAGTGTTTTTAATAATGCATCTTTGGTTGAATCTGACATAAATATGAAATTAAATCTTCAATTTAAAATTAAAAGTCAAAAATTAAAATTAATTATTTTCAGAATTTGCTCCGCCAGCAAGTTTTTGGTAAAGCGCATCCAAACGGCCCTTTAATGAAGCATCATATCGCCTATCATTCATAGTTATAATTATACCCGACAATAAATGAGGTTTAATTGTTTCCTTAAGTTCAATATCTTTATTTAAACTAGATTTTAATTGGCGTTTAATATGTGCCCTTACAGTGTCGCTTAGTGGTTTGGCAGTAGTCACATCCACTATCACTTTACCTTCTTGTTCGTGCTGCAATCTTTCTACTTCGGCTAAAATTCGACGCTTCCAAGACAAATGCCTATGCTTCCACACTACCTGCCAAAATTTATTAGCCAGTTCAGGCAATTTAGCTGCTGTAGTTTGGTGCGCAGCAGATAAATAAGCGTTAGCGTAAGTGGTGGGTGAAAATTTCATAATAATTAATTACGTTTAGCAACCTCTTGCACTGCTTCTTCTACTAATTTTTTATCAATCTCACTGGCTGACAATTTACCAACTACTTTAGTAACAGCTTGTACCACCAACTTGGCGGCCTCACGGCGCATTTCCCGCATTGCTTCAACTTGCTCAGCCTCAAACTTGCTTCGGGCTTCTGAAATTACGCGTTCAGCTTCGGCGCGTACACGAATCAAAGTTTCTTGACGCTGTTTTTCGGCCTGCACTTCGGCCTCTTTCAAAATAGCCTGCGCTCCTCGTTTAGCCTCGATTAAAACTTCTTCTCTTTTAACTTCAATGGCTTTAAGCTCTGTTTCAATCCTTTGCGCTTCTTGTAAACTATGCTCAATGCGTTGGCGTCGTTGTTCTAAAAACTTAAGCAATGGTTTGTATAAAAATTTATACAGCACCGCCAGTACAATTAAAAAATTTACTGCTTGCGCTATAAGTAACCGCCAATCAATACCAAGTTTAGTTAATAATTCCATAATTTAAAATTAAAATTCCCGCCTGCCTAAGCCTGCGCTCAGATAAGCGTTGATGGATAAATAATTAGATTTAATGATAAATAACATATGATTGATTAAATAAGGCAGATGGCGGGCAGGTAAAAATCAAAAATTAAAATTATTTATAACTACAATTATTTTTCATTTTGATATTTACATTTTTCATTAACAATCAGCACTTCAGGCTTACCATCGTAATTGATAGTAAGCCAGGAAGTAACGACTATTATACAAACTTAATAATGAGTGCCATTACTAAGGCATAAATGGCAATAGCTTCACAAAAAGCTGTTGCCAAAATCATGGCTGTTTGCACTTTAGCTGCGGCCTCTGGATTACGACCAATGGCGGTCATAGCAGAAGAGGCTAACTTGCCGATAGCCAAGGCTGGCACCATACCACCAATAGCAATGGTAGCACCTGAGGCAATTCCCTTTATAACATCTGGGCTAAAAGCGGAAACGGCCACATTAATTGTTTCTAATTCTGCTGCCATATTTTTACCTTTCTTGCAAGATTGTTTGCTACGGCTAATAATTTTTTATTTTAAGCCGTCAAACAAACTTACGGTTAATTAGTGATTAGTAAATGGATTTGTATTTAAAACCCATTTATCAAGCGCCAATTAATGTTCAGCGTGCTCCTCAGTGCCAATAGTAAGAAAAACTAATGTCAAAAGCGAAAAAACCAAAGCCTGCACCATCCCTACAAAAATTTCTAAAAACAAAAAAGGAATCGGCGCTAAGTACGGCACTAATGCAGAAATAACAATCAACAACACTTCACCGGCAAAAACATTGCCAAATAATCGAAAGGAAAAAGAGACAACTCTGGCTACTTCACCTATTAATTCAAGAAAACCCACAAAAAACATAATGACGTTCTGAAAACTGAAATGTTTTATTAAACCACGAAAATTAATATATTTACTAGCGTGTTTAATAAAACCAAGGGCTATAATTCCAAAAAACTGTGTGCCAAGCACCGAAATAAGCGCGATTGCCAAAGTGGTATTAAGATCAGCCGAGGCAGAACGGAAAAATGGAACTAAGATACTTGCGCCAGCGTGCTCTTCCCACAAACCAATTGAGCCAACTCCTGGTAATAAACCAAACCAGTTAGAAAGTAAAACAAAAAAGAAAATAGTGGCGACTAATGGAAAAAATCGTTTAGCTTTTTCCTTATTACCAGTCACGCCTTCAACAAATTGAATGCCACCCTCCATTATAGTCTCCAATAAATTTTGGAAACCTCCTGGCACATCAGCTAAAACTCGGCGGCGAAATGCTAGTGATACAGTCACAAAACCAAACATTAATATTACAGCTACTATAAATGAGTTCGTAACAGGAAACGATCCGAGATGTAAAATTGGTTCAGCTGCCAAAGAAATGTTCATAACACACTAATAAATTTACAAATTATTTGGAAGTGGAATTAATGCGTTCTTTATTCTCTTTTTGAATTTTATCTTCTGCCAAAGCCGCGTTCATAATAGATTGCGTTTTTTTTACAACCAAAATACTGGAAATTGCAATTGAAAGTATCACGCCTGTTAAAAAAAGCCACGGACCAGTATTAAGCCATTTATCCGCGAATCTGCCCAAAAGCGCTAAACCTACCAAAGGAACTGCGATAGTATAACCAAGCTCCCAAGCCAAACCTAGTGCTTGCCAAAGGGCAGAGTGAGTTGATTTATCAAGTGGTTTTAACATGGAGGGAAATTAAGTAATAATATAAACTTCGATGGTTTATTATAGCCCGATAAGTTACATTAGTCAATGATTGAAAAAAAATTTGGCTAAGATAAAACAAAAAATGGCTATCTAGCCGATTTTTTAGCCATTTTTAGAGGTTCACTATATGAGTATCTAAAGATCGGTCCCATTATCCTATTTTACACCTCTTCTGTATTTTTTGGCTTATCTATTAATATTGGTTCAACACCGACCGCTTCACCAGAAATTCTTAAAACATCCGTATCAATATACTTAAGACGTTTAGATGCCTCGTTATAACTATCAACCGTTCGATCCAAATTACCGCCAATTTTTTTAAAATATTCATTATACGCGGCTATGTGTTTTCCAAGCGCTTCAACATTTTTACGTATCTCTTTTGCTGATTCCTCGATCTCCATTCCGCGTAAACCTTGAAGCACTGTCTGCAAATAGGCAAGAAAAGATGTTGGCGAAACTATAATAACCTTATACTTGCCAGCGGCACGTTGTATAAGATTCTCCGTGTCTTCTGTTATAGCTCCTACCTTATTAATAAGAAGGTCATAATAAATAGCTTCATGTGGAATAAACATAAATGCAAAGTCAGTTGTTCCTTCTTCGGGACGGATATATTTAGATGTTTCTACAATACGATTTTTCAAATCATTTACAAACGCTTTTTCCAATCGTTCTTTTTCCGACACATCTCGCGCCTCAATTAATCTGTTATAATTCTCAAGTGAAAACTTCGAATCAATTGGAACAATCTTTTTATCCTTTCTAATTGAAACAAAAACGGCTGCATCTACAATATTACCATCTTTAAAAGGGTACTGCATTTTATACATTTCTGGTGGTAAAATATTTTTCAACAATGTTTCTAAATAGTACTCACCCAAAACGCCACGTTGCTTGGGGTTCTTAAGAATATCTTGTAAACTTTGTAGCTGGTCGGCAAAATTAACCACCTGACGATTTGTTTCGTCGAGCTTTACTAAACGTTCCGTAACATCACGAATAATTTTAGCTGACTCACCAAACTGATTCTGCATCATCTTAGTAGATTCCCCTAGCTTGTTATCTAAGGTACGGGTTATCTCATTAAGCTGATTTTGCAATAGTAATAAAGAACTCCCATCAGCTTGCCCTGAACCGCGTGATTTAAGGAATAAAAATAAAGCAACAAACCCGCCTATTACGATAATCAAAAGTATAATAAATTCCAAACTCATATAACTATTATAACAGAACTTTATCCTTTTACCATAATCCTATTTAAATGAAATAAAAATTGTACTATACTTAAAGTAAATCTAACAAAAAGTGCTATTTTCTAAATCAATACCCCTGAAAGGAGTACGCCATGACCAAAGCTCTTGTTTTTAACCGCACTATTTATCTACCTCTTGTTAGCCGCAATTTAACTATTGCTTTACCTATATCGGTCTCATTTCACTTAGTGTTGATCGCTATTTATTATATTGTCTCATCATTTTCCATTGAAGAGCAGATAGTAACGATCAGACTAACAAAATATATCGATCTGCCACCTCCGCCATCAATAGATCAGGTTAATAACACACCAATAGTCAATGTTAATACACCAACAACAATGGGAAAGGGCATACCTGTTCCTGTACCCGATGCCGACGTTAATCCAGAGCAGACTATTGCCTCACAAATAGATTTAGCCAGACTAACTGGTCCGACGGATGACATTTTAAATAGTAAATCGCAAGTAGAATTTATTGCTGATGAGATCATAATTGAAGAAGAGTCGTCTTTAGATGCTTTTATACCAGTAGAAAAACAACCCGTACCAATTACACAAGTAGCGCCATCTTATCCAATAATCGCCCAACGGACAAACATTGAAGGAACTGTTTGGGTAAAAATATTAATTGATAAAAATGGTAAAGCTAAAAAAGCAATAGTTATCAAAAGCGATGCAGAAATATTTAACGAAGCAGCAATTCAGGCTGCACTGCAATGGGTGTTTACACCTGCCATGATGAATAATGGCCCAGTTCAAGTGTGGGCGGCTGTTCCTTTTAAATTTAAATTAAATAAATAGAGTAAATTTTTTTGCAAAACAAAAATAATCCCGTGTTTTATTACGCACGGGATTTTTTATAAAACCAACAAAACACCATCCAGTGATTTATGTCCGGCCGGACATAAATCACTGGATGGGAAATTACGTACACGAAGGCGAATAAAGATTGTTTTAGTATTAAACTATATTGAATAATAACTTAGCGTTCGCAGTAGTCGCACGATCAACTTCTTCTAGTTCTATATCCTTAATTTCCGCAAGTTTCTTAGCCACTTCTACTACATAAGCCGGCTCGTTGCGAGTGCCGCGGTAAGCTTGGGGCGCTAGGTAAGGTGCGTCGGTTTCAATCATTATTTTTTCTAGGGGTGTTTCTTTAATTATTTTTAGCAGAGATGAGCCAACATTTTTAAAAGTAATTATTCCCGTAAATGATAATAAAAATCCTAAATCTAAAAATTTCTTAGCCTGCTCTTCGGTGCCCACAAAACAATGACTCACACCCCGCTTGGGCAACAAACCTTGTTTGATTGATTTTTCTAATACTTGAAAAATATCATCATAAGACTCGCGGCTGTGGATAATAATGGGTAAATTAAGTTCGCTGGCTAATTTTATATGTTGTTCAAAAAGCTCAATTTGTTTAATTTTAACTTCTTCTTTGGCAACATTTTCCGGAAAACGATAATAATCCAAACCACATTCCCCTATAGCCACCACTCTTTTATTATTGGCAAATAATTTTTTATACTTAGCTGGATTAAATATCTCAGCCTTGGTTTTAAAATGAATTTCTTCTTCATCCACTTCCTGCTCAAATAAATGAATGGGATGCAAACCAATTGCGGCATATAAATTATCATTTTCCTGCGCCAGTTTTACCGCTCGTTCGCTAGTTTTGTACTGACTGCCAACATTGATAATAGAATTAACGCCCGCCAATTTGGCGCGCGCAATAACCTCGGCGGTATCATCTTTAAAAGCTCGAAAATTTAAATGGCAGTGAGTATCAATCATACTTAAAAACCCATAGGATTTTAATTTTAGACTTAAATTATTACTGTGGTATTGGCAAATTAATTCCCGGTATGTATGGTTGCACCTGCTTAATAATATCTGGTAAAAGCGGTACTAAAATAGAAGCGATGGATGTAAATTTCAAAGCCACACGCGAAGCAGCAATTGCTTCTTCCACCATAATTGGCAAATCTATTCTGCTGGCAAAATAAAGCGTTAAGCCAATTACCAAAACTCCTTCAATTAATCCGAGTAGCGCGCCGGCCAAATGATTAATGGTTTTAAGAAAAGGAATGACAGATATAAAACGGAAAGATCTATCCAAGATATAAAAAATAAATCCAACTAAACGATTTGCTACTATAAAAAGAAATACAAAAGAAAGTAGTTCCACCCAAGCGCTATTAGTGCCGAGCAACATCTGCAATGGTCCTGTTAATTTATCGTAAAAATGACCAGCCAGCCAAGCGCCAGCTACTGTACCAACAACACCGCCCACCATATGAATAATACCAAACCAAAAACCAAACCATACAAAACCAACCAAACTGAGAATGAGAAGAAAATCAAGGAGTGTCATATGATTAATAAATTAAGTATTTAAAGTAAGGATTATTTTTTATTGAGGCGAGGAAAAAGCGGATCGGCTTTGGTAATTTTATCAGCCCGCAATGCATCTTCCATTTTTTTAGTCGTTTCTAGCATAAATGGTTCTAAATACATTGATACATCAAGTAACATGGTACCCCACTTATCCAACAACAACTCAATGGCGTTCTCCTTGCCGTCCTTGGCCATTTGCCAAGGTTTAGTTTTTTCTATTTCCTCATCAATTGAACTAATAATATTAAAAATTGCTAATAAGACAACATCAAATTTAAAATTACGCAAAGAGCTCTCAATGGCTGAAGCCACACCAGCGGTAAATTGATTGCCTCCTTCGCCTTGCTTAAAACGCCCTCGCCCAAATTTTTCTATCATATTTGTCACCCGCGAAAAAGTATTACCTAAACCATTAGCCAAATCACTCTCGTATCGCTCACGAAAACGTTTTAAAGAAATATCACCATCGCTCTCAAACGGAACTTGCGATAAAATTAAATATCTGGTTGCCTCCACACCAAATTCATCTACTAAATCATTCGGATCAATTACATTACCCAAACTCTTGGACATTTTCTGTCCATCAATAGTAAAAAATCCGTGGGTCGCAATAATTTTAGGCAAGGGCAATTCAGCCGCCAGTAAAAGTGCCTCCCAAATAATGGCATGAAACCATAAAATATCCTTGGCCAACAAATGCACATCCGCCGGCCAAAAATCTTTTTTACCTTCGACAAATTGCGTGGCTGAATAATAATTTATCAAGGCATCTACCCATACATAAACAGTTTGACTTTCGTCCCATGGCACTTTTACGCCCCAGCTCACGCCTGCGCGCGAAATGGAAATATCTTCCAAGCCATGCCTAATTTTGCCAACAATCTCTTTGTAGCGACCATCCGGCACTATCTTGTAATCAGAATCATCTAAGGCTTTGAGTAATTTATCCCCAAACGCGCTTAATTTAAAAAAATAATTTTTTTCTTTTTGTGCTACCGGTTTTTGATTAGGATGCAAAGGACAAACATTGTTTACCAAATCATCGGTTTGTAAAAACTTTTCACAACCCACGCAATAAAGCCCCTCATACTCCCCAGCATAAATATATCCTTTATCATAAATCCGCTTTAACAAATCCTGCACTACTTTTTCGTGTTGTGAATCAGAGGTGCGAATAAAATAATCATAATTTATATTAAGTTTAGACCATGCGTCTTTAAAAGTCTGCGACGTTTTCTCCGCAAATTCCAGAGGTGTTAAACCGGCCGCTTCGGCTGATTGCTGAACCTTAGCACCGTGCTCATCTGTACCGGTTAAAAAGAACACGTTTTCTTTGCCATATTTTTCACGATAAAAACGCGCCAAAACATCAGCGCAAAGAGTAGTATAAGCATGCCCCAAGTGCGGCTTATCGTTTACGTAATAAATTGGTGTAGTAATATAAAATCTTGACATAAATATATCCCTATGGTATAGAATAACGTACTAATACAAACAAAACAATACTTAAAATTTACACTGAAATAATGTGAACAGATACGATTAATTTATCGTACATAGCTATTTAGGCCAAAAACCAAAAAATAAGCTTAAACCCCTTAACTTATTAATGGAGCCTCAGCACAAATTTACTGAGATAGTTAAACGTTTACGTTACTCAGTGTTATATACCGTCCGTCGCAAGTATCTCCCTTGTGACGGCGGTTTTTTATTATAAATTATTAACTGACACTATTACTACAAACTCCCCTTTAGTTGAAGATTTATTTAGCTGATTCACTATTTCACTTGGCTCTCCTCGATAAATAGTTTCAAACTTTTTTGTAAGCTCGCGACACACCACTATATTACGTTTTGGCATCAAGCGCCCCAACTCCTGTAAGGCTTTTATAATGCGGTGAGTTGATTCATAAAAAATTATTGGATACTCGCTGGCAACAATTTTTTTAAAAAAAGTTTGTCGGCCCTTTTTGTGTGGCGGAAATCCTAAAAATAAATAATTTTGAATTGACAAACCAGCAACCGATAAAGCGACTGTTACAGCAGAAGGGCCTGGAATAGGAACTACATTTATATTATTAGCTATTGCCTGCTCTACTAATTTACCGCCCGGGTCAGATATACCTGGGGTACCTGCATCAGAAACATAAGCCATTGCTTCTCCAGCTTTTAAACGCCCTATTAAACTATTTAAAATTTGTAAAGAAGAATGATGGTGATAACTTAATGTAGGAACATTAATATTATAATGCGCTAATAATTTTTTTGTTACTCTCGTATCTTCACATACTACAAAAGAAACACGCTTTAGTGTTTCTAAAGCGCGTTCAGAAATATCACTCAAATTACCAATTGGTGTGGCCACCACATACAATATTCCGTCCATAAAACCTACAAACTAAACCAATTTGCTAGAACTCTGATCGTTTGATTCTAAATCAACATTAAAACGCTTATCACAAAAATCCGACACAATTACAGCCACTACCACAGCTACTGGAATTGCCATTAACGCCCCCACAATACCACCTATTTTAGCACCAATTAAAATTACAATAATTGAAATTACAGGATTCAATCCCACAGCCTTTTTCATAATTGTTGGCACCAACAAATTATTTTCCAATTGCTGTATTATCATATAAGTAAGAAATATACCAAGCGCTTTAATTGGCGAAATAGAAAACGCCAAAGCCACCGCTGGTATAGCTCCTAGTACCGGCCCAACGTAAGGAATAATCTCTGTTAGTCCAGCCCACAAGGCTAGCACTAAGGCATACTCCATTCCCCAAATAGTTAAACCAATATAAGTCAACAACCCCACGACAAACATAAGTATAAGTTCACCTCTAAACCAAAGACCAAGTTTTTCTTGTATTTTACTCATAGTGCCAGCAACCTTGTCCTGATATTGGACAGGAGTAAGAGAATGAACAAACTGTCTAACACCATTTTTTCTCACTATTAAGTAAAAAGTTATCACAAAAACTGAGACAAATTGAATTAAGCCGCCAAAAATACCGGCTAAGGTAGAAAATACTGAAGTAGTAGCGCTGGCTAAACCTGCTCCAGCCGATTGTAGCACTTGTTGCAAAGTAGCTGCCACCTCGTCGTTAAAAGCGCCACCCGCAGTCGAAAAGCTAGCAACCAATTTATTGTAATAATAAGGCAAATTATTCGCTAACTGACCTAATTGCTCCACCAGTGGTGGTATCATGAGGATAAGAATAATTGCTAACAGGGAAAAAATTGCTAAATAAATAAATACAACACCAAGTGGTCTGGGGATATGATTTTTTTGCATCCAATCAACCCAAGGATCAAGCGCGGTAGAAAAAATTATAGCTATAAATAGTAAAGCCAAAACATCAAAAACGGCGTAAAAAAAGTAAAACAAAACAATAGCCAACAACACTTTAAGTAAAGTGGTAAAAGAGATATTAATAGTGCGACTAGTGGAATCTTGCGCCATATATAAATTGGATTAATTTATAATTCTATTATTTTAAAAATTTAAACCAAGTATCAGATTTTTTAAACGGGCCAATAAGTGCTAAAGTAGCCTTTTTAAAATTAATCAATTCCTGCGCTACTTGCTTTACTGACTTTGCCTCCACTGCCTGTAAACGCGATAGATATTGGTGCGGTGTTTCGCGACTATCTTCTAAAAACCACTGCTTCCCCACCCACTCAGCCTGCGAAGCAGAATCTTCCAAAGCTAAAATAAACCTACCTTTAATATACTCCTTTGTGCGATTAAGTTCATCCCCCTCCACTCCACGGCTCGATATTTTCTCTAATTCTTCACGTATTAAGCTAATAGCCAACGGCAAACGCTTTTGGTCCAACCCAGCCTGCACTGCAAATAAACCAGTACCCTGATAACATTCTGTTCCGGTCCTAATTGAGTAACACAAACCCTCTTGCTCTCTTAATCTCATAAATAACCGCGAGCTCATATTGCCGCCCAAAATAATGGAAAGGAGTTCAAGGGCTAACAAATTTTTATGTTTCCAGCCATAACTCGGAAAACCAAGGGCTAGTTGTACTTGTTCTGTATCTTTATAATGCAAAACTACTTTTGGCTTTTTGGGCTGAGGGACAAAAGAAGCAAATTTTCCCAAACTACCTTGTGGCCGCTTTACGCCAAATGTTTTATTTAATAATTGCGGAAATTTAGAATTTAATTTGCCAGCGGCTATCAACAACATATTTTTAGGATGATAATAGCTCTGCCAAAAATTAACAAGTTGAGACCGATTAAGAGATACTACACTATCCCTAGTACCGCTTATCAACTTACCTAAAGTTGAACCGGTAAACACACCATTTTCCAAAAGATCGCCTATATGCATTAAAGGATTATCCTGATACATATTAATTTCCTCCACAATTACTTTTTTCTCACGCTCCATTTCAACGCCCTCACAACGTGAATACCACAACATATCTGCCAACACATCTAACACTACTGGCAAATGATCAGCCGCGGCCTTAATATAATATCCCGTATATTCTTTAGTGGTATAAGCATTATATTCCGCGCCTAATCCATCCAAAATTTGCGTTAAAACACGCGCGGTTGGACGACGTTCTGTGCCCTTAAACATCATGTGCTCTAAAAAGTGCGAAAGTCCGCCTTGTTTAGTATTTTCCAAACGCGAACCAACGCGCACTAACACGTGTACACAAACAGCCTCCGTACCGGCAACCGGCACAGTTATAAGAGGCAACCCATTGGGCAGCTTGGTGTATTTGGTCAACATGTAATTACTATAAAACTAATTTATCCTGCAAATATTTCGCAACTTCTGCCAAACTTATGCGCTCCTGCTTCATAGTATCGCGATCTCGCACTGTCACAGCCTGATCCTGCAAGGTTTCAAAATCAACTGTAATGCAATAAGGTGTACCGATTTCGTCTTGTCTGCGGTAACGGCGGCCAATGGAAGAAACTTCATCGTAAGCAGTCATAAAATGCGGGCTTAACTTGACCAATAAATCTTCTGCCACCTTAGTTAGCTCCGGTTTTTTAGACAACGGCAAAACAGCCGCTTTAATCGGCGCTAAAGCAGGGTGTAAGCGCAACACTACTTCCATTTCTTTGTTTGATTCAGTAGTGGTAGTGCGGCCGCCATCTATTTCAGTGTAAGCATCGCACAAAAAGGCTAAAGCGGCTCTATCGGCTCCAGCGGAAGTTTCTATAATCCAAGGTATAAAACTTTCGCCCGCTGCTTCGTCGCGATAAGTAAAATCGTGACCAGAAAATTTCGTATGTCGTGATAAGTCCCAATCACCGCGATTGTGAATTCCACCAAGTTCCTTCCACCCAAAGGGGAAATTATACTCTACATCAAAGGCCGCTTTGGCATAATGTGCCAATTCATCTTTGGCATGGGGGCGAAAACGAAGATTATCCGCTTTTATACCTAAAGCTAAATACCAATTTTTTCTACGCTCTTTCCAAACTTCAAACCAATGATCAGCCTCTTTGGGATTAACAAACCACTGCATTTCCATTTGTTCAAATTCGCGTGTACGGAAAGTATAATTTCCTGGCGTAATTTCGTTGCGGAATGCCTTACCAATTTGCGCAATACCAAAAGGTATTTTTTTTCTCATACTTTGCTGGACGTTTTCAAAATTCACATAAATTCCTTGCGCTGTTTCTGGACGCAAATAAATTTGTGAGGCAGTATCCTCCACCGCGCCCATAAAAGTTTTAAACATCAAATTAAAATCACGTTTGGCTGTGAGATCGCCGGCGCACTCCGGACATTTTAGCTCCGAGACATCCTTAGGCTCTTCTTTAAGATATTGCGGTTTTAGAGCACGTGCGGCTTCCAAAAGATGATCTGCCCGAAAACGTTTACGACACTTTTTACAATCCACTAGTGGATCGGTAAAACTGGCAATATGCCCCGAAGCTTCCCAAATTTTGGGATGCATTAAAATAGAAGAATCTAGCCCCACAATATCAGCGTTTTCCTGTACCATTGTTTTCCACCACAAACGCTTAACGTTGTTTTTAAGTTCCACACCCAAAGGACCATAATCATAACAAGAATTAAGCCCGCCATAAATTTCCGAAGACGGAAAAATAAATCCCCGGCGCTTAGCCAGTGATATTATTTTATCCATTAACTCTGGTTCGGACTTTTTAGCCTTACTCATAATAAATATACTTTAACAAGTTTTAAAGCTTTTGGCAAATATAAAACTGCCGTTATGAAAGAACATAACGGCAGGTGTATAATTTGGAAGACTACTTCCTTAAAAATTTTTTGACGTTTTCTACTACCTCCTCAACTGTAAGATAATTTGTTATTTGTTTCCTAAAAACTGTGGTAATTAATCCTTCTTCTAAAAAGGACCTTGTCTTGTTTGGGTCAACATATGATAATGGCCAAATTGCCATTATAGGAGCTCCGGCAGTTAAACTTTTGAGTGATTTTATCCTCTTTTGATCTACTATCCCCAAAGGAGATTTCTCAGATAAAGAAAAAATTACCACACTGGGTTTAAATGAACCCATATTTGCACTCTGCTGACTCTGGCTTATCCCATTGATACCCCTTATGATTTTTTTAATTTCAGACAACTTATTACCACTAACATGCGCTCGGTGGCCCAGTTTAATAATTCCATGAGCCATATCCTCACGTAACACTGGTATACTTTCACAAATAAAAACGAATTCTGACATAATGATTACCTCTTTTTTATGTTAATGTTTTTGTTGTTTTATTTACAATTATTTTATTTCATAATATCTTACTTTAAATCAAAATAAATGTCAAATGATAATAACCCATACCATTTATTTAAAAAATTAATCAATTCAACTATTTTATAAATACAACATCTTTAAGCGGCCACGCTATAGTTTGATTGTTTAGCCAAACGTGTTGCAAGTTGCTGTTTCAGCCTATCAACACCTTCATGATAATAATTTTCATCATTTACCAAACGCTCATATTCATTCTTAACATCGTTTGGTAGTTTATCAAATTTATCTAAAATATTTTCCATACTTTGTCGCTGTTCTTTTGAAACTGACACAACCTGAGAATTATCCTTTGCTTTTTTATATTCCAACGTTTCTTTAAGCGCCTGGCGTTCGGCAATTAATTTTAGCAATTTTTCGTCTTCGGGTGCGCGAAACAAATCAACACGAGGCGTAGGAATATCTTTACCCCTATCCCCTAAAGCAATTATTCTTTCTACCTCCTCGTCGGCTTTTTTTAATTGTTCTTCAACTTGTGGATTAACCCATGGAATTTCCACCCCTTGCCGCCTTAATTTTAATCCAAGAGTTGCCACTTGCCGCAATGCCTCATGACTATCATTAAGTATCTCAATTCTTTTGGGGTCGCCACTTGGCACCCACATAGAAAAAACTCTTTCTAAATCTTCAAATATTTTTTTATGTAACATTAAATCAACAAAAACGTGATAAAGTTGCCGTTCTTCTGATAACATATTTTTTTCACCCTTAACCAGAGCGTCAAAAATATGTTCATCTAACTCTATCCGTTCAGTTTTTAATTCAGCGACCTCAGGATTAAATGAAGTTGATACGTTTAAATTAGATTCAGTTGATTCGCGAAACATAATTTTATAATTTGCCAGCTTTTTCTACCCTTACCACCCCTCCCGGCTCCAACATTACCAAATCTCGACGGGTTAATTTACCAGTCAACAAATGGGTGGCCAAAGCATTATCTACATTTTCTTGAATCACGCGGCGCAATGGCCTAGCCCCAAACAAAGGATCAAAACCCTTAATAGCAAGCTCTCTAATGGCTTCAGGCGAAGCGTGAAAATGAATACCCTTGGCTTCCAACCCAAAAGCTAATTTACCAATTAAAAGTTCGGTTACTTTTTCCACCTCTGTCATAGTTAAAGGCTTAAACAACACAATGCCGTCAAAACGATTTAAAAATTCTGGTCTAAAGTATTGTTGTAATCCATCCTCCAGTAATGTTTTACGAATTTGTTCTAATGGTACTTTATTTTTAATTTGTTCTTGAATGGTTTGTGTACCAGCATTTGAGGTGGCAATAATAATACAATTGGTAAAATCTATAGTGCGGCCAGAAGCATCTGTTAATCGGCCATCATCCAAGAGTTGTAAAAATACATTCAAAATATCGGGGTGTGCCTTTTCTATTTCGTCAAGCAATATTAAAGAATAAGGCTGGCGGCGTACAGCTTCTGTTAAAAGGCCGGCGCTATCTCCTACTCCAGCTGGCGCGCCAATTAAACGATACAAACTTTCCGCTGTTTGATATTCCGACATATCCAGACGCACCATTTTATTTTCGCCGCCAAAATATTCTGCTGCCACCACTTTAGCCAGTTCGGTTTTACCAACACCCGTAGGCCCTAAAAATAAGAACGAAGCAATGGGACGTTTTTGATCGCGCAAATTCACACGCGCGCGACGCAGGGCCTGCGCCACCAAATCAACCGCCTCCTCTTGCCCCACAATACGCTGGTGTAAAATTTCTTCCAAATGCAACAACTTTTCACCCTCCGACTGTGTAACTTGCGTTAATGGCACGTGAACTTTTAGGGCCAACACTTGGGCGACGTCGTCGGCTGTAACTGCCTGATGCTTACCTTTGTGCTCACGAGCGTAAATAGCTACCTCTTCTATAAGTTTAATTGCCTTTTCTGGCAAAAAACGCTCTGGTAAATATTTACGTGAAAGTTTCACAGCTGTTTCCAAGGCACCATAAGAAAAAAATATTCCGTGCTCCGACTCTAGCGCTGGCACGCGAGACTCCAACACTTGAATGGAGTTATCATCGTCTAATTCCTTAATCTCCACTGGCTGCAAAACCTGCCCCAAAGAAGTGGCCGACACAACCTCCTGCCATTCTTTTTTACCAGTATTGGTAATTAACAAAATATGATTCTTACTAATGGTATTTACTAAAATCTCAGATAAACTGATTTCTCCCTCACTATGATTATTTAATAAGAGATGGATATTTTCAATCGCTAATACAATATTTCCAGCTCTAATAATTTCAGTGAGCGCGTGCAATAAACGCTCACTAGCTTGATTAGGAGTAACACCGCTTAAAAGCTGTGGCAAAGAAAGTTGAACTAAGTGTTTATCTTTTAATAATTCAGGAACTTCTTCTGCCGCCATAGCTTGGGCTATACCTTCTAACATTGAAGTTTTACCCACACCAGGCTCCCCTATTAAAACAATACTCCCATGTCCGCCCTCCATAATTCGATAAGTCTCTTTTATTTCGTTGTCTCTCCCTACACAAGGCGCTAAATAACCCTTGGCCGCTAACATGGTAAGGTCACGCGATACTTTGTTTAAAAATGGCGTGGCGGCGGCCAAATAAGCACGATCAAGCGAATGCTTTGGCCTAGCGCCAGCACGGTGACTACGACGACTATATTCCGATAATAATTTGTGCCTCAAACTAAACCAACTTGTAATATTAGCTATGGCCTGCTGTTCAATTGCCAGTTCCTCTAATACATCTCGTACTACGGTGTCGCTTTTAGTTATAGCTAACAAAACCTCACTAGCATCCACGTGGTGCGCGCGACGCGATACCGCCAACCTGCCGGCCTCCAGTAATACTGTGCGACTATTTAAAGAAAGTTGCGGATGTTTGCCTTGCGGCAAAGTTACCATAGCGTGCCGCAGAGTGGATATAAGTTTATCCCATGGTACACCCAGGCGTACAAATAAACGTTGACCTGTGCGGTATTTTAAAGCGGCTGCTAATAAATGAAGCGGCTCTACCTGAGCGTGCTTTAACCGAACAGCGTAACGAAAGGCTTGTTCTAATACATGCCAAACTTCTTCTGTTAAATATTTATCAACCACAATCGTTTCTGCCAGTTGAGGCTGAGGTATTGGAGGGTACCAAGCGCGCTCTCGATCTAAACGATACCAAGCATAAGCCACAAATAAAATCCCCCACCAAAACAAATGGGCTCCTGGGGTTGGTGGAAAAAATATTTGCCATGAATAACCCTGCTCAACCAACGGCAAAGAACGTAAAATAAATACTATCCAAAATTTCAGTACTATTATGAGAGATAAAAAAGCCGCCAATCTATATACCAAAAGGCGAAGGTGTCTGAATTTTAAATCAGCCAATGAATAATTATAATGCCAAGTAAATTCTGCCACAAAATTATAAATTAATTAACACGACTTAAAAGCATAATTATGGTTAGTGGAAAAAGCAAACACCAGCCAAGTAGTATAATAAAATACCATACTGCCGCTACTAATAAACGAATGAATTTAGCAACTAAGATAACTAATCGGGTAATCAAACTAATAGCTCGGCCAGATTTAGAATAATCCCCGTACATAGGGGTGAATAAGTGTTTGACAAAAAGCTTCAAACTTAAACGCCAGGCCGTCTCTTGCAAACCGCGCTTGCACCAAAGGCCAACCAATAATAATCCTCCGGTGTACCACCAATAAGGAAAACGCACTACATCAAGCAAAAATTCAAATATAAGCTGGCTTAGCTGTTTTAGCATTAAGGGCATATGTATTTATTATAATGTTTTTTGGCTAAAAATAACAGATTTTGTAAAACTAACCGCCCCACCTGTAAACCTTGACTTTTGTACCCAAAAACTGTTAAGGTATGTTCAAATAAAACTAAAAAATAGGCTAAGGAGATAATAAATGAAAATTGTTCGTTTACTAATCATAGCCGAAAATATAGCTACCAAGGCTGTAGATACTAAAAAAATATATTCGATAAGCTTCTTGCATACTTTGTCCCCCGACCAGAAATTAGAGCTATTATAAGACAATGGTTTATAAAATTCATAAAATTATTTTCTAAACCACTATCAATTAAAGCAGAACTTCTAATTAAAACAAACTACATAACGTCTGCTAATATTGTCTCGCTTATTCGAGGTATAATGCTCGGTCCAATCTTTTTTGCCTTTGTGCATTTACAAGCTGGAATCAATTATTACCTTTCCATTCTAGGAGCCGCTATATTTAGTGACTACTTAGATGGAGCTCTGGCAAAAATAATGCAAGAAGAAACCGAATTCGGAGCAAGGCTTGATCCATTGTGTGATAAAATATTTGCTGCTTGGGCAGTGGCTGCTTGTTGGCGTTCGTTAATAATTTGGCCGCTAAATGCTCTGGCATTCATAGTATTTGAGGGAACCCTTTTATCTCTCTCTGTGGCTTTATCGTGGGCTAAACGCAAAGGACAATATCACGGCAAAGCTCAGGTAAAAGCAAACTCACTCGGAAAATGGAAAATAAATTTTCAGGCCGCAGTCTGCTTCTGTTTCTTATATAATTGGACTATCACCGGACAATATATTTTAGTAGTAGCTAATCTGTTTGCTGTTGGCAGCTTAATTCGGCATTTAACACCCAAAGAGAAATCTTAAAAGCGACTGGATAATTTGTACCAGCCGCTTTTTTATTTATATAAATTTTTACCTTGTCACCACTCCCTTGCCCTGTGTAGCCATATCATCATCTAATTCAGTGGTAACAAATTTGGCGGTAGAAATTAAATCCGCGTCCGAAAAAGTATCGTGCGCTGTGGCAGTAGTGGTTTTGGTAAGCACTAAAATTTTATCAGCATCGCTTTCTTGTGGTGTTACTGCCACTTCAAACGAAGCTTCTGGTTTAAGGAATGTTTTTCCCGCGCCAGCTGGCAAACGATTCAAAACCCAACGCACTTCGCGCGTATTAGGATTGTAAATTACTTTCTGCCCAGCTGTTACCGTAGTCTGACCTGTCCAATTGACCCCTTGGGGCAATGTAGTAGTAACTTCTACATTTTCTACTTCATTCAAAGTATTCCCCAAGCGCCAAAATATAACATAACTTGTGGTTTCACCCACGCGTGGTGGCAATGGCCCGCTGCCTAATTTAATTAATTCATCTGTGTAATAACGCCCTTCTACTGCCAAGGAAAATTGAGTATTTATTTTAGTAACCACTTCGTTAGATTGTGACGTTAAATTTTCTAAATTATTATTCACTAAAGCCTTGCCCTGCGCTTCTACTTGTGCTGTAAAACTAGGTGCATTTACACCGCTAGGCAAACTAGAAACAAGCTGCAAGCGCCAACGAACGCTTCCTCTGGTACCGGGCTGTAATGTTTCAAGTAAAGGCAAATTGGCTTTGGTCCAAGTGATAGTTCCAACACTCTGGTTAACTGAACCCAAAGCATCATCCTTTAAGCTGGACCAATCAAACCAAGTACTGTTAAGTTTGGCAATAAGTGTGAGGTTAGTAAAAGGGGTGTCGCCCTCATTGGAAAAAGAGGCTTCAAAAGTAATTTCTTGTCCAAAATCAACCGCACTTTTTAAACTAACGTCGTTCGCTGTTAATTGCAAAGTTAAATGCGATTTAACTAAATTAACATTTACAATTTTTTCTTCTTGTAAAGTAAACTCCCCTTTATCAGATTTTAAACCAATGGCTAATTTAAATTCTTGTGGGCCTGGGGTGGCTATGCTGGTAAAACGCCCCTTAAGTTCAACTTTATTTTCACCACGCGCTTCAATATCATTGAGCTGCCAAATATTAGTGCTATTGACTAAGGGTGTTAATTGCGGCAATTCCAATTCAAAACCATTGGGTACGGTTAATTTAACTAGCGCACCAGTTAACTTGCTGGTTGAACTATTTTTATAAGTAATCCCCAGCACTAATGTTTGATCAATTGGCAATTGATCAGGATTGGTAATATCAATATTTAAAACCGATGTTACGATTTCAGTAGTAAAAGCAACATTTTTGTTAAATTGCGCTTTAAAATTAGCCGGCTCATACGAAAACAAACCTGAAAAATCCTTTTTCTCACCCACCTCACCGACCAACTGACCTTTAACCACTACACTGCCCGACTCATGCGCCTTTACTTTGTCTACTGCAAATATATTACCATCTGCATTTTGCGCCGATGGCACTGCACTTTTAAAAATAAATCCAGTTGGATAGCGTAAATTTAATCCCAACTGATTTAAATCTACATCTTGATCGTTTTTGTAATTAAAAACATATTCCACCTCTTGTCCCGAAGGAGCGGTTAGAGGACCGTTTAAATTAACTTGCACTGCTTCCTCACCAAACTTGCCGCTACTCTTGGTGCCAAAAATAAAAAATCCAGCCAAAACCAAAGCTAAAAGTATGGCTAATGTGCTTGTTAGATAAAGCCAACCGCGCCGACGACGTGATTGTTTAAGCAAAACCGATAAATCAGCCTGCGATTGCTCGTGATAAAATTCGGCAAAATCCTGTTCCGCCTGCTTTAACTCGTGCCGCGAAGCAGGCGCATTAGGATCAATTGTTATATCATTAACGCGAGATTTTTCTGCCATATATCTATTTTATAGGATACTACGTAATACTTTCAAAGTATATAGCTCTTGCCCGGCTTGCCCAACCACATAATCAGTTAAAAAAGCCAGCACCGCGGACGGCAAAGCGTCAGTTTGCGCAATTCCCAAGCCAGCGGCCTGTTGTAGCCAAGTGAGAGCTGATGATGGTATAGCCACCCTTTTATCACCTGGAAAAATACAAGTATGATGCGCAAAGCTATGATTTACCCAACTAAAATCCACTGGATCAACTAATTCGCCCCGACAATGTTCGCAACGCGTTAAAGAAACAGACAAACCAACAAGTTTTAAAACTTCAATTAAATATTTGGCTAACAACCAACGCGCTTCTAGTCGCCAATTTTCTTCACTTGTTGGCAAGCTGGAAAGTTCTGTTAAATACTGGCGGAGCAGTTGATGAAGTCTTGGTTCTGGTTCGCCCACGCGAGTTAAAACATCAACCACTTCCAAAAGTGCTGTGCCAAGCACGGCCGTATTAAGCTCATAAGGCGGACGTAGGTACAATTGTTTCAAATTAGCCGAAGCCAAACGATCCAACTGCTTGCCACGTGCTACCATTAATTCCACTTCGCCAAATGGTTGCAAGTGCGAGGATAGTTTAGAAACTGCTTTACGAGCGCCAGCGGCAATTAATTCAATCTTGCCTTCACGTTCGGTAAAAATAGTATAAAGCCTGTCGCCTTCGCGCCAGGCTTTGGAATTTAATACAAAACCGGTAGTAACGTAAGTTGACATGATATTAACTAACTCAAACTATCAACTACAATATATTTTCCCAGTAACCATGCTAATTTAGGATGTTTAAATAATAACTCATACCGATAGTGAAAGAAAACTTCAAGTGCATCAGCGGGTGACAAATCACGATAAGCCTCTACCACTTTATCCCAATCAGCATCACTAAACTTATGGTAGATGATATTGGCATTTTTATATGAAGCCCGCCAACGTGAACCAAAAACTTTATGCCATTCAGCCTCATAAGTTTTCTTTAACTCAACCTGATCTATAGTGTCGTGTAAACATTGATGTATACTATTCGCGGCCAAACGTCCACAACGCATAGCATGCCGAATTCCTTCATACGCCAAACCATTAACTTGAAAAGCTGCATCACCAATAAGTATAATGTTATTATAAACATGATTTTTCACACCTGGTGAAATATAGCCCCCCCCACCATGTATCTCCGTGGGCTCTAAGTGTTTAGTAGTATCAAACTTGGCTATAAAATTTTTAAGCAATGGTTTAAGTTCAACGCCTGGCGGTAATGGGCCATATGATCCTATTCCCATTTTAGCAGCTTTACTTTGTTCCATAGGAAAAACCCAAGCATATCCCCGTGGTGCCACGTCACCAAAATAAAATCCTAACGTCCCGGCCAAACCTTGTGGCATAGCCGTCATCTGCACTTCCATGGCACTAACAAAATCTTCTGGTAATCCTTTATTTAAATGAAGCTGCGAATTTACAAAACCCCAATGACCGGTAGCATCTACAATTACAGGTGCACGCAGTTCTCCCTCACCCCATACGCTCTTATAGCGTACACCAACAAACTGCCCACTATCTTCAATTAGTGAAGTGACACCTGTCCCCACCATAATATCAGCCCCTTTGTGCGCGGCATCCTCAGATAAAAATTTTCTCAACGCAGCAAAATCAAACACATAACCGCGTACGTCCGGATATGTCCATTCCACCTGTTCATGACTTGACGCAAAGTATATACGATTCCATGTAGCTGAGAGCACACTCGTTGGTAATTCAAACTCCTCTATGGTTTCTTTTGGCGTTCCGGCGGTAGAATAGTTCGGTTCACCAATTTCCTGTGAATGCTCTAAAAGCACAACGTGGCGACCTAATTTGGCAAGCTCGCGAGCACACTGACCTCCAGCAGGGCCAGCGCCTATTACGATAACATCTAAATTTTTTTGATCAATACCTTCAGACATTTTATTTTTTAATAGATACACTAATAGAAAAACTTTCAATTTCTAATTTATCATCAAAGTCATCATTTATTACTATTACGTCACTAGCTAAAGTTCCTTTGATAATAATTTCTTTATTAT
Source organism: bacterium (assembly GCA_020057885.1). Taxonomy (GTDB): domain Bacteria; phylum Patescibacteriota; class Patescibacteriia; order Veblenbacterales; family UBA10138; genus JAGVEX01. Next base: position 48,934 of record JAGVEX010000020.1, read on the forward strand.
CCTCAACAATTTTAACAAAATTTTCCCTACAACCAATCGTCAATAATATTCTATCATGGATAGTCATTTTCTTTTCCTTGCGCAACACATTTACCTGGCGAATAAATTCCCGCACCAAGCCAAGGGCCTTAAGTTCATCATTCATTGAAATGTCAAGTTTCGTTTCTGTACCAAAAATAACTTTTTGAACATTCACTTCTTCGGCAATGATGGCTGAAATATCTTCGTCAAATTTCACAGCTGTTGTTAAACTACCAAGCACCTGCCGCACCTTGAATCCTGTTGCGGCGCGCTGAGCCAACGCTTTTTCAACTTCTGATCTAGCTTTTTCCATTTGCTCTAACAATTCATTCTGTTTAGAACTTATTTCTTTAACCTTAGGCCAATCTTCCAAATGCACTGATTCTTTATCTCCACCCACCCGCTGATAAAGTTCTTCAGCCACAAAAGGCATAAACGGCGCCAAAGCCAAAGCCAATTGCCGCAGTAAATAACCTAAAGTATCACGCGCTACTTCTTTATCTGCCCCCTCTTCTTTAAACCGATCACGACTACGACGTACATACCAAGTTGAAAGGTCGGTTATAAAATCCGCCAATTTTCTGCCTGCTTCGGTAATTTCATATTTATCAAAATGCTCTGTAACTTCAAAAATTGTTTTCTGCCACAAACTTAAAATCCATTTATCTAAAATGTTATCTGATTTTGGTTCACTAACCAGTACTTTAGTATCTCCTTTATATAATTCATAAAAGGCCAACACATTCATTAAAATAAGTAAAGTGCGTTTTACCACTTCATCCACTGCTTGTGGATCAAAATTCTTTGGTTCACCTGGCTGGTTGCCGGTATATAAATGAAAACGTAAAGCATCCACGCCATACTTGGCTATTACCTCCCACGGGTCAACAATGTTGCCCTTGGACTTGGACATTTTTTGACCATTTTTATCATTAATATGTCCAAGACAAATTACATTTTTATAAGGCGGAATTTCTTTTATCGCTCCTGCTTTTTTAAGCAAAGTCGCTATGGCCAAAAGCGTATAAAACCAACCGCGAGTTTGATCAATGGCTTCGGAAATATAATCTGCTGGATAGCTGTTGGCTAATTGCTCCTTGCTTCCTGGTTTATGCGGATATCCCCATTGCGCAAAAGGCATACTGCCGGAATCAAACCAACAATCAGCTACCTCTGGTACGCGCTGTGTAGTACCACCACATTTACATGGCCAAGATATTTCATCAATAAACGGCCGATGAATATCAAAATCCTGATTCATAATTCTTGATTCATGATTCGGTGCTAATTTTGCAAGCTCTTCCAAATTACCAACACACATTATTTCCTTACACTTATCACATACCCAGATTGGTAATGGCGTTCCCCAATATCTTTCGCGCGAAATAGCCCAATCTTTTACACCATCTAACCACTCACCAAAACGCCCGTGTTTAATATGTTCGGGATACCAATTAATTTTCTCATTCGCTTTTTTTAAATCTTCACGCAAAGCCGACATTTTAATAAACCACGACGGCTTAGCATAATACAAAAGCGGCGTGGAACAACGCCAGCAAAAAGGATAGTCATGAGTATACATTTCTTCTTTAAAAATTAAACTACCCTCTGAACGGTTTTTCAAATTATCAATAATTGCATTAGTGGTTTTCTCTTCAGTTGGCTTATCCTTATGCTTCACCGGCATACCCGCAAATTCTGGCACATCTTTTGTAAACTTCCCCTCTTCGTTTACTGTATGATATTTTGGTAAACCAACTTCAGTTCCTAAATTAAAATCGTCCTCACCATACATCACGGCGGTATGGACAACACCCGTACCATCAGTTGTTGTAACAAAGTCCGCCGCATACACGCGATAAGATTTATCGTTCTGTAAAGATTTGATATCAAATAGAGGCTCATATTCTAAACCAACAAGTTGATCTCGTAAAAATTCTTTTTCTACTATACCACCAATTCTTTTTTGTACTTCTTCAACCCTATCCTTAGCAAGGATATAAAACTCAGCTGGAATTTCATCAACTAATGGTTCTTGATTATTAATACTCAAGACCTCGGATTTTTTAAGAACCTCTAACAGTACGTAAGTAGATTTTGGATTTATTGCCAACGCTACATTCCCTGGCAATGTCCATGGTGTCGTAGTCCACGACAATATATAAGTATTCTTTGGTAAACCATGTTCCTTTGGTTCTTTAACTTTAAACTTCACAAACACAGACGGTTCGGTAACACTCTTGTAACCCAATGCCACCTCGTGACTAGAAAGCGCTGTGCCGCAACGCGGACAATGCGGTAATACTTTATAATCTTTATACAACAAACCAGCCTCGTGAACTTGTTTTAAAATCCACCACAAACTTTCAATATAATAATTCTCATAAGTTACATAAGGATTTTCCAAATCCAGCCAAAAACCAATGCGCTCTGTTAATTTTTCCCAATCCGCTTTATATTTCCATACATCCTCGCGGCACCGTTCATTAAACTTGGCCACGCCGTACTTTTCAATATCTGGCTTGCCACGAAACTTTAGTTCTTTTTCCACTTGTAGCTCCACTGGCAACCCTTGCGTATCCCAACCAGCCTTACGCTCCACTTGAAACCCGCGCATAGTTTTATAACGCGGAATTAAATCTTTAAAAGCGCGTGCCAACACGTGGTGCAGCCCCGGCTTGCCATTGGCGGTAGGTGGACCTTCAAAAAAAACAAATCGGCCGGCAGGATGCGGCTTAGTTAAAGACTTTTCAAAAATCTTATGCTCTTTCCAAAAGGCCAAAACCTTTTCTTCAAGCTCAGGAAACTTTAACATACCCCGTATATCAACCTTGCTCGCCAAAAAATAAGCGAGAGGAGTAGGTTAATGATAAATTATCTAATCTACAATTAAACATAATTAATGTTAGGAAAGTGATTTTGTCGAGACGAGCTTAAGCAAGGTTGTATTACGAGGCATAATATATATTATAATACTGATTTTTGAGTAATTTTGCAACTTTTAACCAACCAAACTACCATCCCCCTTATTCGCGCGAATAAGGGGGATAAAAAATGGAAACTCTTACTCTTTGCTCTTACTTTGCTTTACATCTGCTCCACTACTTCAATTCCCAAAATCTCCAAACCCTGCTTTAAAACTTCAGCGGCAGTGTTGACTAAAGTAAGTCTTAAATTTTTCAAATGCGGATTAGCGTTTAGTACCGGCGAAACTTGATAAAAATTATTAGTGCTATTAGCTAATTCATATAAATAACCAGCCAAGAGATGTGGCCCATTCTCCTCGGCCGCGCGCAAAATAGCCTCGGGATAACGAGATATCATACGCAACATAGTAATATCGCTTGGCGTGGCCTGCTCCAAAACCGCCGCGCCAATTTTGGGTAATTTAAATTTTTTAACACTTTTTTTACCATTTTGCGCTTTGCGTAAAATACTCTTTAGGCGCACGTAGGTATATTGTAAATAGGGCGCGCTATTGCCATCGAGCGATAACATTTTATCCCAGTTGAAAGTTATATCGGTATGCCTATTCTGCGACAAATCATTATACTTAATCGCGCCTACACCTACCACTTCTGCCACGCGTGCTTTGGCTTTGGTTGGTAATTTGACATTCTTTTTATCCACTATTTGCCGTGCCAGCAAAATAGCTTGCGCTAGCACTTCGTCTAACTTAATAATCTTACCTTCACGAGTGGCAAGTTTTTGCCCATCCTCGCCCAATACTAAACCAAACTTAATGTGTTCTAGTTTAAGATGCGGCGCATAATTAGCTCGAGCGGCTGTAGCAAACACCTGTTCAAAGTGAAGTGCCTGTTCATTAGCCACTACATAAAGCATCAAATTTGGTTTTAAATGGCTCGCGCGGTAACGAATACTTGCAAGCTCACGCGTGGCGTAAAGCGAAGCGCCATCGGATTTTTGCACCAACATTGGCGATAAGGAATCTGATTCCAAATGCACCACTATTGAGCCATCGGCGTTTTTAATTGCTATTTTACGTTTGAGCAAATCAGCTACCACGCCCTTCAACATTGACTCATAAAAACTCTCACCTGTAATACGATCAAATTTTATTCCTAAACGTTTGTATAAAATATCAAACTCACGCAAAGATTCACGTTTAAACCAGTTCCATAAAGCTTTATTTGTTCTATCACCCTCTTCTAGTTTGCGAAACTCTTCTTGGCCTTGTTTTTCCAAATCGGGTTTATCTTTCATCACCTCGTGAAATTTTACATAAAGCTTTAACATTTCTTCAATCGGATGTTTGTGTACGGCAGTCCTACTTCCCCATAGCTTATAAGCGGCGATTAATTTTCCAAACTGCGTTCCCCAATCACCCAAATGATTTAAACGGATTACCTTGGCCCCTAAATTTTCATAAATATTAGCCAAAGCCGCCCCTATAATAGTAGAACGAATGTGACCAATGTGCATCGGCTTGGCAATGTTAGGCGAAGAGTATTCCACAATCACGCGCTGGCCACGCCACAACTCACGCTCTTTACGGTTAGTTAAAAGCGGCAAACTAGTAAGCAACAATTCAGGCTTAATGGTGAAATTAATAAAACCAGGCCCGGCTATCTCTATTTTGCTAAAATTACGAATGATAAAACGTGAAGTTTTAAGTTCTTCTAATATTGTTTCGGCGGCCTGACGTGGCAATACACCCCATTTACTGGCCACCTTAAGAGCCACGTTGGTGGTATAGTCGCCGTGCGCCAGTTCACGGCTTACCGACACCTCAACCTCTTTGGGTGTGAGTTGATAATGCTTTTGCGCCACCTCGGCTATTTCATTTTGTAATTTTACGCTTAACATACCCAGTATATCAACTTCGCTCGCCAAAATTTAAGCGAGAGAAGTAAATTGATAATAAGTGATCTAATCTTGAATTTAACATAATTGGTGTTAGGATAGTTATTTTGTCACCAAGCTTAAAAGCGAAGTTGTATTACTGGGATAACTACTTCATTATAAAGGTTTTTGTTAAATTGGCAAAATAAAAACGTCCCACCATACGATGGGACGTCTCAATCTCAAATTTTACTTTTTCACAGCTTCCACTAACTTCTTAAACACTGCCGGATATTCTCGAGCCAACTGTGATAGTACCTTTCTATCCATCTCAATTTTAGCCTTCTTTAGCAAGTTAATGAACTTGCTATAAGACAAACCATATTCTCTTACCGCGGCGTTAAGCTGAATTTGCCACAATACTCTAAAATTCGCTTTTTTATCGCGCCTATGAGCAAAAGCGTGTACGCCAGCTTTGCGGGCAGCTACTTTAGCTGCAGCAATCTTACTCTTGCGCCCCCATCTATAACCCTTGGTGCGTTTTAAAAGGTTCTTACGTCTTTTGGAATGCATTACTCCTCTTTTTACACGTGACATAATATAAAATGATAAATCCTAAATTAATTAGCTCCCTGGAATTAATTTTCGCAGGGCCGGAATATTTACCTTAGCAATAGCCACATCACGGCGCTTGCGTCTGGTAACAACACCAGATTCACGCGCGTTAAAATGGTCTTGGCCAGCAGTGCGTTTCATTAGTTTGCCTTTGGCAGTAACACGAAAACGCTTAACAGTAGCTTTGTGAGTTTTAACCTTCATAAAATACTAACAATAAACTAAAATTAGAAATTAAATATTAAAATTAAGAATTCTCGGCTTCGACCTCTTCTTTTAGAGGCTTAACGCTATCTACTTTCTTTTTAGCCACCTGCATGCTCACATTTCCACCCTGCCGAGAAAAAGGCACTTCTATTATTACACCCTCACCTAAATCGTTTATAAAAGAAATCATAATCTCCCGTGCTAAATCGCCTCTGCCCTTCTCACGTCCGCGTAATATCATTTCCACTCTTACTCTATGCCCTTCGTCCAAAAACTTTTTAGCCTGATTTGAGCGAACTTCTTTGTCGTGGTCACCAATCTTTAATGAAATGCGTACGCCTTTGGTTTCTACTTTTTTAGCTTTAGCTTTTTGGGCCTGTATCAACTTTTGCTGTTTATACTGAAATTGCCCGTAATCCATTATTTTGGCAATAGGAGGACGAGCAGTAGGGTTTACTTCAACTAAATCAAGGCCCCGCTCTTGTGCAAGCTTTAAAGCTTCATAAGTCGATAATACTCCCAAAGGCTTCCCTGTTTCATCTATTACCTGAACTTCGAGAATACGAATGTATTGATTAACGCGATAACGCGGTCGTGTATTCAAGTTTGTTTTTTATTAATTAATAAGTAGTTAGATAATTGTTTCTTTAAAAACTTATATCCACTGCCACTTTTAAGAAACTTCTCTCGCCCCAAAGCGTCTTGTTTTTCTAAATAATACTCTGCATAAATAAGTCGCCATTTACCGAAACGAGTAGAAAAATTCTTGTGGTTATTATGTTCAAGAATCCTACGACTTAGGTTGGTAGTATAACCAATATACCACTTACCTAAATTTTTCTCCTCTAAAACATAAACGACAAAACCTTTGTTAACTCCCTCCGTTGGCTGTGCCACGTGAATTGAGGCATTAATTGGTAAGGCCCCGTAAAACTCGTAGCTGATGCTACTTCGCCACGGGGCACGTAAAAATTTCGGGCTTGGCCTCAATTTTTACGTGGTGGAGGTGACGGGTGTTACACCCGTGTCTAGCTATGCAACTCACGCTCAGGTCCAGGTTCAGTGCCGCTGATACTGAAAATGAATAAAGCGGCACAAAAATTCATTTCAGTTTGCCTTGTAATTTCTCGGTGTTGGCACCAAGACTAATACCAACTCCATACTCGATTAATAACGCCCCGCTAAATTATCGAGTATCATTTAGCGAAACGCTGCTAGCCCTTAAGCTAAAGCAGGAGCGAAGGAAAATGATGCAAAAGCATTATTTACCTTAGCGACAAATGATTTGGCATTTGTAAGTTGATAGCTTTTTTAGGCAGACTATCGACTGCCACCTGCTAAACGCAAATTTACGTTAGCTATCGAATTGTAAACACCCCCCGAGGTTAGAAATCCTAAATCCGAAATCCTAATACCCAAACTTTAGGAATTTGAAATTTGGATTTGTTTAGGATTTAGATATTAGAGTTTAGGATTTTAATCAAACCTCGGTGAATGTTTACCTAAGTTTTAAAGAACTTTTAATTTCTCTTTCTACTTCTCGTTTGCGAATGCTGACGCGTTTATCATAACGGCTTTTGCCCTGCGCCAACCCTAATTCGACTTTCACAAACCTGTGCGTAGTATAAACAGAAAGTGGCACTAGTGTCAAGCCCCGTTCTTTTATTTTTCCCAAAAGATAAGCCAGCTCGCTGTGTTTTAATAAAATTTTTCTATCGCGCAGTGGATCATAAACTGCTTCCGCGCGCTTGGCTGGCGGATAGGCCGCAATGTTCATACCAGTAAGCCAAAGCTCTCCGCCCTTGGGAATTACGTAAGCGCCCTGCAAATTCACTCGCCCGCCTTTGGCAGATTTTACTTCTGCGCCAGTCAATACCAAACCAGCCTCCTTTTTCTCGAGGATTTTATAATCGTGCAGAACGCGGCGGTTTTGAGCTAAGGTTGGCATAAGTAAGTTAAAGTTAGGGTTTTGTTATTAACCACTCTTATATTCTAAGTTTTTTTAAAAATAAAAGCCATCACACGTACGTTGACGAAGATGGCTTTAATTTTTACCTTATCTGATGTTACCTATCCGCAGCAACAAATTTTCTCTTCAAATTCATTAAACAATATTTACCGTTTTCATACCAACGGTAATTTCTTGCAGCGCATCTCATACCGCCACCGCAAAATTTTATCGATAAATCAATAATGACCATAAATCCTCTCATATACTTTTTCCTCCAAAAAATCTTGAACCAACTTAACGAAACAATAAATGATGCAAGAAAAATTATCCAACCCGAGCTGGAATGAGAGGTTGTGTTGTCATAATGAAAGACGATGTAATCTCGCGCGATTACCAAATCAAAATATGAACCGACAAACAAGATGGAGTTTATTGCAGCTGCTACTGCTAGAATTGTTAAGGTAACTAAAATTAATTTTTTCATGACCACTTCCTTCTTTTGTGATTGTTTTTTTATTTTTATTATTTCCTTTTTCTTTTCTATATTATAAAATAAATTACTGCGGTCTAAAGCCCGCAGTATTAACGGTCTTGTTTTTGATTCTTAATGTAGTTACGGATGATTGATTCGCTGACAACGCTGTG
>JAGVEX010000010.1 GCA_020057885.1 bacterium
CAGTACTTCCTGTACCTATATTAATAGTATCAACGTCTGTGCCTGTACCTATATTAATAGCTCTCGCGATGTTGGTGGAACCAAGGTTAACTGTAGTGGTAGCATTAACTAAGTTAAAAGTAGCAGAGGTGGTGGTGAGGTCACCACCGTTAACAGCGAGGTCACCGGCGGAGGTAATATTCCCAGAACTAGAAGTATAAATATTACCTGAAGTGGTTATATCATCACCAGCAGTAGTTGGAGATAAAATAGTGCCAGTCCTGGTCCAATAACCTTGGGCACCAGAAGAACCACCGCTGATGCTACCAGTACAAGTAAGACTGCCAGTAGCACCATCGAAAGTACAACCAGTAGCGCCCGAACCGCCGACGATATTAACAGACGATGCGGTAGTGCTGCCTGGACCGATATTAATAGTGGGAGCTGAACCACCAATATTAACTGTCGTGGCAGTGGTATTACCTAAAGCTAAAATGCCCGTGGCATTAGTATCAATTCCCTGTCCCGGACTGACTGTAATATTGCCAGCGGTAGAAACATCAAAATTTGTTAAATCAATTAAAGGTGTGGTACCAACAATATTATTATCTCCAACATTAATTGCATTGACTAAATTTGCATCAGAAACATCAATGCCATCACTAATAAGTCCGAGAGCAGAAGTTATTTTTAGACCATCGGCTACGGAGCGGGTGATACTGGCATTATTCAAAAGCAATAATTGAGATGGATCAGTAGTGCCAACTCCATCAGCGCGTGTAATAGAAACTGTGGAAGTTGAACCATCAGCAATACTAATACCAAAATTAGAATCGGTGGTTGTATTGGCTAAATTAAAAGTAATATCGCGCGCATCAGTAGTTGTTATACTGTTGCCCCCATTATAAGCCGCTTGTAAAGTAGAAGCCCCTCCGCCAGCACCAACACAATCACTCCAAGCGCTGGCTTCATAACAACGGAATTTTCCGGAAATAGAATTATAATACATGGCGCCAGCCGTGCCTACTGGATCAGCCGCATCTGATTTAGTATCAAGTACTAAAAGATCAGGGGTTATTGATCCTGTTCCACCGGCGCCAATTTGAACATTGCCAGTAGTACTACCACCTTTTGCTTGTAAAATTAAATTACCAGCGGTAGTAGAAATAGCTGGCGAAGCAGAAGTTAAGCTTACGGTATTGGCCGCCGTAATAGGACCGTTAAAAGTAGAGCTTGCGTGGACATTCATTTTATCAGTTGCACTGTTGCCAATCGTAGCACTGTTGCCTACTCCTAAATTAGTGGCTGATAAAATACTAGAAACATTAGCGGTTGAAAATAAAGCATGCGCGTTGACAGTTAAAGTATTGTTGATATTTGTTTTATTAAGATTGGAAACTCCACTAACTGTAAGTTCTTTTAGGTTTTGTATAGTAGTTTGTCCATATAGATTAGTATCACCATAAACTGAAAGATTTTGGTCCAATTTAGTTTCACCATTAACGCTCAAACCGCCAATCGTAATTTTGTTGGTTGTAGTAGCTCCATTATCGGTTACAAAATCCAAATCCAAGTTAGTAGCCTTTAAGCCGTTCCACATTTCAGCGTTTAAATTATTAACTAAATTAGTGTTATTTGTTGTAATAGTTCCATTCCCCAAAACTAAATTATGGTTATTAGTTATCATATCACCACCGGAAGAAATATCTCCGCCAGTTTTAATACTCCCATTAGTTGTTAAATCGCCACCTGCTTTAATATCACCACCAATATTTAAGGCTTGCTTTAAATCGACGTTACCTTCAACTTTCAAATCATTGTGTAAAAATGTTTTACCCCAAACGCCCAAATCACCATCTACTAATAAAGCATCTAATAACCGAGTAGCTCCTTTTACTTCCAAAGTCTTGCCAACTTCTACTGAGCCTTTTAAGTAAACATCGTCTGTTGTTACATTTCCATTTTTTGTAACAAAAGCTAAAGTAAATTGTTCAGGAGAAAAACCATCAACACTATCGGCGTTCAAATTTTCCACTTTGGTAGTAGAATCAACAATAATTGGAGCCACACCATCACGCGCATATGAACGAAGTTGGCCCTGCGTTTCAATGTGACCCTTAATAGAAATATTTCCCGCCTCATTCAAAATTAAAACTTCGTTTGGATTTGTGCCAGCTTTATGACCATCAAGCGTCCAAGCATTTTTTAACATGCTCATAAACTTGCCGTAAACATCGTCTGCCAAACCTTTGGTCAATCCTAAAAAGAGAAGTGGAAAAACAATTAGTAAAATTAAAACATAAAATAAAATTGGACGCTTTGGTTTATAAGCCTCACTGGGAGTTAGTGTTGGCGTAATTTCGATAACAGACGGTAGTGGTGGCAAAGCAGCTTGACTAACTTTTTCTGTCACATGTTTTAGCTCTTCTTTTATACCGTCAAACTTGGCACCTAATGTTTCACCTAAAGCTGTAGCTATTTCGCGAGCGGCCAAAATCTCAGGGGCTACTTTTAATTCAAGTTGAGGAGTAAAGGCCGTCTTTTTTTCATATTCTTCTTTTGCCTCATTGGCTTGTTGATTTACATAATCAATTATTGATTTTTGTGTAGTAAACCAGTTACGTCCCCTTTTCCATGCCAAAAATTTTCCCTTACGGGCCAGGAGGGATATATATTCCTGGCTATAAGGAGTTAGTTTGGCTGCTTCGGCCAAAGATATTAGCTCGGATTCTGGCGGTGGTGTATTCTGGCTTATTTCACCATTTTCTGTAGGTTTATAAGTCAGCTCAGACGAGGCCATATTTGACTATTTATTACTGCCCCAAATAAAAATTAGCAATAATTATTAATAATTTATTTTTGGCTAATTTAAGCCTCCGATATGGTATCCGATATTGTATCGTTACTATTATATTAGCACAGAATTCACTTTTTGTCAATGAAAAATGTATAAAAAATTAACGTTTTTTATTCACAAAAAATACCTTTAAAAAAATAATTAAAAAGGTATTTTTAGATAAAATTTTATCTCTTTAAAACCACCCGTAAACTTAAACTAATTTAGACTATTTTAAGTACTGAAATTTTGCTTTTTTATGCTCCTCAAAAGTCCTAGAATAAATAACCTGACCAGATGGTGTGGTTAAAAAATACCAATACTGATTGACCTTGGGGAAAACTACTGCTTTCAACGAAGATTCCCCGGGATTAGAAATTGGCCCTGGTGGTAAACCACGATAACGATAGGTGTTATACGGCGAATTAATGGCAAGATCTTTAGCGCTAACAGATGGTGTTTTTTTTCCTGTTATATAGTTTATGGTTGAATCGGCTTCCAATCCCCTGCCAGCCTCAATCCTACGCCAAAAAAGATCAGCTACCATGGCTCTATCTTCGTCGCTTGCTACCTCCCTCTCTACAATACTAGCCAAAATAACTGCTTGATGAACTGTATATCCACGCTCAGATAATTTATTTAGCCAGCTTAATGGAAATTTCTGTTTAAAATTACGCAACATTTTTATAACTAAATCAACCGGCTCTGAATCACGATATTGCCTATAGGTATCCGGGAATAAATACCCCTCCAATGAAGCTGTGATGGGTATATTTTTTAATACACCACTATCTAACTCTTTGGAGATGATATCAAGGCTACGCGGCGAATCAACTATTTTACTAAAATCCTGCGCTGCAAAAATTCCGTTCTGCTCTATATACTCTCCTATTTGTCTAGTTGTCCAACCTTCTATAAAACGCAAAGTTACTTCGTTGGACGGTCTGACGCCGCCAGTTAATAAATCTACCAAATTTATAATATTAACATTTTGTGGTAAATAATATTCCCCTGCTATAAATTTTTGTTCTTTACGTGCTAACCATATCCATACCTCAAACCAATACTGACTACGTATTAAGTTTTCTTTTTTTAATTCTATACCAATTTGTTTAACACTCTCACCAACTATAATAGTAAAAGAAGTTGTTTTACTGCTACTCCCCGCCCGGGCTACAAATTGCCAGCAAATAAATAAGCCTACTGCCAAAATAATCAAAAAAATGGTTAAGCCTAACCTCAACCAACGCTTAAAAGTGATTTTTGGTTTAATCCTAAAAAACATAATTAATTTATAAGTATTTCTGTAAACCTTTATTTTTAAGTTCTTCTACCATCAACTTTACGTTTTGAGCCTGCGCTTTAGGGCACACTAATAATACATCGCCTGTATCAATAATAACAAAATCATTTACACCAACGGTAGCAATTAACTTATTGCCTAGAGAATAAATTATATTATTTTTTGAACCTATTCCCCAATAACCGCCTTTTACAACATTATGGCTTACGTCTTTATTAGAAATATCATACATCGTCCTCCAGTGACCAACGTCGGTCCAATTAAAATCGCTTGGCAAAACCACTAATTTATCAGCTTTCTCTATTACCGCATAATCAATGGAGATGGATTTTAATTTACTAAAAGCTTTGTTGTTAACGCGCCATTCCCCGCCCGTCCCTCTTACTAGCTTAAGATTATTAATTCCTTGGGCCAATGGCGGATTATGTTTTTTATATAACTGTAATAATGTCTTAGGATAAAAAATAAACAACCCAGAATTCCATAAATAATCCTTGCTTTTAACATAGGCTTGTGCCAAAACAGATGATGGTTTTTCGGTAAAACAACCCACTTTAAAAACATTAATACCTTTTTTATTTAACAAACTTTTGCCTAATTTAATATAACCATAACCAGTTTCAGGATAAGTTGGTTTAATCCCCAAAAGAAGCAAGTTATCTGGCAGTAAGCACACGGCCTTTTCGCCAGATTTAAGAGCCTCAATATATGCTTTATTGTCGCCAATATAATGATCACTATTTACCGTGGCTACTATCTCCTCAGGAAACATCTTATTGATAACTAAGGCGGCCAAACCAATAGCCGGCGCAGTATTGCGCGCTACTGGTTCAATAATAATATTTTTAGATAAAAGTTGAGGCAGTTGGCGCTTAATTTCTTTAAAATGAGCCTGCGTAGAAGAAATAAATATGTCCTGTGCTTTAAAACCCTGCCGTAACCTACGCCAAGTACGCTGTAATAAGGTAGATGAATCTAAAAATGGCTGGATTTGTTTAGGCTTGGAAATGCGTGAAAGCGGCCACAACCTTGTACCCGAACCACCAGCTAAAATAAGTAATTTCATATAACACTATTTTACCGATTATTACACCTTAACACAATACTAAAAACTAATTGATAAATAACGGTACAAATACAAAACCTAGTTTTGATTTCACCTTTGAATACCAATTATTAAACGCGACGTTTAATACGCTTTTCAATTTTAGAAGCGAGTAGGCCAAAAGTAATACCAACAACCGCGCCAGCTAGTATATCAGTGGGATAATGCACCCCTACTGCCACGCGCCCTAAAGCCACAGCTGCGGCTAATAAATAAGCCCACCACCAACTCCGCTTATGGCAAAACAAAAGCGTGGCTATAAAAAAAGCAGCAGTAGCATGGTCCGAAGGAAAAGATTTTTCACTGCTAGGAAAAATCAAGGGCACTAGATGTTCTGTTACAAAAGGTCTTGGTCTAAACCACAAAATGGAAATAATTTTATTAAAAGCATAACCCAAACCGCCACCCAAAGCTAAGGCAAAAAAATCAAGCATGCCACCGCGTTTATGCCAAATAAAAGCAATTACATACCAAGCCCCCAATACGTAAATAAGTGGCGAAGCGGCTATTATTGCTAAAGCGCCAAAATTACTGTTGCTTAAAGCAAAATCATTAATTAGATGGAACAAATAAATATCTAGATTCATATAAATATTCTACTCTATTTTTGGGTTTGATAAAATATCTTATTTTTGACACCTAGCACAGTAATGCGTCCCACGGCCAGCGACAAGAGTTTTAAGAATAATATTGCGGCAACGTTTGCATTTCTCTCCCCGGCGCCCGTAAACCAACCTCTTCTCCCAATAAGTTCCCTTTCTCCCTTGACCATCAACATAAGAGTTAAATGAGGTGCCGCGCGCTTTAATAGCACGGGCTAAAATTACTTTGATAGCCTTATAAATATCTCCGGCATTATTTTTGCTTAAAGTACTAACCCGCTTCGATGGTCTAACTCTGGCCAAAAACAAACTTTCGTCCGCATAAATATTACCAATACCAGCCACGACTTTTTGATCAAGCAAGACCGCCTTAATAGTAGTACGTCCTCGTTTTTTTAAACTTTGCCAAAAACTTTCTCTGGTAAATTCTAGTGAAAACGGCTCTGGACCGAATTTAGAATAAATTTTCGGCAACTCCTTTTTCGCTATAACCTGCCAATATCCAAACTGTCTAACATCATTAAAATACAAACGCGCGCCGCTTTTAAAATAAATTGTTAGGTGTGTAAACCTATTAGGCACACTACTCACGCCAACAATAGGATGACCGCCTGTTAAAAATCTACCACGTGGCGGCTGCCAAACTATTTGGCCAGTCATTTTAAGATGCATTAGTAATAAATGTTCACCGTTTAAATAAAAAATAAGCAGTTTACCGCGCCGCTCAATCTGTTTAATTACTTTACCAACAATCGCCCACCGCACGGCTTTAGTTGACGGTTTTAAAAGTTTTGGTTTACGTACCTCTAAGCGCAAAATAAGCTGACCGCGCGCCAATTTATTCAAATCATTTTTAATTGTTTCTACTTCCGGCAATTCAGGCATAAAAGTAAAAACCTAGCTTCTATAATAAACTTTGCCCCGTCATCTCAACTGGTTTAGGAACACCCAAAACTTTTAATATAGTGGGTGCTACATCGGATAAAACTCCAGCCGAGGTAAGTTGGCTCAAATCTTCTGTCACAGATGCGCCGCTCGCGGCCTTATTTTCAAAACCATGTCCCACAATAATAAAAGGTACTGGCACATTAGAATGTTCTTTATCTATAGAGCCGTTTTGCAAATTAATCAATCCCTCGGCGTTACCATGGTCAGCTGTAATAAAAACCACACCGCCAACTTCCAAAGTCGCTGCCACAACTTCACCCAAACAAATATCTAATACCTCTACCGCTTTAATAGTAGCTGGTAAATTACCCGTATGAGCCACCATATCGGCATTAGCATAATTTATTACATAAAAATCATACTTACCAGCACGCACTTCTTGCAAAAATTTGTCAGTAATGCCTCGGGCTGACATTTGAGGCTTTTGGTCGTAAGAAGATACTACTGGCGATGGCACTAAAGCATGATCTTCACCGACAAAAGCCTTTTCTTTGCCGCCATTAAAAAAATATGTGACGTGGGCATATTTTTCCGTTTCCGCTAATCGTAACTGCGTTAAACCTGCTTCAGAAACTACTCGCCCCAATGGATATTCCACTGCTTCAGGCAAAAAAGCTACTTGTACGGGAAGATCTTTTTCGTATTCGGTCATAGATACAAAATCAAACGATGTCAATTTGCGACGCTGAAACTTATCAAAATCTGGCACTGTAAAGGCTTTGGTTAATTGCCTAGCACGATCTGCTCTAAAATTAAAAAATATCACTACATCACCATCACTCACCTGAGCGACTGGTTTACTATCTTCCATAATAACCGTCGGCACCAACTCTTCGTCATAAACTTTTGCTTCATATGAGCTTACAATCGCCTCTTCGGCTGATTTAACTGGCTTACCCTTACCCTCAACTAAACATTCATAGGCGGCTTGAGTTCTTTCCCAATGATTATCTCTGTCCATAGCATAAAATCTTCCAATCAGTGTAGCTATTTTACCAACCTTAATCTTTTTTAATTTACTTTCTAACTCTTTAATAAAACCCTGCCCAGAATTAAAAGGTGTATCGCGGCCATCTAAAATAGCGTGTACAAATATATTGGTAACATTATTCATTTGAGCCAATTCTAACAACGCATACAAATGCTCATTGGAACTATGTACACCACCAGAGCTGACCATTCCTAAAATATGTAATTTACCATTGCGCTCTTTTACTTTGGCGCAGGCCTGTAAAAAAATTTGATTCTGAAAAAATGATTGATCAACAATAGCCCGCGTAATACGTGGTAATTCCTGATATAAAATTTTACCAGCCCCCAATGTTAAGTGCCCCACCTCACTGTTACCCATTTCTCCCCAGGGCAAACCAACTGCTTCCCCGCCTGCCTGTAATGTAAAAGTAGGATAAGTACTAATTAATTTGTGATAAACCGGCGTTTGTGCTTGGGTAATGGCATTGCCGCGTGAAGATTGCGCTATGCCCCAGCCATCCAAAATCACTAACGCAACTGGTCGTGGTTTGATAAGCGCTTCGCTCATGATTTTTTTGATAATAAACTATGACGAGTCATTTCGTGTGGTTTGGATACTCCTAGAATATCTAAAATGGTTGGGGCTACATCGCCCAAAACTCCTTTAGTATATGCAAAATTTCTACCCTTAAAATAAGAGCTGTAAAGCAAACATGGCACCGGATTAGTAGAATGCTCTGTATCAATTTCTCCAGTTTTGGGATTAAGAGTTTCTTCAACATTACCATGATCAGCTGTTACCAATAAGGTGCCGCCATTGGCCTGCAAAACTTTGCCAATATTTGCCAAACAAGTATCAATTGTTTCCATTGCCTTAACACAAGCTTTTAAATTGCCCGTATGCCCCACCATATCAAGATTGGCGAAATTTAAGGCTATAAAATCAAATTTTTTTTGCCGCAAAGCCTGCATAACATTTTTGGTAATATTAAGGGCTGACATTGCTGGCGTGCGATCATATGAAGAAACATTGGGTGATGACACCATTATTCTTTTTTCTCCAGCTACAGTATGGTCGTAACCGCCGTTGAAAAAATAAGTAATATGAGCAAACTTTTCACTTTCAGCTATATATAACTGACGCAAACCATGCAAAGCCATGGGCAATGATTCTTTAATATCGCAACTAGGAAAAGCTGTTAAAATATTCCCCAAATCTGGACCAAAATCAGTTAACGCCACAAAACATAAATTTTTTAACATCCTCCAACGTTTAAAAGAGCCCGGATTTAATTTTTCAAATTTAGTTTGCACAAATGGTTTAGCCAACTGCCTCGCCCTGTCTGATCTTAAATTAAAAAAAATAACAGCGTCGTTGTCATCAATTACCCCCACTGGTTTATGCCGCCCCTTAGTTATTACAGTTGGGCTAACGTATTCATCACTCTCACCTCTGTTGTAAGCGTGTCGCAGGGCATCTTCGGCTGAACTCTCAGCAATACCTTGTCCGCGAGTTAATAAATTATAAGTTCTCTTTGTGCGCAACCAATCTTTTTTTCTATCCATAGCATAATAACGACCTGTTATGGTTGCTACAATTTCGCCATTGGTAAAACGCTTTCGCACTTCAGCTAAAAATTTTACAGCATCATATTTAGGTGAATCGCGGCCATCCGTAAAAAAATGGATAAAAACCTGTTTAATTTTATTTTGATTGGCTAATTTAAGTAAAGCAAAAAAATGATCAGGTGAAGAATGCCCGCTATTATAATTGGAAAGTAACCCCATTAAATGTAAGCTGGAATTATGCTTTTTTACGTGTTCCACCGCCGCCCGAAAAGCTGAATTTTTAAAAAAAGTGCCATCTTTAATACTGCGTGAAATATAAACTGCTTCTTGTTCCACAATACGCCCAGCTCCCAAATTAAGGTGCCCAGCTTCGGAATTGCCATCTTGCCCGCGCGGTAAGCCAACATAAGAACCGCTGGCTCCCAACAAAGCAAAAGGATAATTTTTTTCTAATTCATGCATAAAAGGGGTACGAGCCACCACGTTAGCATCATCTTTATGTTTTCCATTTCTAAATCCCCAACCATCCAAAATAGCCAAAACAAAAGGTTTAATACTTTTACACTTTGACGGAATTGATTTCATAAAACAAAATTTCTAAAATTATTCCCTATTTAATACGCAAAGGAAGAGGTTTCCCTCTCCCTTATATTATACCAAAAAATGCCACTTTTTCCTAACTCTTTATTTTTAATTCTTCTTCAATTTCCATTAATCTATTGTACTTGGCCACTCTTTCACCCCGCGAAGCCGAACCGGCTTTAAGATAAGGCGCGCCGCAGGCTACGGCCAAATCAGTAATAAATGTATCCATAGTTTCTCCGGAACGATGTGAGATAATAACTGTATAATTATTCTCTTGGGCAAATTTTATAGTAGCAATTGTTTCAGTAAGAGTGCCTATTTGATTTGGTTTAATAATAGTGGCATTGGCGGCCTTAAATTGAACGCCCAACTTTAATCTTTCCACGTTAGTAACAAAAAGATCATCACCAACTAACATAACTTTATCACCCAACTTGTCTGTCAATTCATGCCAACCCTGCCAATCATCTTGCGACAAACCGTCTTCTATGGAAATAATTGGATATTTTTTAAGCAATTCTTTGTAAACACTCACCATATCGCTACTGCCTAGTTTTTTATCTTCCCAACTATACTTACCTTGACTAAAAAATTCCGAAGCAGCCACATCAAGCGCTAAAGAAACTTCTTTGCCTGGTGTATAACCAGTATTAGTAATAGCCGACGTAATAAAATTAAGCGCCCTCTCGGCAGTATCTATATCTGGCGCATAACCGCCCTCGTTGCCAACATCTGTATCAAGCTTTTCTGATTTTAATAATCCACCCAAATGATGAAATACCTCCGCGCCAATACGAACGCATTCATCTGCGTTTACCTTACCATTATTATCTAACACGCGCGGCACTATCATAAATTCCTGCACCTGAAGTTTTGTATCAGCGTGCCGGCCACCATTTATTATATTCATCATTGGCAGGGGCAGATTATTTGCCAGAGCAGGAAAGTTAAACGCTTTTTGTAAATAATCATAAAGCGGCAAATCCTCACTCTGAGCCGCCGCTTTTGCGCAAGCTAAAGAAACTCCCAGCATCGCATTAGCACCTAAAATGTGCTTATTGCTCGTGCCATCCAACTCATTCATTTTATTATCAATCTCAGTTTGTGCTGTAACTTTCTGACCTTTTAACGCCTCCCTAACAATACTATTAACATTCTCTACTGCTTTAAGCACGCCCTTACCATCAAACTTTGTTTTATCACCATCTCTTAACTCCAAAGCTTCGTGTACGCCAGTAGAAGCTCCCGAAGGCACTCCGGCCACGCCAACTGCCCCACCTTCCAATAAAACAGTTACCTCAATAGTCGGGTCACCACGGGAATCAAGTATTTCCCGAGCTCTAATATTGTTGATAGTATACTTAGACATAAATAATTTACTTACTAATTTTAAGTGCTTCCAGTCCGGGTAATTTCTCGCCTGCTAAAAATTCTAACATGGCTCCGCCGGCGAGTGAAGTATAATCCACCCAAAATTTATGCTGATGGAAAAAACTCACTGTTTCACCGCCACCTATCACTACAAACGCTCGCCCGCGCGCTCGAGCTGAAACTAACCGCCCCAAAGATAAACTGCCATGACTCCATTTATGTTCTTCTGTTAATCCTAAGGGCCCACTCCAAAAAATAGTTTGCGCTTTTTTTATAAAGGGCGCGTACAAACGCGTGGTATTGGTACCTAAATCTACAATTCTCTCCCCAAACTTAACATCTCTAACTTTGCGCCACATTGATTCGTGTTTTTTAGTGCCAACTTTATCAACAATCACATCAATTGGCAATAAAATTTTATTTTTTCCTTTTTTAAGCACTCGGCGAGCTTCCTTTATAATATCTTTATCTATAAGAGACTTACCAACTTGGTATCCCTTGGCAGCTAAAAAAGTGTTAGCTACCCCCCCGCCAGTAAGCACGGCGGACACGCGCGGTAATAATTTTTCAATAACCGACAATTTGTCAGCCACTTTAGCACCGCCAATAATGGCCACCACCGGCTTAACTCCGTGTTTTAAAACTTTTTCCAAAGCTTTAACTTCGTCAGCCAATTGAAAACCGGCATAAGCTGGCAAATATTTTGTCACCCCAACAAACGAAGCTGTTTTGCGATGAGAAGTCGCAAAAGCTTCATTTACATATAAATCCCCTAGCTGCGCTAATTGCTTGGAAAATCCTACATCGTTTTCATCCTCGCCTTTGTAAAAACGTATATTTTCTAAAAGCACTATTCCCTTTTTGGTGCTATATCTAATATCTTTACTACCTCTCTCTAAAGGCAAAACTTGTATAGGCTGGCGCAAAAGTTTCCCCAGGGCATAGCCAATTGGTTTTAGGGATAAACTAGCCACTTTTTTGCCACCCGGCCTACCTAAATGACTAATAATAACAATCCTAGCTTTATGTCGCTCTAAATAACGCAAAGTAGGAATAGCCTCGCGCAAACGACTGTCATCAATTATTTTTTTACCCTTCAGCGGCACGTTCATTTCTAAACGCACTAAAGCAATTTTACCCGATAATCTTTTAGCTTCGGAAATAACTTTAAATGACATATAAACTTAGTATACTTCAAAAGGCCAAAAAATAATAGAAATTAACTTACTGTTAGGCACCTGTAGCACGAGCAACAGCTAAAACAATAAATTCAGCTAAAGCATAAGCCATAAAAACTATCACTAATCCTATAACCGAATTCATTAACAGCCTTTTGGCTTGTTTAATTTTTTCTTCATTGCCAAGTGAAACTAAATACAAATAACCACCATACAAAATAAGGCAAACCGCAATCACGCCCACCACGCTCAAAACCAAATTAATAACTCCAGCAATTATCACCACCGGCGCTGGCTGACCTGTTGGCAAACCAGATAATTTAGCTACCAGTTTTATAAAATAAACATCCTCTGGCTCAGCGCCTTCTTGGGCATAAGCCAAGCGTCCGGCCACAAAAGAAAAAACGCTGCTGACGACCGCTAATTTTACTAATCTGTTCGATAAATTAAACATAAACCATTAAACAAATTCTGTTTTGTTTTGGCGACGCTTAACATACCAAGGATAAAAATACATCACGATTCCCGACAACGCCATAATTACCAAAACAATTGTAAAAAGTACGCTTAGATTATTATGAATATATCTAGTTAAACCTAAATCAACAAAAGGCAAATATTTGCTGGCTAACGATGTATATTTTAAAAGCAAACCCGTACCTGCCATTATCAAGGTGAGTACAATAATAATAATTACAAAAATGCGATGCAATTTTTTGGATAAAAGATATAGTTTAGTCATCTTCGTATTCTCCTCTTCCGCCAACACTTGCTCCTAAAGTATTGATGTTTTGTTGAATGGTCTTTAGTTGGCTAGATTGTACTTGCGTGCCAACATCACCTAAATAAAGTGAGCTAAGATCCTGTGATGCTCTACTGGAATGGGTCCCTGCGCCACCTTTAGTTAAAAAGGCGGTTGAGGCGTCTGCGCCACAATAAGGAATTATAGTGCCTGCCCCGCCTGGGTGCATGTTTAAATATCCCGACACATTGTAAACTTTGTTCTCAACAATTATCCAACAATCCTGGGTGGTGTTATGTTTTGCTACTTCCTGCAAGCTAAGTGACAATGTACCGTCTGAATTATTGTTAGCTGGTTGATTTGTGTTCGCCTGTGCGATGCTATTGGTAATCTTTGTCAGATTGCTAATTTTGTTTTGATACTGATAATAATAAATACCAGTAACTAACAAAACTAAAATGGTCCCCACTATGCCTATAATAATTTCTTTTTTCTCTTGACTCATGTTTTAAATAAAAAATTAAACTAATTTTTCCGCCATTTCCACCAACCTATTTGAATACCCCCATTCATTATCATACCAGCCCACCACTTTAACTAAATTTCCATCCACCACTTGGGTAAGTGACAAATCTACAATCACCGAAGCTGGATTGCCAATAAAATCAGATGACACCAAAGGTTCGGTGGTAACTTCCATAATTCCCTTAAACTGTTTGCTATGGGCGGCTTTACGTAAAACAGCGTTCACTTGCGCTTTGGTAACTTTTTTGCGCTTTAACACAAAAGTAAAATCCGACAACGAAACACAAGCAGTAGGCACGCGAATAGCCATACCGTCAAATTTCTCCTTAAGTTTAGGAATAACTTCAGTGGTGGCAATAGCGGCGCCGGTGGTTGTTGGCACAATATTTTGCGCCGCCGTACGGGCACGACGCAAATCTTTATGTGGTCCGTCCACCAAGTTTTGATCGGCTGTATAGCTATGCACTGTGCTCATCATCGCCTTTTCCACACCAAACTCTTTTACCATTACATCAGCGATCGGCGCAATGCAGTTGGTGGTACAAGAAGCGTTGGAAATTACATCCTCCTTTATTTTATCCAAAGTATTCACACCCAAAATATAGGTCGGCACTCCCCCGCCTTTGGCTGGCGCGGACAAAACAACTTTTTTAGCGCCAGCTTTAATATGCAAAGCGGCATCCTGCTTTTTAGTAAACCTACCTGTGCATTCCAACACAACGTCAACGCCTAATTTTTTCCAAGGCAAAAGGCTAGGATCTTTTTCCGAAGTTATTAAATATTTTTGACCATCTACTATTAAATTTTTGCTGTCGTATTCAACTTTGCGCCCATAACGGCCATAAACCGTATCATATTTTAATAGTTGCGCCAGCGTTTCCGGAGGCACAAGATCGTTTATAGCTACAATCTTAATATTTGGTTTGGTTAGGGCCACTTTAAAAGCGGCACGGCCAATACGGCCAAAACCATTAATCGCTATTTTGATAGGTGCTTTAGACATATAATTTGAGGTTAATGCTATAGCTTTAGTATAGATTCTTTTTGATAAATAAAAAAGCCAACCGCAGCAAGTTGGCTATTGTGAAAATATTACTCAATATAATGCTGCGATTGGCGCGTCCTGATACCTCTTCGTTTAGGCCGTATTGCTGATCAGGTTTCGTCTCATAACTAGGTACTCCTTATATTTATTTTAGAAATATTTTAGAGCCTTTTCGCTCTGTTAATATGATAATACAAGATATTTATGAGTGCAAATAAAAAAGCCGACCTGTATTTACAGATCAAGCTTAGCAGACCCCCGTCTGGCTAAACTTTGTGTAATAACACAAATCGGCATTAATATTGTTAATATTTTACTTACTTAAAAGAACGATTTAACGGCTATTTGCACTAACCAAGCAAAAATAACCGTGATGAAAGAAATAGCCAGATATAGTCCATGCGATGCTGTCCAACGCGCCAGCAGATAAATAAACAGTATCACCGCTAATATGGCAAACGCACCTGCCACAAACACAAAAACTAACATGCCAGGATCTTCGCCAAAATTAAGCATTAACATAATCTGCAATGCTGGTTGAGCTTAATAAAAAAATACCTGCCACACAAAGTATATATACAAAGTGGCAACTATTACCACACGGCATACATGACAAGACATTAGGTCGTTATCTTCCAGCGGTTTAAGTTGAAGACGTACTGGTTCTTTTGGGTTATCCCAAAGCACACAATTAAGTTCCATATTAATCTCCTTTGTTTGTTTTAATTGATTTTCTTTATGTTTTTATCAGATTAATTTACACTAAAAAAATATTAATGTCAAGGTGTAAAAAAAGAAGGCAGCGAGATATGATTCGCTGCCTGCCGCACTCATTCAAATTTTATTTAGATACAAACCCTCCCGGATACAATAAAGTTACTTTGCTAAAATATGGGTCCCATAATAAAATGGGAAATGAAACGGGAGTTATTCTGGATTATTAAATGAGTACTTTGCGATCGATTATTCTAAGGCGGAGGACGTCCCTGACGGAACGTGGTTTTATCAAATATGCTCAATGAGTTCGAGCAATGTCGGAAAAGTCGCCTTGGGCAACCGATCTTGATATGCGCCCTTAAAGGGCTTGATGGAACAACAACCTTATGAATCATGTATGACTCCTTTGTTTGGTGGTTGGTTCCGTGAAGGAACAGTTGGACAGAATAATTTAGTCCTTCTATTCCGTGGCTGATATATTATAGAAACTATTATGTTGTGTCAATGCGTTGCCTCTGTGGATAAAAAAGGCCGGCCTGTAAAATAAAGCCGGCATTAGATTATTCAAAATAACGATTCCCTATATTTTTCGTTTTAAACAATCCACACCAATTGCAGGCCAGCCTAATTTCTTTTTGAGCATCGTGCGATGCCCGAACATTTTATGTTGGTTCATTGCACTTAAAAACTCCTTTCTTGAATTGGTAGTTCGACGTTAATTCGCGATACCGGTTTTTTGCTCTTCTATGCCCATGTTGTTAACCATCGCTGATGAACGCAAAAAATGAATACATCTCATATGTCACACAGACTTTCTACGATAAAAATCGTAATTTAAAAGTATTATAAGTTTTGTTAATTAATGTGAATCGTGAATTAAAAGAACAATTTTTAAAATGCCTGCTGGCAACAATTTTTCATCACCTCCTTTAATATTGGCGGCAGGACTTTTCAGCGCTTTTAATTTTGCGCTAAACATAAACATATTATCAGGTTATTCAAATTAGTCAAATTTATGGATAACCAAAGTATTAAGAGCGCAGACCAATGGAGTTTTTTACCCAAATACTACATCGGGGAAAAATAAGCGACTTGCCCCGTGATACTGCATCAGCTGTTATGCGGGGTTACTTATTTTTCCCCAATGCTAATATTTACAATTATAGGCTTCCGCGCTAAATCGGGACCTACAATAAACTAGTCAAACAAGTACTAAAATGAATAAAACTAAATAGTCACCAAAGTACCAATACTTTTACCCTTAACCACGTTTGCCAATACACCCCTGCCCCACTTGCAAACAATAATCGGCATTTTTTTATTAGCACAAATTTTAAAAGCCTCTTTATCCATTACTCCTAAATTCCACTTTAAAGCTTCACGCATAGTAATTATGCCGTATTTGTGCGCGCTCTTAACTTTAAATGGATCTGCGCTATAAACCCCATCTACTGGCCCAGCCTTAATAATAACTTCAGCTTCTACTGCAGCTGCCTGTTGGGCTGCCGCCGTATCAGTCGTAAAAAACGGTTTACCAGTACCGCTGGCAAAAATAACTACTTCACCGGCTTTGAGAGCCTTTTGGGCGTTAGTAGAATTAATTTTTTCAATGCCTGGAATATCCGTCCCTAAATAAGATTGCACACGAGTCTTTATTCCACTTTTAACCAAAGCCTGTTTTAACACTAAAGCGTTCATTATGGTAGCTACCATACCCAAATAATCAGCTGTTACTTCATCCATGCCACCTCCCTGATTCCGCTTACGCCAAATATTTCCGGCCCCAATAACTAAAGCGAGTTCCACGCCCAAACGACGTAAAACCCGCAATTCTTTTACTACATTAACTAATTTGGCCGATTCAATGCCTTGGCCGCTTGAACCTAAAGCCTCGCCAGAAAGTTTAAGTAAAACGCGGCTATACTTTAAGTTTTTAGTCATAAAAGACTAATTAGTCAGGGCAAAGCGAACAAACCGTTTAACTTTAATATTTTCGCCTATCACAGCAATGGCCTCGGTAATAACATCTGTCACTGTTTTTGTGTCATCCTTAAAAAATGGCTGCTTTAACAAACATACTTCCTGATAAAATTTTTCCAGCTTGCCCTCTATAATTTTTTCCACCATGGGGCCGGTTTTTCCTTGTTCGGCCAATTGTTCTTTGTAAACATTTTTTTCGCGCTCAATTATTTCCGCTGGCACATCTTGCGGTGCCAAATACTGCGGATTAGAAGCGGTTACCTGCATAGCCAAATCGTGAGCCAACTCTTTAAATCTATCCGTACGAGCCACAAAGTCAGTTTCGCAGGCAATTTCAACTAGCGCGCCCAGGGCTCCACCGGCGTGAATATAAGATTCCACTAATCCTTGGCTGGTAGTGCGCTCACCTTTACTGGCCGCTACTTTAGCTCCTCTCTTGCGCAATAAATCTATAGCTTTTTCAAAATCGCCTCCTGCCTCCTGCAGAGCTTTTTTAGCATCCATCATACCAGCGCCGGTTTCGACGCGTAATTTTTGTACATCTTGTGGGGTAATTTCAGACATATTAAAAACTTTTTTTACCCCGCTCATGAGCGGGGCGATCTGCTCATAGGCAGACCAAATTTTTAAATTTAAATTTATTTTGAAACTGTATCGGCGGCAACGCTGGCTGCCTTCTTTTGGCCTTCAATTACAGCTTCTGCTGCTAAACCAACAATCATTTCAATGGAACGCAAGGCATCATCATTAGCTGGAATAGGATAATCCACCAAGCTTGGATTAGTATTGGTATCAACCAAGGCCACAATAGGCACTCCTACTTTACGAGCTTCGCGAATAGCATTTTTGGCCTCGCGCGTGCCAACTAAAAATAAGGCTTGTGGTAGTTTTGTGAGATTGCGAATTCCACCAACGCTCAATTCCAGTTTTTCAAAATCACGTTGACGCTCTAATTGCTCTTTTTTGGAATACTTTTCCTCCCAAATACCTGCGTTTTTTTCTGATTCCAAAGTATCTAACCGGCGTAAAAGTTTGGAAATAACTCCAAAGTTAGTAAATACTCCACCCAACCACCTGCCAATAATGTAAGGCATATTGGTGCGCTTGGCCGCTTCACGCATAGGTTTATCAGCCTGCTCTTTAAGGCCAGTAAACAAAATCGTACCACCACTAGCAACTATCCCTTGAATAAATTTTAGGGCAAGTTCTAATTCGTGCGTGGTTTTTTCTAAATCAAGAATATGCACGCCGTGTCTGACAGTATAAATGTACTGGCGCATTTTGGGGTGCCATTTGGCTTTTTGATGGCCAAAATGCACTCCGGCTTTTAGCATTTCTAATAATGTAGGAATTTGTGGCATACCTAGTATATCAACTTCGCTCGCCAAATTAGGCGAACTGAGCTGAAGTATTAATAATAAAGCCTGCCGAATAGGTGTATTGAGTGTATCCTGTTAACTGTTTGGCGGATACGAGCCTAAGCGAAATTGTATATCTGGGCATAAAAAAATTGCTTCCTTTACCCCTCTAGCAATATTCGCTAGAGAGCTACTACTATTTATTTTGCTGGTTGGGAAATCCCGCAAACGGGACAAGGACACAACCAATAAACAGTATGAGAGATAAATACACCCTTAATTAATAGCCTAAAAATAGATTATCACTAGGGTAAACATAGTATACACTACTATTAAAATTTGGCAAGAGTCGCTCGTATTAACTCTCGCAATTCATAAGTATCCCCGTGTCTTAATAACCCAAGATAAGATTGCCTTGTTTGTTCGATAGCGTGTTCGTGCCAACGCCTGAACATTCTCCGTTTGGTCGCTGTGCGCAAAACCCGATGATTGGGAAAATGCACCCAACCCAAAAAATCAATGCCGCTAGCTAAAGTTTTTATAAATACTTTGTCTTGATGCAGATTAAGCTTTAATTGGTTTTGTAAAAATTTTGATACTTGAGGAACTAATCCAGTAAGCCAAATTTTATCCTCTGATAAAATAACAAAATCATCGGCATAACGAATATAATGCTCGGCTTTTAATTTATGTTTCATAAACTTATCAAACTCATTCATATAAACATTACAAAAAAGTTGCGAAGTTAGGTTGCCCAAGGGCAAACCTTTGTTCAACGTACCCGAATTAAAACTGGCAATCACTTGCTCTAATAGCCATAAAATATCTTGGTTTGGAATATATGCTGCTAAAATTCTTTGTAAAATAACTTGATCAATGCTGGCAAAAAATTTGCGTATATCACACTTTAACACCCAGCAAGTCCTAGTGTTATTTTGGCTTATCTTATAAGCCATAGCGCGAAACCTATTTAAAGCTTTGTGCGTCCCTTTGCCTAAACGGCAAGAAAATGAATCAGCTGTAAAAGTCCGATCAAAAAACGGATAAAGCTTCCGATAAATCGCATGGTGTAACACCCGGTCGCGCACGCGAGCTTTATGAATAATCCGCGGTTTAGGGTCGGATATATTAAAACTTTGATAATCGCCGTGCTGATAAGCAAATTGGGCTAAATCATTATGAAGACTTATAATGTTATCAAATAACTGCGCGCTAAATTCTTGCACATCGGCTTTATCTTTTTTGCCACGCGCAAACTCGCGCCAAGCTATCAATAAATTTTCTGTTGATATGATATCTTTATAATTATGAGACAGTTGAATTTTTCCCATAACACCAATAGTACCCCGCCGCCGCTTTTGCCAGTTGTGGAAAAAGTTAAATCTGGTTATAAAAATTGGATCCCCATACACCGAAACATGCCCCGCACAGAACGTTTTGGTATTGGACTCAAGGTTGATATTTTATTTCTTGACCTATTGGAATTGCTAAGAAAAGCTACTTATACTCCAACTCAACAAAAAATTGCTATTCTTGAAGATTGTCTAAATAAAACCGACTCGCTTCGCTTTTTTATCCAAATTATGTGGGAAACGCGCCTCATGACCAATACTCAATTTGCTTCACTGGGAAACGAGATTGAAAATATCGGCAAAATGATTGGCGGCTGGCGAAAAGGACTTTTAACAAAACTCCCACCTTAAGGTAGGAGAAAGAAAGGAGTAGCAGCCAAACACCTGGTTGCCAGCATTCCACCTGTTCGGATTGTCAACGGAGTTGGCCTTGACGTTCCAACCATCGCCGTTCCAGTTCACGTTCACGGCCCAGAGTTTGCACAGAATGCCATCTGTACCACTGCCTTTTGACCCCTTCGATGTCACTCAGGGTCAACCTTGAGCTTGTCGAAAAGTTGAATACTCTCGGGGCTGTATTTTATGCGTGGCCTAAAAGCCACCCAGCATCCTGCGCCGATTCTTTTCTTTTTTTAGATGGTGCACCTTAACACTTGCCTAAGGCAATACCCGAAGCAATTCTGTAATAATGCACCTCTGAAGTGCTGCGTAAAAGCCGTAGCCGTCACGCTAAAAGCTTACTTCATTTTTAATTATAGCAAAAAAATAAATTACTGCGGTCTAAAGCCCGCAGTATTAACGGTCTTGTTTTTGATTCTTAATGTAGTTACGGATGATTGATTCGCTGACAACGCTGTGGG
>JAGVEX010000008.1 GCA_020057885.1 bacterium
CCCACAGCGTTGTCAGCGAATCAATCATCCGTAACTACATTAAGAATCAAAAACAAGACCGTTAATACTGCGGGCTTTAGACCGCAGTAATTTATTTTTGCTATTATTGGTATAATGGTATTTCACTATGCCCCAATATCAATTGCTAATTATTAAGGAATTAAGAGTTATAAAATCTATTCATATGACCGGCTGGTATAAAAAAATATTTTATGGCTTAGTACTTGGCTATTTTTTTATTTTTCCTTTTAGCGCCAGGGCGGTAGACAATAAACCACTAGCTTCTGAATTAGAACAGATTTATAACCGCTATTCTTATTATTTAGATACAAAATGGGATGGTTTGGGCTGGCAGTATAGCGTGCCATCTGGCAATTATTTAGAAATAGATAAATATTCCGCTGATACTATTCGCCAACAATTAAGCTTAGCCACTTTTTATCGTTTTAGAAGCGATCAAGAAGCACTGGCTAAAATTCATCAGGCGGTTACTTATACTTGGTTAGAAGTTGTTCCAGCACAAGCCAATAAGGTTGTGTTAAATGGTAAGCCGGTATCAACGCGTTCATTTAATGAAGCGATTGGTATTTTTTTAACTTTGCGTATTTTTGATACACACAATGAGTTATTTACGCTAGCGGAAAAAGAAGAAATTTTGCTCAATATTAAAAAAATGTACCCCTATGTTTTACAAGCGAATGATACGGAGAATCGCGCTTTTTTAAGCGCGGCTTATTCCTTAGCTATTCTCAATCATCCCTTATTACAATTTACAGAAGTCGAGCGAGAAAGTTATCTTAAAATTATTAATCATAAGGTAGGCATTGGGCTTAAAACAGTAGATAAGTATGGAGTATATCGCGAGGGTAAGCCAGCTGTTTTTTCGGCGCATTATCAATTAGTAGCAGCTAATATGCTTTCTTATTTGGGGAGTGAGTTAGATAATATTTTTTATTCCACTAAAGCGAAATTAATGCATAACTTTTTAGTAAGAAAGTTTCCCTTGGGTAAAATTAGCGATTTTATAAATTCTCGCCCCCAAGGCGTTGGTCTACAGACTGTTTTGTTAAGAACAGTTAGTCAAAATTATATAAATAATTCTGATTGGCGAGAATTTTGGCAACAAGAAAATAGTGATAAAGGATTTATTGATCCCAACAATCCAGATAGACTGGTGTGGCGTGACCAGTCAGACGGTACTTATAATGATGATTATTCATTCGCTAATATGGCTGAACTTTTTTGGCCGTGGTTGGAATAAAATATTATGGAAAAAGAATTGCTTACACGTTTAACAGTTAAAGTAACAGCCAATTCGCATCGGCCTGGTTTGGTTGGTTTGGTTGATAATGTTCTTAGTATAAAAGTGGCAGCCGCACCGGCTGACGGCAAGGCCAACGAAGAGGTTTGCCAAACACTAAGCCAGGTTTTGCATATAGCGCCCAGTTTAATTTGTGTGCGTTATGGGCATTCTGCCAGACAAAAAGTAGTTGAGATTATAGGAGTTGACGAGGAAAATGTGTTTGCTATACTAAGGCAGCGTATAAATCGTCCATCATTTTAAGATATTTTACACCACCTTAAGGTTATAGGGGTTTATTTATACCAACAGGTAATGTAAAATGTAAATATCAAAGATTAAAATAAATTATAATTATTTTTCATTTGGTTATTTTGGCAACCACCCCGCTCATAAATGGGGTCAAAACCAAGCTTTAGTTTTTCAATTTTGCATTTTTTGCGGGTATCGTATAACGGTATTATGCTACCTTGCCAAGGTAGAGAAACGGGTTCAATTCCCGTTACCCGCTCCAGAAATTATAAACCCTCCTTATTGGGAGGGTTTTAAGATTCTTGCCAAAAATATTTAGTAGTGCTATGTTTTTTCTGCGGCTGATATAATATAATTAATTGATAGTAAGGTTGAAAAATTTAATATTGAGTTAGGTTGGCATATTTACCCCGCATAGATGGTGCCCGGGTGGCGGAACTGGCATACGCACAGGACTTAAAATCCTGGGCCCGCAAGGGATTGAGGGTTCGATTCCCTCCCCGGGCACCACTTGTGCGGGGCAGACAGGACTCCCCGAAGCAGAACTCTGTTCGCTACGGGGCCATTAACTACTCGCTTCGCTCGAGTTCATGGCAAGCCATATACCAATCGCTTTGCTTAAGATATATAGCAAGCCACGATTGATTATTCGTTTCGATCTACAGCAAGCCGTTTAGGTATCTCTTTTTTGGAGATATTTTTTTATTAATATAAAAGGTGAGGGAAGTTTAAATTTTTCCCAAAAGTAAGCAGTTGTTAAAAGTATTGCCAAAAGCCCCAAAAATAAATATCCCTGCCAATTAGTATTATTGGCTGGAGCGCTAAGATCTAGAGTGGTGGTTTGGGGTGGTGCTTGCTTGATAATTATATCTTCTGGTGAACGCGCCAACAGTCGCACACTGCTTCTGCTAATATTAACAAAACCAGTTACGGTAACTTCTGTACCAATAATTATTTTGGGCCACTTGAGCTCTTGATTTTTTAAAGCAACACGTAAACTATCACCATCCTTATTAATTACAAAAGATGTGGCGCTGGCTTGGTTTACTATTCCTGTAGTGATAACCAATTCCCCTTCTTGTTCTTCAGATATTTCTCCCAAAGGTAAATTCAATGGAGTTGTAGCATCGCCTTGGCCAAGTATGGCGATTTTATCGCTACTACGCATAACTATTTTACTGCCACTGCTCGCAGTGCGAGAAAGTGTGCCAACAATTCTAATTTGATCGCCTATTTTTATGGTTGGTAAATTTTCACCACTTAAATTAACCTGAATTCCGGAGCCAGCTAAAAATAAAATATTTTTTCCTAGTAGTCCTGGGTTCGCTGCCACTACTCCCTCCACCGTTACATGTGTACCACTTTCAAGGGTTTTAAGGTCAGCTAGAGGATAAAGTTGATAATCATCCCCGTTTTCATTTTCCGTTGTTATAACATTTTCACCGCCAGGCGTTGGTAAGGTTGTCCAACTCCAGCCATTTTCGTTTCGTGCAAAAGAAGATCCTTCGGGCGCAGTACCGTATTCTACAGACGGCAGAGCTTCCCCCGCAGGAGATTCCAGAGCAATTAATCCGCCCTTGTTAATAAGACTAAAATGCGCTTCTGATTTTGGTATGATTAAATATCCTTCAGCTGGTATTTCATAAACAGGTAAATTAGTGTTACGGTCGTTCATTTTTAATTTCCAGCCGGCTGTGCTGACAGTTAAATTACTGGGGTTAAAGATTTCTACCCATTCATTATCATCACTGCCAACGGGATTTGGTATAAATTCAGAAAGTTCCAAAATGCCGGAGCTAACGCCAGCTACCACACCTTTTGTTTCTGGCGTGCTAATAGTTATGATTTTACTTTCTTTAGATTCATTTCCCACACTGTCTTTAATTGATAAGCGTACAGTAAAACGGCCGGTTTTAGCAAAAATGTGAGACGGTGTAATTGTGGTGCTAGCATAACCATCACCAAAATCCCAATTGAAAGATAAGACATCTTGTTCAGGGTCAACAGTATCAGAAGCATCAAATGCTAATAGTTCGCCTATGGTACCTGTTTTAGGCATATCAAGCGCTAGTAAGGGTGCCTTATTTATGATTTTAATATTATTGCTATTGCCCGGTGTGGGGGTAATGGTCCATTGCCAAACCCCTTCATCGTCACGTGCGTAGCTAGCGCCTTCAAGAGCCAGGCCTTCGTAAAATAATTTGATTTTTGTTTTACCATCGGGTGAAGTAAGTGCAAGTTTTTCCGTGCCATTATTATCTAACGCAATGCCGGTTTTAGGTCTTGGTAATAATAAAAATTTTCCCGACTCAATTATAGTTGTTAACCAATCGGCTGGCGTAATAATATAATTTGTGCCTTCGTCATCGGCGAGTAGCCAATTCTTTAAATCAACAGCTTGATTACTTAAATTGATTAATTCAATAAATTCGTTCGCCTCATCCCCCAAAGGTGGGTTAGGATAAACTTCATTAAAATCAATTACTTGGTTATTAGAAGATTCATTTATTTGTAAATTAGTGGCTGGAGCAGTATTTTCTTGACTAGAGGAAGGATCCATAATTATAAAGTCTGTGGCATCATTCCCAGAATCAGTACCATTGGGTAGCCTACCCATACTAAAAGGGTCTCTAGTTACAGGAGCGTTATTGGAAATATTACCATCGTCCCAATTTCCATAAGCAATTTGATCTATAATTGTGTCGCCATATTTTAAAGTTATTTGATCGCCGTCGTTATTTAAATTGCCCTTAGGTGAGAGAATTGTAAGATAGCGGCTGGCGCCGTCGGTGCCTAAACTACCTGATAGTGTCGTAATAGCCTTGCCGCCGTCTTCCATAGTCCAGCTGGAGAGATCAATTACTTTAGAGCTACGATTATATAACTCAATCAATTCTTCTTGGCCGTCGGCCGGATCGCTAACAAATTCATTTATAACAATTTCACCTGGTTGAGGAGTGCTTGGTGCTTGAAAAACTGTGCCACCATTTGAGCCAGAAGAAGCGGGTGGTGGATTGTCGGTAGGAATTTCTGGCGCAGTTGCGCTGTTGTGTGGTGCAACTGAGGTTGTGGGGAGAGGAAAATCGTTATTATTATCATTCGTATCTTGTCGTGAGCCCGGGCTGGTAGTTTTACGAATGAGAGATTTATTATCTCCTGGATCTTTAGGAATGGTGCCTTCTGCAAAAATATTAGTGACTGTACCCCATGCTACACTATCAATAATGGTACCAGTATTTTCTGCACCTTGTCGTAGTGCCACCCCATTGCTGGGCGCTAAGTTTGCGCTAGTTCCGGTGACGAAGGTAGTATCGGCTACTGGTGTTAGATTGGTATAACTCGAGTGTGCAGAGAGATAAAATCGGTAGGCGGGGACGATGGCTGAGTTTGTCCATTCAACGAGGGTGATATCGGTAGTACCAGCGGCTGTACGTTTAACGAGCCGATACCCCTGGAGGTCAATTGCCGTAGCAGTCGGATTGAATATTTCCACAAAGTCATTATTGGTTTGCCCGGTTCCACTAGTAATTTGTACCTGGCTTATAACCAGGTAGTCAGGTGAAGCGTAAGCGGTAATAGGCCAACCAAAAAATCCTCCGCTACTAAATACTAGTGCGAAGACTACCGCCCAAGTGGCGGTATATGTTCCCTCCCTCATATAGTTATATGGTTAAGAAATAATTATTTTAAGTGTACTATTCGGTTTTAATTTTGACAATATGGTAGAATTTAGGTAAGAAGATTGGGGATATTTGGGGTAGGTTGGTATATTTACCCCGTAGTTATTTCGCCGGAGTGGTGAAACTGGTATACACGCTAGGTTTAGGATCTAGTGGGGGCAACCCCGTGGAGGTTCGAGTCCTCTCTCCGGCACCATCAACATTTTTTATCGAGGGACTGAGTAAGCCATCCTGCTTGTGCGACCGAGAGGCTTCAATCCCTTGAACACAAACCAGCAGCGTAGTCGCTGCTGGTTTGTGTTTGCGTTAAAATTAATGGATGGATTTTGAACACGCAGTTACAATACTCAATAGATTATTAGCTAAAAAGAAACCATCTACATTCAACAGTTCGTGGATACTGAAATATGCTCCACATTGTTATCGGTTTATTTATAAAAACATAAGAACAGAAACTGGTGGCATTGATTGGGATAAGGTTACCTATGCTTTGGAATGGAAATACCAAAGGCGTTGGGCACCAGGACGGTTAAAGAAAAACCCAATCCCTTATGAAAACTCGAATGAAACTGAGGTGATAATGAATAAGTATCGAAGCAAATTTTATGTATTTATCGCCCCACAAGATCTGACTGATAGACGAGTTAGAGACATTATTAGTATCACACTTGTACGCTTGGCACAGAATGGGAATCTTACGGCCAAACAAGAAGTAATAAAACTCGTTAGTTATACCATTACCGACTGGTTGGAAAAATATTATTTTCTCAATCGCTGGCAGGGATACAAAGAAGAAGTACAAAAACAACTAGAAGACTGTATTCGTCGGTATCGCTACACTGGATCATTTTTAAACTATGTTTTCAGAACTCTGGAATACGCAGGCAGAGGCATACGCCCATTCTATGCCTATTCACTTGATGAACCAGTGGCTTGGGACGCTGAAAAAAAGAAAATCGAGAACGTTATCCAAGATCCCAATACTGGAGAGGCTAAACTATATGAGAGAGGTGACTATGTTAATCTAGAGTAAATAAACCGTAGGCATCTTAGACTTTTAAAATACCCCTAAAAATGCTAAACTTCCTTTAAGTATTCAATAGTTTTATGAAAAAATCACTTATCATTTATCTCATCGTTGGCATCACCTTGTTAGCCAGCCCCACCGCTGCGGTTTTGGCTTTGAGCCCATTTGATCCAGGCGGTCAATACAACCCCCTCTACTTTAAAGAAGTGCAAGATCCGGCTCTAGTTCAAAAGCGTGCCAATGATGATAAAGAACAAAGACTCAAATCACAGTACGGTATCAGTGCATATAACGATTGTTATCGCCAAAGTGGCGCGGCTGGTAAGGATACAAGCGACCCTTCCTATTATGCTAGTGTCTTAAGCTGGATAGGGCATTGTCTTGAAAGACAACAAATAAAGACAGTAGTACCTCCCGTAAATACCCCGCCAGTTACCACCTGTCCCGCTAACGCATACATTGATCCATTTTGGGAAAGTTTGGGCTCGCGTCAATGTAAATGCATTGAGGGTTTAACTTTGGAGGATGGGCAGTGCATTACGTTAACAGCTTATTGTCAGAAGCATTACGGAGCACATTCTGTAGTGCAAAAAGATCAGTACAAACAAAATTCTTGTGGTTGTGAAGTTGGCTATCAATTAAGCCTTGGAGGGACAATCCTTTCTGTAGCGTGTGTTAAATCAGTAAGCAATACTATTATTCCCTCACAGCCATCAAATAATGATAAACCAAAAGTTAATCCGTCACAGAATAAACCAGCTAGTAAACCAGTTGGCGATGGTAAGGTAAAGGTGCCCGCAAAACCTAGTACTGAATCTAAAGAGTCAGCGCAAATGCCACCTGCGGAAAGATTATCAGAAAATGAGGGTGTGTTTATAGAAAACCCCACGGGTCCAGCTATGAGTTTGTTACTCAAACCATAAATTCAGCCAAGCAAATTCAGTGGATTATTTAACTCTATACATAGTTTCTTTTTAAAGTTATTTAAATAAAATTTCCTGTTTTTATGGTTAGGAGTGCAAAGGAAAGAGTAACTTTTTACTACAAAACGGCTCGTGGAAATTTTAGGGTCGAAATTTCTGAAAGGGAAATTGAGGAAAGGTCGGCATACTCTGATATAAGGATTTTGTTTTCTATCGAGATAGTTAATGAATCCTATCCTGAATGGAAAGTTAGTGTTGCTAACACTAGAGGAAGGGTTAATAAAATTGAAGATGAGGGCAAGTTAGTTGAAAAATTAGAAGATGAAATCAAAAGTATAATTAATTTAGATAGGGAGGGTGAGGCTAGTATAGATGAACGTATTTTGGATTTAACTAAAGAGATAAATTAGATTTTAAAGCCCAAATAAGCATAATTGAAAAATATGTCCATACGTTCTAAATTTTTTACCATTACTAAAATTTCTTGGAAGGAAATCACTTTCTAAAGAAAGATTAATATTTTATGCCTTGGCTTATTCCACTTGCCATCTTAATACTTTTTGAAGCCTTGGCTGATATTTTAGCCAAGACTTGGTCATTAAAAAATGTTTGGTGGTACGGCGCTAGCGCTCTAGTGGCTTATCTTATAGCTAATACTTTTTGGTTGTTTG
This sequence comes from bacterium, assembly GCA_020057885.1. Lineage (GTDB taxonomy): Bacteria > Patescibacteriota > Patescibacteriia > Veblenbacterales > UBA10138 > JAGVEX01. The sequence goes on from JAGVEX010000008.1 coordinate 7,854, forward strand.
CCTTGCGGCAGGGTGTTGGGCTTGGGCGTGGTGCTGTAATTTTTTCCGTAGTCTCTGCTATTTTAGCAGTAGTTATAGGTGTAGTAGGATATCGTGAACATGTTAATTACACTCAATTGATTGGTATAGTTTTAGGAATTATAGCTTTGATGTTTATTTTTTGGGAATAATTTATGGAAATCAAATTAGGTAAATATCAACATTTTAAAGGCGATATTATGGAAGTAGTGGGTAGAGCACTTCATAGTGAAACCATGGAAGAGTTTGTAGTTTACAAACATATCACTGGAGAACGTGCGGGTGAGGGGCACTACTGGATTCGACCAGCCAAGATGTTTTATGAAAATATAGTGGTTGATGGCAAAGAAATACCGAGATTTAGGTTTATTGAATAAAAAATAAAGTTTTTTATTAAAAAATATTTTGGTTGAATGAAGCTAACAACTTTCTAGATCACCCAGTTGGGCGGAAAACCGCCGTTCAGGTAACTGTGTATTTTGATCATGATAGATTGGTTGGGATGAATAAAATCATTAGTTCGAGTTAGGTGGGAAAATCATATATTTTATCCTGAATAATTGATCGCAAGCTGTGATGACCATCCTAATGATTTTAAACTACCCAATGCTTTATAAGATCATCGGCGGATAAATAATTTATCCGCCGTTTTTATTAAGCATGTTGCATCTCTTGACGTTTATTAGTATTTTGCTAAGATAGTAAAACTAAAAATAAGAATTATGTATTTTAATAATTGTCCCATTAGCTCAACGGAGAGCGTTAGATTGAAAGTCTAAAAGTTGAGGGTTCAAGTCCCCCATGGGACACCAATACGGAACTAATCGGTTCCGAAGAAGCTAATGTATGGGCGTGCCGAAGGCACGCCCACGCTGTTTCGCCCGTTTTCGCCAATGAATTCGGG
>JAGVEX010000003.1 GCA_020057885.1 bacterium
CCCACAGCGTTGTCAGCGAATCAATCATCCGTAACTACATTAAGAATCAAAAACAAGACCGTTAATACTGCGGGCTTTAGACCGCAGTAATTTATTTTTATTCACTATACCTTAAAACAAAAAACCAACCACGTCAAGTGGTTGGTTTATGTAAACAAAGGAAAATGTTTTAAATATTAATTTTTAATCTGACTAAACTTTTCTTGAGTTGATTGTAGTTTTTGAAACGTATGGCCTTCAAACCAAGTTTTCTAGCCGGGATTACATCGTCATTTAATTTATCGCCTATCATTAAAGCTTTGTTTGGTTTACACTTGGCGATTTTTAACATTGTTTTAAAAAATTTTAGATTTGGTTTTATAACCCGAACCCCAAAAGAAAAAAGTGGATAGTTGATATATTTTAAAATATTGGTCTTTTTAATCTGCCTTACTTCAAAAACACTGCTATTGGAAATTAATCCAATTTTATAGCCACCTTGTTTTAATTTTTTAAGAAGCGTTGTCGCATAAGGGTATAATTTAGTTCTGGCTTCAGCATAGTCGCGCATATTCATAAGCCAATCGATATTTTGGTTGGTTATTTTAAGGCCGATATTTTTACATAAATTAGTATAGGCTTGTTTTTTTGATTTCCATTTTTTAAGCTGTAATGATTGTTCAAAAATTTTAATAGCCTTGGTTTTTGGCAATTTAACCTGAGCGGCTTTTAGTATTTGAATGGCCGTGCCATATTTAGCATCGCGATAGGCCAGAGTTTGCCATAAATCAAAAATTACGAATTTGATCATAATTACACGCTAAATCTAAAATGACACACATCACCATCTTGGGTAAGATATTCTTTGCCTTCTAAGCGGAATTTGCCTTGTTCGCGCGCGCCAGCTTCACCGTTACAGTTTACAAAATCTTGGTAAGCAATAACTTCGGCGCGTATAAATCCATGTTCAAAATCAGTATGAATCACGCCAGCCGCTTGGGGTGCCTTGGTGCCTTTTACAATAGTCCAAGCACGCGATTCCTCGGGGCCCGAGGTAAAAAAAGTTATTAAATGCAATAGTTCATAAGCCGCGTGTATTAATTTATCAAGGCCTGTTTCTTTGAGCCCTAATTCTTGCTGTAAAATTTTTGCTTCTTCAGGTGACAAATCAGCCAGTTCAGCCTCGAGCTTACAAGATACGCTAATCGACGGTGAGAGAGTATCAGCCTCATTTGACGAGGCGTTTTCATCCACATTTATCACATAAAGCAAAGGCTTGGCCGTAAGAAGTTGCAATTCTTTTAAAATAGATTTATCTTCTTCCGAAAATTCTAAAGAACGCACAGCTTGCCCCTTATTCAAATGCTCAGCCACTTTTTCCAGCACGGAAATTTGTTTTACTACAGTTTTATCTTGCCCTGTCTTAAGCTTAGGTTTTAAGTTTGATAATCTTTTTTGTATAGTAGACAAGTCTGCCATCGCCAGCTCAAGGTTTACCACTTCGGCATCACTCAAGGGCTCAATTTTGCCCGATACGTGAATAATGTTTGGGTCGCGGAAGGCGCGCACCACCTGCACAATAGCATCTACTTCGCGAATATTAGCGAGAAATTGATTACCCAAACCTTCGCCTTGATGAGCGTTCTTAACCAAACCGGCAATATCCACGAATTCAATAGTGGTGGGAATAGTTTTGGCCGAACTGCAAATAGTTGTTAGTTTGGCTAAGCGTTCATCTGGCACTTCCACCACGCCAACATTTGGATCAATGGTGGCAAAAGGATAGTTTTCTATTACTACTGATTTGCGCGTTAGCGCTTTAAAAAGAGTGGATTTTCCTACGTTAGGCAAACCGACAATTCCAACTTGAAAAGACATAAGAAAATTAAAAATTGAAAAATCAAAAATCAAAAAGATTAATATATAATAGGTAATTTTTCATTTTGATTTTTACATTTTAAATTAAAACCGAACAGATATACTTTACCTTATTTTCTAAATTTAGCAAATTGCGGCAGCGTGGTATAATCTTTTGTATGGTTAAAGTGTTATTAGATACCAATGTATTAATCAATACCAACCGGGGCGAATTTAGCTACCCCAAAAGGATTTTGGACTTGGTTAGAAAAACTAAAATCACCGCGGTTATTTCTCATGCCGTGCGGCGTGAGAATGAATTAATAATTAGCAGATTAATTAATGACCATAAACTGCAACAAGATTTGCAGGATTATTTGTTATTAGCAGAAAAAGTTAAATCCACACCGGTTAAAGTGACATTGGCAGATGATGAGGATATAAAATTACTAGAAGCTGCCGTAGGGGGAGTGGTGAATTTTCTTATTACTGAGGATAAGCATTTGCTTGATTTAGAAAAATTTCAAGATATTCAAATATTAACACCGGCGGAGTTTTGGCAATGGTGGCAAAAACAACAGGATGAGGTGGGGGAAACTTGGAACAGTTGGGCTAAAAATATTTTAGGTAAATAAAAAAGCTACCTCACTATAAAAAGTAAGGTAGTTTTTAGGTATCTATGTTTGAGCTATTGGTTTATAGCTTCTACTTCGTACCCTGCCATCAGCAGAGTTTTTATGTCGTCGGTTACTCCTTTAATTATAATAAGGATATATGGTGGTAATTCAGGCCCCGTGAACGCGAAGACAACTTTTTTGCCGATGATTTTTTCAACATCTTTTCGTAGACTGTTCGCATTTAAGGTGCGTCCATTTTTCATAGGGTCATCCGGGGGGATATCAATCTTGACTTTTAAATCCTTGGGAGTGTTACTAATACCGAGACGAAGTTTAAGGTTCGCCCAGAACCTCCTTAGAAAGAGCAATTTTTTCATAGTTTTATCCTATTAGTTGTTTATGGATGTTTTGATATTTTATTTTTTGACAATTTATTTTCGTGTGTATAACTTAAAACAACTAAGTCGTTTTGTCAAGCTTGTGAGGAATTTAATTTTTAATCCTTAATAACAATATTTATTAACCAACAAAACATAAAACCCCACACAAGGTGAGGTTTTTTGTTCTGGTGGGACACTCGGGTCTAATGCCACAACAGTATGGTGTGTTGAGAGGTTTTTCAAACGTCGTTTTAGGCTTGAATTTTAGGCATGTGGGTCATCTGATTAATCTCTATATTAGTATTAGTTGATAGCGAAAACAATAAAAATATATTGACAAACGATAAGCACCAAATTAAGATGAAAATATAAAAATTTGTAAGAACCAACCATGAAAAAAAGTTCAACAATATTTCTTCAAATAGTCGTTGTGCTCATTGGCATCGGCACTCTTGCCCTTTTGCTTTGGGAACCCCACCTTGAGGGCAGGAATGTGCATACCACGCTCTTTGAGATGTACTTCAAAGATCCCTTTTTGGCGTATGTATATATAGCGTTCATCCCATTTTTTGTAGCGTTATATCAAGCGTTTACTTTGCTCAGATACATTGGGCAAAATAAAGTATTCTCGCAAGCGGCCGTGAATGCTTTACGGACTATAAAATATTGCGCGCTCACCACGGCAGGTTTTATCGTGGGGGCAGAGGCCTATCTATTTATAACTATTAGAGGCAAGGATGACATTGCCGGCGGTGTGGTTATGGGTCTTTTTATAATTTTTATCTCTATCGTAATCGCCACTGCCGCGGCTGTGTTTGAGAAGCTTTTGCAAAATGCTGTGGATATCAAGTCCGAGAACAACTTAACCGTTTAACGCTATGGCAATTATCATTAACATCGACGTCATGTTGGCGAAGCGGAAGATGAGCGTCACCGAGCTCGCTGAGAAGATCGGCATCACGATGGCCAACATCTCTATATTGAAAAACGGAAAGGCAAAAGCAATTCGCTTCTCAACGTTGGAGGTAATTTGCAAGGCTCTACAGTGTCAGCCTGGTGATATATTGGAATATAAAAAGTAAGAACTGTATTTGTAGAACCTAAAATCACGCGAAGTTTTTTGGTTCAAACTGGGAAATTTGGCGGAGAGATTACTATGTGGGGTTTCTCCCCCCCGTCCTCGCCACAAGTCGGCTCGTCCTCCTGAAAAAGCCCGGCGCTCGTTGCGACTGCCGCCGGCAGTCGGTCGAGTCGCCTTCGAATCCCTCATTTTCAAAATGCAAAAAAGCACCACATAAAGTGATGCTTGTTTGCATGGCGGTGTTTTTTGATTGATGTTCGAACTTTTTTTGACGAAAATCCGAATTCCGAATTTTAAAATCCAGTTGCTCGGG
>JAGVEX010000012.1 GCA_020057885.1 bacterium
ACAACAGTATTTCAGTAACTGAAGGCTGGAATATGATTGGTTCGCTGACCGAACCAGTTGCTTGCAGAGATATAATGGTGTCGCCTGGAATGATAATAATAAGCCAATTCTTTGGCTACAATGGAAGTTATTTACCAGAAGACACTCTAAGACCCAGTAATGGATATTGGATCAAAGTGAACGAGGCAGGCACACTGTATCTAAACATACCATTGCTGACGAAAGCCTCATACTCACGAATTAATATCGTGGATATGGGCGAATTACCGCCGCCAGCACCCTCTGATGGTGAATATAACCCTTCGACGACGCTCAGGGTTCCAAATGAGTTTCATTTGGAACAAAACTATCCCAATCCGTTTAATCCCACAACGAATATTGAATACAGAATCCCCGAACCAGAGCCTACGGCACGGTACGGGGCAGGCATGAATTATGAATTTGTGACTCTCAAAATATTTGATATTCTAGGGCAGGAAGTGGCGACGTTGGTTAATGGAATGAAAAAACCAGGAAGTTATAGTGTTAATTTTGACGGTTCTAAGCTGTCGAGTGGAATGTACTTTTATCAGCTGAAAGCTGGTAACTATAGTGACATCAAAAAAATGGTTTTAATGAAATAAAACCGAAATGTAATTTAAAGCCGATACCTGAACAGTATCGGTTTTTTTTATTTAAATTGTCATTCCGTTAAGAGCGCGGAAAAACTTGGATATCCTGGAGCTGTTTAACATCTGTTTCCTGCAATACTGATTTATTACGCAACAACTCAATAAGTAAATTTACTTTCTGATCTTCTTTACGCTGACGCACAATAACCGCACCTTCAAGTTCGGCCAGTTTATCATCAAGATATGACTTAGTAACCATTTGCCCCTTAACCTCTGTCAGCTCCCGATGCAATTCGTCAAGCGTTGGAGTAATGTTTTGTTCAATAACCTTACCCAATTCAATACCTATTTCTTTGATATCGCCTTTGGTTAACATACAGGATTAGTATAAACCACCGATTAACAAGCGTCAACTTTTCGAATAATTCCACCCAAGCCTCCTCTTAAGATAAGAGGAGAAAAAAAGAGGAGTTATGATATCAAAAGCCCGATCTGAAACATTAGACCGGGCTTATTTATTTTACTAAAAAACAATAAACCTCGAAGGTCAGTAAGACTTTGGGGTTTTTAATTTGCCGATTTTTAATAGTGTACAGTAGTTGTAGCGGTCGCGACATTTACAATACAGTAAGAAACAAACTGATGCTACTAATTGTTAGATTGCTTCCCAGTTCGCTAATAATACTATATTATTAGATGGTCAAGAGTTTTTTGGTCTATATTGCCAAAAGCTGTAAGAAACTATCATGAATCGTGAATCATGAAGTATGAATAGAGAATTTGGAATTTTTATTTGTTACTCCAAACCCTGACCCGCGTCAGGGAAGGTTTGTTTTATGTTATATTTTACTAGGCATTAATTTCTTATAATGGCATTGAATATAAAATTAAGAATAGTAGGTTTTTCTATAGAGCCATCTATTAAAGATAAATACTATAGAGAATTTTCCGAGGCCTTTAAGAGATTGGCCAAATTCTTTCCCACCTCTCCGTCTTTGGTTGAGATTTATTTATTTTCCAACCGAAGTGATTTTATCAAAAAAATTGGCAAGAAAAGAGTTCCTGACTGGTTAATGGGATATATCCCCACAAATAGTATTAATAAAATTTTTATTTATACTAAGGACCCAAGATTATCATCTAAAGCCAAATTGAAAAAATTAGTACATCATGAATTGGCTCATGTTTTTACCAATTATTTTAATCCTGCTTTACCAACTTGGCTAAAAGAAGGCCTATCAGTTTATTTAGGTAAACAAATTATTAAACCATTTATATCTGGATTAGATTGGCAAGTTATTAAACCAAATAAAAATTATCGTTTTTTTGGCAGGAATTGGAACTCGCTGGTTAATAACCATCATGCTTACAATAATGCTGGTTTAATTGTTCAGCAATTTATAAAAAATTATGGCAAGGAAAACCTGTTTAAGCTTTTAGCTAAATACCAATCTAACCAAGATATTATTTTATTACTGGCCCGTTACTTTAAAAAATCTAGCCAATCAATTATTTTAGATTTAGAAAAAATAAAAAACGGAGATCGATAAATTGATCTCCGTGAGTTTGTTGATTGTTATTTGTCGCATGGCGAGCCATCGCAATCAAAACAGCATAATGGATAATGACGAAAATGGTATGAGTAACTGGAAGATATATCTGGACGCAAATAGCATACACCAAGATTCAACTACTACCAATGCCTTAGGTAACTATATCTTTCTAGCTGTTTCACGTGGAATATATACTGTTTATCCAGAGACAAAAACTGGCGGTTGGATAGTCACTACTCCCGAAACAACTGTTACGATTGGTGATACACTGCATTGGACTGGAATAAACTTTGGTGAATATTCGCCAAACGCAGAATACTACCCCGTAAAAAAAGGGTGGAATATGATATCGGTGCCAAGACAAAGTGATGATATGCTATTAT
>JAGVEX010000011.1 GCA_020057885.1 bacterium
ACAACAGTATTTCAGTAACTGAAGGCTGGAATATGATTGGTTCGCTGACCGAACCAGTTGCTTGCAGAGATATAATGGTGTCGCCTGGAATGATAATAAGCCAATTCTTTGGCTACAATGGAAGTTATTTACCAGAAGACACTCTAAGACCCAGTAATGGATATTGGATCAAAATGAGCGAAGCAGGCACGCTGTATCTAAACCCGAGCCTGCTGGCGAAAGCCTCATACTCACGAATTAATATCGTGGATATAGACGAATTACCGCCGCCGCCACCAGATGGTGAGCAAGACCCCTCGACAGTGCTCGGGATCCCAATTGCGTTTCAGTTGGAACAAAACTATCCAAATCCGTTTAATCCGGTGACAACGATTAAGTATGAGATTGCTTCGGCTATGCCTCGCAATGACAACAATGTCACTGCGAGCGAACGCAGTGAGCGCGGCAGTCTCGTAACACTCAAAGTATACAATCTGCTGGGGCAGGAAGTGGCGACGCTAGTGAATGAAACAAAAGAACAGGGTAAGCACTCAGTGGAATGGAACGCTGGCAATAATCCAAGTGGTATGTATTTTTACCGCCTGCAAACTGGTAGTTACATTGAAACAAAAAAAATGGTTTTAACTTGTAATTCCCTGTGGCCTCTGCCACAGGGTTACTTTGGAGGGAAAGTTTGAAAACCGTAGGTTTTCAATATACCCTTACAGGGTATGAGTAAAGTTAATGTTGTGAGTCCATACCCTGCGGTCTCTGCCGCAGGGTTATTGATTGAAATAAAACCGAACAAATACTATAAAACACAAAGCCGATACTTGGATAGTATTGGCTCTTTTATTTACTATAAATACATCCTGAACCAAGTTCAGCATGACAATACTTTAATCAAGACGTTCCAAAACCTTAAAACCATCAATAACAGCATCGCAAAAAAAATCTTCCAACTGACTAGAATCATTTTGAGTTTGCGCTTTATAAAGATAGGTATAATAAAGCTGTCTTTGGTTTTGGTTGATAATAGCAGGAGCAAAATTTGAACCGAGCAACATAGCATTTAAAAGCAATCTCCCCACGCGCCCATTACCGTCGGAAAAAGGATGAATTTGTTCAAAATGACTATGAACGCCTGCCGACAAGGCAATAATATCTTTAGTGGACGAAACAGCGTGCCTTATAACCCCCGCTACTAATTTGGGAACGCTTAAATAATTAGCGGTGGGCAAATTAACACCAGTAATCCTAACAGCATGGTTACGATATGATCCAGCGTCTGATCTAACGCCATTCATTAAAATACTATGAAGCTTTAATATTAAACTCTCATCAATTTTTTGAGCTTGACTAATATGAGCAAACAAATAATTCAAAGCGGTTTGATGATTTTTTGCTTCCAAGTGCTCTGTTAAACTTTTATCCGGCAAGGCGGCATTATCAAACAAAATAGCGGCCGTATCCAATTCGGTTAGAGTGCTACCCTCAATACTATTACTATGGTAAGTAAGTTTTAAAATAAATTGATCACGGATATCGGGGTTGGCCAGAATTGTGGCAATAATACTTTTATGTTTAGACGACTTTTGCTGCAAGGCTTGCTTTTTGGCGGCAAGCGTACTAGCAGGAACTATTTTTTGCCCAGTTACTTCTAAAAACAACTGATCGATGGCAGTTTGTTTTTTAGGACGAGGCAAAGATTTTCCCGTCCACCAACTATTAAAGGTAACAAAAGACACACCAAATCGTTCGGCTAACTTGGTTTGTGTAAGTGCCAACATTTTTTGTATAACTTCAAGTTTTTGACGAATAGTCATAGGTTTTTTTATATATAATTATATTATCAAACTTTATAAAGTTAGTCAAAATTAACTCATCTTATAAAGTTTTTTTTAGACTATTTTTTGGCACTGTTACTATACGCCTGTTTAAGATTAAACAATATTTATGATATTTAAACCCAATGTTCCACGGTTTTTCGTTTAACTTGTAATTCCCTGTGGCCTCTGCCGCAGGGTTATTGATTATTGCAACTTGTTCAGTAGTCATCGAATTTGTCGCGACAGAAAAATGCTGCTGCTAAAGTAGCACTGTAAGAATTTAATAAAGCCCGATCCAAAACATTAAACCAGGCTTATTTGATTGCCTTAACAATCACCTCGCTTTTCGGCGGGGTGAAAGCCAAGCTTTCAAAGTTAAATCCATGAAACTTTAAGCCTCTAAGGCGATGCCGATTTTGTCAGCTATCTGCTTAATCCATTTCTCGTGCCTGTCTAAGCCATCAATAAAAGCTTTATCTACTTTCCGTTCAAGTATACTCAAATGGCGATCAACATCATCAAATCTTTTATCTACGGCATCAAAACCAGTTTTAACAGAGCTAGCAAGCTCTTGAATATCTTGCTTGGTAGCCAACTTATTTAGTTGTTCCTGCAATATTTCAGAGGTGAGTTCGGCCATAATTATTTAAGTTTATTGTTATTAATAAATTTTTGTTTCTTTAAAAACTTAAAAACAGTCAGTCCGCATTTATATATAAGCACATTAGTATAAATAATTATAAAACCGCTGAGGACGGATGTCAAATAGTGCTGTACCGCTGGCCAAATAATATAAAGAATTGTGATTTTATTACTTATATAGTTTATTTA
>JAGVEX010000019.1 GCA_020057885.1 bacterium
ACTCGTGAAATTGGTACCAACTAAAGCAACGCTGAGACTGGCTTGGCCTTGCGTACCGGAAGAAGGAGTAAGGGAAGTAAGGGTGGGGAGGACAGCGGCGGCGGGAGCGGTTTTAAATGATTTTACATCACCATAAATACTAGCAGGTGTCATGCCTTGTCTCCAAAAAACAAGACAATAATAATAAGTCGTATCTGGAGTAAGTGGACCCTCAGTGCCATCTCCTATAATATCAGCCGGGGTTGATACTTGTTGATCAGCCCATAAATAATCTGAGGTATTATTAGGAATAAAATTGGGAGTGGAAGATTTAGGCATATTGTTACATGTTATATTTGTCGTACCATAACGAAAACTAACTGCCGCTGAACTCGTGGAGGCAGTACCTCTAAGGTTAACAGTACCTGATAAAGTAGCCTGCGTAGATAATACTCCTCCGAGAACAGGGTCACCGGTTGTAACAATCGGCACGTCAGGTGATTTGAAAGTAGCAGTAACTGAAGTAGAGCCAGCAACAGTTGTGGTACAAGGGTTGGTCATTCCAGTACAAGCACCTGTCCAACCCGCAAAATGGGCAGCGCCAGTCGCTGTGGCAGTTAAGGTTAAAGTGCTACCAATGGCATACGTATAAAGACAAGAGCTAGAACTACAAGTAACTGTTTGTGAACCATTGGCAATAGTAACAGTGCCTGTGCCTGATAAATTTACAGTTAGCGTTCCGCCTTCTGCTTGCCAGCCGTAAAAAATCATCACGCCTTCTTTGTTCAGCGCTAAACGATCTTGGCCTTGCCAAAAACGCATTTGATCAACCTCTTTGCCTGGTTCGGTAGGAGTGGCTGTTTTGGCTACATAAATTCCCCAGTGATTATTTGTACCGGCTGTGCCCATTTGCATATCAATTTCCGGATTGCCAGTTGAGCTCGAAATATAAATACGCGGACCATTGGGCACAACATCACCTACTATGGCTAATTTAGTACCAGCGGGATAACCAATGCCGCCATTATCGTTACTCGGTGTAGAGTCGGTACCAACAGCGACGATTCCAGTGTTAGTGGCTTTATAAATATTATCAGTATGGCCAGCAGTAGTCTCTTGCGCCCATAAACCAGTTGCCGCGCCCCACGAAGTTATACAAGAAGGTGTAGTAGTGCCTGGCAAACAATAACGCTCAGCAAAAACATTACCCGTACCGGTTTGTCCAACGCTGGGACCAAAGTAACCAGCCCAAGAGCCAACACCATCAACTGCAATCGGGTCACCAAAACCCAGCCCATGTATACCAGCAAATTTAGTGAGGGAGGTGCTGTATCCAAAAACAGCATCACCGGAAGTTGAAAGACCATACACGTATCCAGTTATCACCGAACCAGCTGATACTGAACCATCAACATCTATTTTTCCAGTTTGTGATTCTGCACTACCAGTTGGCAATAGCCATACTGGTCCGGGTAATACTCCACCAGGTGGTTCAGCTTGCGGTGCCTCCCATTGCGCATAAGCCCAAACACCCACCCAAATAAAAGGGAGAGCGAGAATGCTGGCAAGGATAAGACGACGAGACATCATGGTGAAATACTAAATTCGAAATCCGAAATACTAAACAATAGTTGAGATAATTAACTAAATTTTGAACCAGTTATAAAAAATTACTAAAAATTAATTAAATAATATTTTTTGGCTCAACTAAAGCAAAAATTAGCCCTACTTTGCATAATTAATTAATATTATATATAATTATTATAGCACAAATTTAACCTTTAGACAAGTATAATCTATATATTTTATGTCAGAAATAATTATCCAAAGCAAAACTATCGCCTTAACATTAATTACGACCGTAGTAATAGCAATTATCGTGGGTGTAATTGGCTACAATTTGGGTGTGGCTAATGGTTTAAAGAGCGGAGAAAAAATAAATTTTTCTGTAACGCCTGAACAAGCTACCAATAAACCAGCAACTACCAATAATCAACCAACCAACGCGAACACTCCGGCTGTATCACCTACTCCTACCGAAATACCACTTTCCGGCGAACCAGTTAGTGTGGAAGGGAAAACAATTATCACCGGCAAAATTAACGGGGTGAGCACTACTGGCTTTACATTAAGCGTAACCAGCCAAATTATTAATACTGCCACGCGCAATGTAACTGAAAAAATTACTGACTATAAAATAAAAATCACTCCAAGCACTAAAATTACGGAATATGTTTCTACGGTAACTATTCCTGCCGGAGCTGGCACGCCGCAAATTACTCAAAGCACTAAAAAATTACTTGCTAGTGAACTAAAGAACGAGCAGAGTGTTACGGTGGTAAGTGCTGACGATTTGAAAGCGGATACACTGACCGCGCTTGAGATAAGAGTTTCAACTATGGTGAGAAAATAAAGGGTGAAATTCTAAATCCAAAATCCTAAAATCTAAACAATAAATGAAATGAAATTTAAAAAAACCTACCTTCTAGAGGGTAGGTTTTTGATTGGCGTTAAAATTGTCGTTGTGCAAATTGTCATTGCGAGTCCCAATGTATATTGGGACGAAGCAATCTCTATAATTTGTTTTATCAAATAGACAATACTATCATATTAATATGCCTCGACAATATTATATTTATATTTTAACTAATAAATACAACCGGGTACTATACACTGGCGTTACAAATAATTTATCGCGTAGAGTTTGGGAGCACCAACAAAAATCAACCAATAGTTTTACTAGCCGTTACCATGTTACTAAATTAGTGTATTATGAAATATTTAATGATTCTGTAAGTGCTATTACACGCGAGAAACAAATTAAAGCAGGCTCAAGAAAAAAGAAGCTATATTTAATTAACAGCTTCAATCCCAATTGGCACGATTTATCTAACGAATTATAAGACTGCTTCCCCCGATTGATATCGGGGTCGCAGTGACACTGGGTGTCACTTTTTTACCTTAAACATTCTGCCGTGGCCGGGGATTATATAATCAGCCAGTTTTAAAATTTTTGTTTGGCTGACTTTTAACTTACGTGGGTATTCCATCCAAATAATTTTATCCTTTTGTCCTTGCCAAAACAAATCCCCCACTACTGCCACTGTTCCCTTTTTAGTTTTTATTAAAACAGAACAATCGGTCGCCGTGTGTCCTGGTGTGGTAATTACACTAACACCAGACGTAAGCAACAAAGGCGCTTTGGTATTATAAAACACAAACTCATCAGCTTGATTTAATGTCTCACCATCTACTATGGTAGCGCGGGAAAAAAGAAAATTAGCGCCGGCGTGATCAGGATGGTTGTGACTATTTACCACAAAATGTATATCCCGAGGGGAAAGACTATGTTTGGTAAGGGCTTTTTTGAGTTGGGGTGCATCACTCACATTGCCGGGATCAACTACAATATTCAAACCATCAGTTTGAATAAGTGTAGTAGTACAGCGCGCTTGGCAATGATTTTTGCCTAGCCACCTAAATATACCGGTGCTTAAAATAGTAACTTTGGCCATGTGGTAATTTTACACTATATGGTAAAATTACTAAAGAAATTAACACTAGATGAATTTTGTGAAAAAAACATTATTATTGTTATTTATATTTATTGGATGTTTATTACTTAACCATAAGGTTTGGGCGGCTGAAACGGATTCTGACAATGACGGACTTACTGATGAACAAGAAATAAATATTTACCATACCGATCCTTTAAACGCCGATTCTGACGGCGACGGTTTTAATGATGGCTTAGAAATAACTAGCGGCTATTCGCCTCGGCATAGTGACGGGAAAAAATTAACCGAAGTTGATAGTGATAAAGATTATCTGCCGGATGCCTGGGAAATCGCTTTAGGCACAGGAATACTAAACCCCGACAGTGACGGCGATAAATTTTTAGACGGCACCGAAGTGCGCGCTGGTTATAACCCGCTTAATCCCGAAAAAATAAAACTGGAGAAGTTAATTACGGTGGATATTAAAAAACAGCGCTTATTTTATTATTTTGGCGGTAAAAAATTAGAAGAATTTTTAATTTCCAGTGGGGTCAAGGGCTGGGAAACGCCTACGGGCGATTTTGCTGTTTTAAAAAAATATCCAGTTAAAAATTATGCTGGCTCAAATTTTAGTTATCCCAACACCAAATGGAATCTTCATTTCGCTACTAAAAAATACAACTACTACATTCACGGCACTTACTGGCACAATGATTTTGGCACGCCCAAAAGCCATGGCTGTATTAATGTGAGTTATAAAAATATGGAAACGCTTTATAATTGGGCGCAAGTGGGAACTAAAATAAACATTGCTAGCTAAAATCAATTCCACCCTCCACCTATCATATTAAAATACCTTTATGCCAAAAAGTGTCCGGCCGGACATATTTTGGCATTTTTAATTTCTTTTTAAAAACAATGGACTACCTCGCTGCTTGCCGCGTGGTATTAACAATGAGAGAGAATAAACTATGTTTAAAAGCTTGTAATTACCATCCTGTGATTTATGTCCGGCCGGACATAAATCACAGGATGGGTTATGGTAAGAATACACCCATTCGTCGTCGCCCTCACAGGCAGGACTTTCTCCACTTCACGAAAGGGGGTGAATTTAAAATTCAACTCCGTTTGCGCAAACGGAGTTGAACTAATTATAGATTCTTATACCCGTCGCGACGGATTAGTATTGAATCAAAAAATGGCTACTTGGTTTCTTTAAACTCTTCCAGCTTTACCAGCACTTCTTTCTTTTCGCCACGGTGATAAATTTTTAATTTAACAGTATCGCCGGGATTAAACTGGGAAAGCGCCTTAACCAAAGAGTGTTCGGTATCTATTTTTTGACCGTTGATTTCTAAAATAATATCATTTTCCACTAAACCTGCTTTATCTGCCGGACTGCCTGGCACCACCGCAATTTCGTTAGCGCTTTTTCCTCGCGCAATTAATACGCCATAATCAACCTCTAACTTATTAGCTTTGGCTAATTCTGGCGTAATTGGCGTGTAGCGAATACCTAAATAAGGACGCACAATTCGGCCAGTTTTTTCAAAGCTGGAGATAGTTCTTTTGGCTTCGTTCGATGGAATAGCAAAACCAATTAATTGACCTTCGCGATTAATAGCTGTATTTATACCAATTACTTGGCCCAACAAATTAACCAGCGGGCCGCCGGAATTGCCGGGATTAATAGCGGCATCTGTTTGAAAAACACCTTCTAGTGATTCAGAAGAACCTTGATTATCGCCCGCCACTACATTACGACCAATACCGGAAATTATACCTTTGGTAATAGTGTTGCGATACTCTCCTAAAGCATTACCAATAGCAATAACTGTTTGGCCTAGAGCCACACCATCGGAATCGCCAAAAATAACTGCGGGCAAACTGGTATCTTTAATTTGAACCAGCGCTAAATCATTCACAGTATCGCGTGCTACAACTTGCGCGGCAAATTTACGACCATCACTAGTAAGAACGGTGTAGTCGGCCTCGGTATCATCTACCACGTGACGATTGGTAAGAATAAGACCTTTTTCCTGATTCACCACAAAGCCAGTACCGCCACCAATTTCCTGTTTGCCGGTTGGCTGTTGTTGTTGCGGCACAGGCTGTTGGTTGCCAAAGAAAAAGTTAAAAGGAAAATTTTGATCAAAAGGATTATTAAAAGAAAAAGGACTCTGGCCGGTAGAATTATAGATTTTTGATAAATCCTTTGAGATAATAATACTAACGACCGAGGGTGAAACTTTTTTTACCACGTCGGTGGTAGCCGACTCCTCGTTCACTTTAATATTTTGCGAGGCAACGGGCCGGTTAAAAACAGTTGTTTGATAACCGTTGTTGCTTAAATTGGCAACATTGCCCCACCACAACACCATCGCGCCGCCAATAGCGCCAGCGGCCATAGCCGCCGCTAAAGTAAAAATTAAAAACACGCCGCGTGAACCGCTGCAGCGGAAAACTTTTGGTTGATGAGTGGATGAATGATTTTTTTCGTCAAAAAACATAACGTTAAATAATTAAACGTATTAAAAATTAGATTGCTAAATTACTTGTTTAAATTTTTTAATTGTCCGGAATTTTGCAACTGCTGCAGCCATGCGGGCAAATTAAGACCATTTGTTCCATTGAGAGCGCTGGTACCAATTCCCTCACCCAACAATCCCTGATAAGCTTCGGAGGCTTGCATTAAATAAGGTTTTAAATACCAAAATCCGACTACTAAAGGAACTATAATAACAAAAATTTTGATAAAGCCGAAAATTTGCCCCCACAATATATAACGTCGCATTTTTTCTGTGGAAGCGTAAATGGCCTTAGAATACTTAAGGTTTTCTTCAAGCAGCGACTTTAAATCGTCACCTTGGGTAGGAATGGGATCAATGCGCATAGTACTTATATTATACACTAATTTAAAGGGCAAATAAAAGATCAAAATAACCTTTATTATATAATACGATTGTTAACAGGAAAAAGTTTCAAAACCAGCTAGCCTAGCCAGCGTTTTCTACCAAAAATGAACTAAACGGCGCAAACGCCAGCGCCAATTATGGCGGCGGCGATAATAATACCAAAACCCCAGTGTACCCAAAAGCGCCAATATTATTAGCACCCAGCCAATATATCCAAGCCAAGAATTATTATTAAGCCCGCTGGCGGTGAAACGCAGTGGCACTTTAAGGCCTGAACCAGCTTTAAATTCTCTGGTATCCAAGGGGTAGCCAATAACAGATAAAGAGGTGGCAAAACTGCCGACTTTTTTTGGTTTTACTGTAATTTCAACTTGTTGGCTCTCACCTGCCTCCAAACGCAGTTCAGTTGGACTGATAATAAACCAGTTTGCAAAATCATCCGGCGAAATAATAAAAAGCCCGGGTTCCTGAGAAGGATTGGTGACAACAAGCTGACCGTGCGCCCCACCAGCAGACTCAATTTTAAAATCAAGCGCACTCGGATTTACTCCCACGCCCACGGCGAGTGCTGGATGTGCCAAAAACAAACTCATTATAACTGCTAAAAATATTTTAAATAAATTAAACCTCATACATTTTTTTATTTAGTAACAGCCGTGGCCCAAAAAACCAAATGCCCCGCACGATGACCTGAAGTATTATAAGCCGACGGCAAATTAAATATTACGTTTACGGGCAAAAAACTGCCGCTGGTTAAATTAGCTTGCCACTCCGACCATATTTGCTGATTAAGTTTTAAATAATTGGTAAAAACTTCATCGCCATTCACTATGGCTCCCAGATAAAGCGCTTTAGCGCCGGTGTTGGTTATGGTTAAGTCGCGTTTTGTTTCCTGACCAGCTTTAATGTTGCCAAAACTTAAACTGGTGGAGGAAATTGTAAAAGCAGTAGTTGGCGGCGGAGGCGTGATAACAGTTGGTTCAATATTTACGTCGAGCGCTACTGTTTGACTAGTACTCTCGCCCACCAAAACCGGCATTTTAGCCGAGCGCACCAAACTAACTCCCTCACCTACCAAATTAAAATCAGCGCTAGTGGCAATAACCGCGGCCTCGCCTTGAGTATTGGTAGTAACGTTTTCTGTACTACCTTTAATAACTACTCCCTCCTCTGTCTGCCAGGCCAACTTGGATTCCACAAAAGATTCTGCTTTCACATTAATGCTTTGTCCGGCCTGGGCAGTGGGCTGGGATAAACTTAAGCGCAAAGGCCGCCAAGTAAATTCGCCAAAAAACCACAGCACCTGATCGCCGGCCTGCAAATTATAATCTGCCGCGCCTACTTGCGCCTGTTGCCAATTCACCAAATAAAGCCAACCAGTGGTGCCGGCGGATTTATCAGCTGCAATTTGATCAAGATACTGCCCAAAAGCGCTTATTTGCACATGATAAGTAAAATTGCACACACTGCTTGCTTTGACAACCACCTCGAGCGCTGTAATTGCTGTTATGTTTCCCTGGCAAATAGTGGCTGAACTTCCTTCAATACGGAAAGATACTTCCACGCCGCTGGTACTGGCAGAGGCTGGCGACACTGGATAATATTTGCCGGTTAAAGCCACTACAGCAAAAGCGGTCATAATGACTGAGCCAGATGTATCGCTCGCCTGCCATTTGTAAGAACCATCGGTTAATTGCAAACTGTTTAAAAAATTCGCGGGCGTATTGGCACTTTTTGTCCATTCGGAAACTGGTTGGCTGTATTTTTGTAAAGCTGATAAAACCCACGAAGTTGAACCGGAATCAGAAGCTGAACCTGCGACATAAGGAAATCCGCCGTCGCTATTTTGCGTTTGATGCAAATATTGTAAGGCGGCGGTAATTGATGAATCGCTCGCACTTAGGCCAACCTCTTGCAAAGCCATTAAAACCGCGACCGTGTCATTTGTATCGGCACCAGCACCCACGGCATAGCCCCAGCCGCCATCGGTTT
This sequence comes from bacterium, assembly GCA_020057885.1. Taxonomy (GTDB): domain Bacteria; phylum Patescibacteriota; class Patescibacteriia; order Veblenbacterales; family UBA10138; genus JAGVEX01. The sequence continues at coordinate 8,384 of JAGVEX010000019.1, forward strand.
CTTGGTGAGCCAAAAGATAATCTTTGGCACCCATTACCACCGTGTCGGTTTGAGGCACGCCTGCCGCGCGCAAGGCTAAAATTCCCCACGCGTCATCATTTAATAAATTGGTATCGCCAATTTGCCCGCCTTGGGCTAAATCTTTTAAGCCTTGCACTAAATCAGTGCCGGCAAAAGTGCGTGGATTTTCGCCCACGGCCACTATGGCTAAAATTCTTTTGGCGTAATCCGTAGCTAGTGGACCGCTAAAAGTTTTTAAGTAATCTTTGTTCACACTGCTCTCACCGCCAGCGACCAACGCCATGGTTATCCATTCATTTGGCGTTTGTGATTTTAAATAAGTAACAGCGCTGGAAGTACCGGCTTGCAAAGCCAAGGACGGCACAACAAGCGCGAGGGTGAGTAGGAAGATGAAAATTTTCCGCATAAGAATAAATTAAATAATAATTAGAATAATGAATTAAGAATTATGAATGGCGAATAAAAATCCCCGCTTTCGTAAGCGGGGATGGTACAAAAAGCACGGTTAGGGCTTATTTGAACCACCATGAACCACGCAGGGTTCATGGTGTCTGTACCCAATGCGGTACAGACACCTCCTTTCTCGCGAAGGAAGATTGATAAGGAATACTCCCTAAACTACATAGGGTTTAGGGTTCCACATCCGCTAAAGCGAATGTGGAAAACAATTCAGTAATCGGGCTTGTCAACTTAGAGAGATCAATCTGCTGGTTTTTATGTCCAGCTGGACATAAAAACCCAATTAACAATGATACTCTAAATCGAAATACCGTAGCGGGACTGCGCCGGACTCTCCATCCTCGATGGACCACCGGACTTCCCTGAAATGTTGGATAAAATTTGAAAAAACCTTACAAATCTTTTAAAAAATATTAGTTTTACTTTTCAGATCCTACAAACATGATTTTTAATAATTCTAATTGCCATCATTGCAAAATATTATACCTTGCACCAAAAGAAATTTTTCTACAGTCCTCACATAATCCTTCATCTCTAAATAAACTTACAGGGTCATAATAATAAGGTTTCATACATTTTTTGCATTTACCATTAGCGATATGATATGCTAAATTTCCAACAACAAAAGGACTCATAAAAGCACTTGCTCCTAGAGAATTTGCACCTAATACAACTTGCCCTGAAGTAGAGCTCAAGGCGCCACTTACAGATAATCCCTCATTAGGAACATTTTTTAAGACTAAAGAATTAAAGGTGGATTCTGAAATATTTAATTGCCTTTCCTCTTTAATAATTTTCTTTGTTGCTACCTGTTTTTTAGTAAAATCATTTATGAACTCACCAAAAATAGTAAATAACTTAATTGTTTTTGCATACTTATTAGTAAATTCTTTTTCTAAAAATTCATTTACCTTTTTATTGTTTACTTCACTGGCAAAATCACCATCTCCAGAAATTACTATTAAGTCGTCATCTGTATAACGAGCCAAGATTGTTTCCCATATAATGGCGTCACCAAATGAATTGTTGTCTTTACGAGGAGGATTCCTTCTTAAAGTACGATAATAAGCTTTTTGAATCACTTCCTCTGTCTCATCTGTTTTTTCAGCTAGGACAAATAATTGTTTCAGTTTCTGATTTATTTTACTCTGAGGGTTTAAAATTCGTTTATTGTATTCAGCGAGAACTTCCTTACGAATAGTTTGTATTTTCCTTAACACTTCCTTTAAATCACGAACCCTCCTATAGGATTGCAAAAAAGTCGGTATACTAATATCTTCTATTGATAGCGACTCAAGTTTTTTTGTATATTCTTTGGAAACATACATTTTGTCTCTAAAAAACTCGTCTTGAATTTGTTTGGGGAGTATTAATTGCGCCTTTTTTTCTTTAATAATTTTAATTAAAGAATCTAAAGATACCAAAGATTGGTCACTTAGTCGATAAAAATTCAAGTATATATTAGTATCAATAAGAACTCTCATAAAAATACATTAAAAAAATTAATTGCTTTTATGTTCAAAACTATAAATTGAAATGCTTTCCCTTAATGAATGAGCAATTAATAAGTATGCTCCAAATAACACACCAGTGAAAACCAAATCCCCTAACATCGTATTTCTAAAAAATGGTAGAGCTAATGTGTAGCAAAGTTGAAGTCCGGCCCAAGTTTTAGGATACCAATCAGCTGTAGCCCATACAGCAAAGTTTGTGGTGATAAAGAAAAATGTTGACGAAGCCAATGAAGCCAGTAGTAAACGATGTGGTTGCATTTCGCGTAGCCAAGTACCAACAAAAGTCATTAACGCAAAACTCGCATACACTGTTAACATCACCGGCAGATGGTAAAAACCGATAATAAAATCCCCGAGCAACATTCCTACAACCGGCACTACAAAAGCCCACTGGCGCGGCAAAATTGCGCCCGCGAGTAAAGCAACGGCCGCGACAGGCGCTACGTTCCAAACGTGGGGTACAAGGCGGCTAACAACCACTAAAATAATTAACAATATACTTATGATTAAATTTTTCTTCATACTGGTAAATTCTGCATTTAAATCCTAAATCCTAATATCTAAATCCTAAATAAATCCAAATTTTAAAATTGCGAAGCACGAAAGGTCCACAATATTGTTTCTCCTCCCTTAAGTTCAAACTTATCCGCGGCCACCATTGGCTGTACGCCATTCACCCAATACTGCCAATACTTATTGTTTTGTCCGTTTATTTTATCGCCAATTTGTTTCACAAATGCGCCCATAGACGAACTAGCATCGAAATCCAGTTTTAAATTGTTTTGCGTAGTTACTACTTTTAAAAGTTCCAAAGCATTGGCAGGCTGAGGTAAGGCTAATTTTTCATAACCTGTTATTTTATCGCCGTTATCTATTACTACTACTGCCGGCAAAGTAACGGGCTTAGCAGTGGAAAATTGAGAGACTGATTCGTTATAAATCTGCGGGCCGGAACCAAGGCTCAACCCAAACAAAAAAATCCCAAAAGCCGCTACTACGGCCATGCCTACATAAACGATTTTCTGTTTTAAAGACATATAATTTGCTATAATATTAACGTGAATATTTATACTAAAACTGGAGATAAAGGCGAAAGCAGTCTTTATGGCGGAGAACGCCGCACTAAGGACGATCTTAGATTTGAGGCCTACGGCACGGTGGATGAGCTAAACGCTACTTTAGGTTTGGCTCTGGCGCAAGAGGGCGCGGCTGATTATCTTAAACGCTTGCTGGAAATTCAACAGGAATTATTCACTATCGGCTCCGAGCTCGCTTGCCCGCCAGACAAAAATGTTTCTGAGCTTAAACTAGTAGATGAATTCGAAGTAAAATCTTTAGAGGATGATATGGATAAACTAGGAACCGAGCTCCAGCCTTTACAAAATTTTATTTTACCGGGTGGCAGTAGCTTAAGCACTCATTTGCATTTGGCCCGCACTGTTTGCCGACGCGCCGAACGCGCGGCAGTGCGCTTGAATAAAATTGAACCAGTGCGGCCAGTGTTATTGCAATTCCTTAACCGCTTAAGCGATTACCTGTTTGTAGTGGCACGACATGCTAATCAAACATTAGGTAAAAACGAACTTATTTGGCCGGGACGCAACTAAAAATTAAGCATCATTTTTTATTTTTACCACACTCTCGCGGGCGAGCGAGAGTGGTTTTTAGTTTTTTACTTTAATTCACACGCTCCAGAAACGCAGGCCAGCTCTTTGGAACCTTCGGTTTGATCTTCGTACTCATAAGTCACTATTTTGGAAAAATCAATCTCCGGGAACTGGCTAGCCATCTCCTCATATTTTTCTTTAGTAATTTCTTCATAAGGCGCTAATTGATAAACATGTTCATCGCGCGGCAAAAAGGAAAGCCCACCCACCAAATCCCAACTTTCATAAACCCAACTGCCTACTTTAAGCCATTCGTCGCCGCCGACTGAAATGGTAACGGAAGGATTGTGCTCGGTATATTTGGTTTTAAGCATTTTCCAGTGTGCCAAAAGATCCATGGCGGAAACATCACGCCGCACAATAGCGCCCGTGGGCGACTTAATAGGGAATTCCAGCACAAAAGTATTGGCGGTAGTTTCAGTTTGGCCTACTTCGGGATGATAAGTTACACCCATATCTTTAAGCATCATAAACAAAGGATTGTGTTTTTCAATACGGACGCGGCGAATATAGTAAGGCGCGTGCCTGGGGTGCATACCTGAAGATGAATCAAACAACTGTGATCCATTGCCCGAAGGTTTAACGCAAGTGATAGCCGTGGCTGGATTAATGCCAAAACGTTTGGCATATTCTTTGTTAACCTCAATAGCCAACTCACGCATCTTGTTAAGTGTTTCCGGATTACGCACCGCCGGACAATCCCACTGCCCGGTAATAGAAACTCCCAAAAGCGCTTCTTGCTCACAATGGTCTTTCCACTCCGGCGAAAGATAGGGAAAGTTTGTTAAGCTGGCCTGATAAGTACCGAGGATAGTAGCAATGCGAACTTTTTTAAGCAGGGTGGCTTCGGTATCTTCGGCGCGGGCCACTACTTCTGATAAATTACAAAATTGTTTTGACTTTAAAATTATTTCGCCGCACGGATTTACGCCGCAAGTTTGATAATCCGGCTGGAACAAAGGCCAGCGACGAGCGGGAAGTTGCTTTTCCAAACTGCCGCGGTTATAAATACCACGCTCACCCGAACCGGACTTTACTAAATTAAACCACTCGTCCATAAATTGAGTAAGCGGTGGTTTGGCGTTATACACCGCGGAATTGTTGGCCATACTGCGCTCGGGATGCGTTAAGTAAAATTGACCATTTTTAGCTTCACGCATTTCTTGATCATCTATATCAGAAATTGATATTAAAGCGGAACGCCTTACTCCTCCCATTACTACCACTTCGCCAATTTTACAAACAATATCGTGCACATCAATAGTGGTTAAGTGTCGCCCCTGGCGTGAAAGAAGCTTAGCGCGCGTAAAATCTAGTAACGCCTTTAAAGGACCTGGGCCTGAGGCGCGGCCTCCCATAGTTTTTAACCGAGAACCTTGCGGACGGATTTGCGAATAATCAAAATCAATATCTTTACCGGTGGCCCAAGTATTAAGTCCGAGTGCCAAAGCATCGCTCCAGCCTTCTTTGCTATCTTTTACTATGTGAGTAAAAAGTTTAACATTGCTTTGGCGTTTAATAATAGGGAGCATTTCCACGGTCTGCCGCTCCACCGAAAAACCAGCGCCGGTGCCGCACATTAAAATGTACATAATTTCCGCAAAATCCTGCCAGCAGGTAGGCGCTACAAAAGAACAATTATAAGCGCAAACATTGGTAGCGCGAGCGGCTTGGCCAGCCCCCCACAACAAACGCATAGAACCAAGCGCTTCCATTTTTAACATTGATTCTTTGATTTCGGTATATTCACCCTCGGTTAATTTGGTACCCAAAATTTCACGCATAAAATCAAGGTAGCGTAAAACTGTTTCTACCCAAGTTTCGCGACGCTGTGCATTGGGCAACCATTTAGAATAAGTGCTGTAATAAACAAACTCAGCAAGCTGGTTGCGAAAATATTTTTTACTCTCTTGGGCGAGCTGGCGAACTTCGGTGGGAATTTCGCGGCGAACTTTTCTTAGTTTAGCGTGCTCTTCACGATAAAGAATATAAACTTTAGCAGTTTTAAACCATTTAGAACGCATTAACACAAGTTCCACAATATCCTGCACCTGCTCTACGGTGGGAGTAATATGACCATCGTACAAAGCTTCTAACTCCTCTGCTACTTTAAAAGCCAAACGCGCCGCTTCGTCACGTTTGAATTCTTTTGTTTCGAGACCAGCTTTGGTTATAGCCTCCACAATTTTCTTAGGATCAAAATCAACCAACCGACCATCACGCTTAATAATATGACTTAATTTTTTATCTTTCGCTCCACTACTAACAGTGGTGGTGGAACTAGCGTGACTTGGATTAGGCATAAATATTTTTTGGTTAATTGATTTTAAGTTTTATCTATCTGCTCATAAGGGCAGTGAATTATCTTTACACTTACCGGCTAGTTGGTACACGACGCAAACCTTTAAGTTCGCGCGTGAAACTTTCCACGTCTTGAAAGGAACGGTAGACACTGGCAAAACGAATGTAGGCCACCTGATCAAAATTTTTAAGACGCTTCATTACAATTTCGCCAATTTCACGCGAGGTAAGTTCTAGTTTACGTTTTTTTTGAATATCGCGCTCAATTTTTTGCACTAAACCCTTAAAAGCCTCAGCCGTATGTGGACGTTTTTCTAAAGAATGCTTTAGACCAGCCACTAACTTATCTTTACTGTAAGGCTCGTGCCGACCATCGCGCTTAACAACCGTCAGATCCAAAATTTCACTTTCTTCTACGGTAGAAAAACGAAAATTGCATTTAGTGCATTCACGGCGGCGGCGGATGCTAAAACCATCAGTGGAAACACGTGAATCTGATACTTTAGTGTCGCAATAATTGCACAAAGGACAGTGCATAGTTTTTTAGCACCAACCACTATATGTAGTAGTACTATGATAAATTGTACCTCTATATATGGGGTTGTCAAAAATTGAACAAACCCTTATTTTGCAGGCATTTACCGTGCTCTAGGTTGCCAGTAAGACAATGGTTGTGGATAACATTAGCTTGAATATTAAAATGGGCAAGTGGGTATTAAATCTACAACTAAAAAAGCCCCAGAATTAACTGGGACTTTAAATATTTACTTATTTAAGTGTCGTAAAATAATGAAGCTTTGCTATTTCCCTAATTTGCGTCTAATAAAAGCCGGGATATCAAAAGCATCGTCTGCTTCCTTGGGTTTTTCTTTGGGGGTGGCCACTGTTGGCTTAGCATTTGCTCCTATGGTACGCTCGTGAAAAGTACTTCCCTCCTCGCGCTTGGGGGCGGGCACCCGCTCTTGTTTTAAAAAGGCGGGAGCGGTGTAGCTTGCCTGCGGCACAGGATTGACGGGATTTTTTTTAGTTGGAGTTTGAGCAAAACCAGTAGCGATTACTGTTACTTTAAGCTGATCTTTCATGGCCTCGTCTATAACAGCGCCAAAAATAATTTTGGCGTTAGGATCGGCCGAAGCGGTAATAATACGAGCCGCTTCGTTAACTTCGTACATCGTAAGATCTGGGCTACCAGTAATAGTAAAAAGGATTCCTTTGGCGCCATCGATACCAACTTCCAAAAGCGGTGAATCAACCGCCGCTTTAGCGGCATCAACTGCCCTGTTTTCACCAGACGCTACACCAATACCCATCAGAGCTGAACCGGTGTTGGACATAATAGTTTTAACGTCGGCAAAATCCACGTTGATTAATCCAGGCACAGTAACTAATTCAGAAATTCCTTGCACACCTTGGTGTAAAACTTCATCAACTATCGAAAAAGCTTCGAGTAAAGAAGTTTTTTTATCTATTAATTGCAAAAGCCTATCATTATGAATACTGATGATAGTATCTACTTTATCAACCAACTCGTCATAACCGCGCTCCGACACCTCACGACGCTGGGCGCCCTCAAAACTAAAAGGTTTAGTAACAACCGCAATCGTCAACGCACCAGCCTCGCGCGCTAATTCGGCAATCAAAGGTGAGGCGCCGGTGCCGGTGCCGCCACCCAAACCGCAAGTTAAGAAAACCATATCAGCACCCTTAAGCGCTTCTTTAATTTCATCACGGTTTTCTTCGGCTGCCTTACGGCCTAAATCGGGATCCATACCAGCACCTAAGCCACGCGTAGTACCTGTACCAATATGAAGTTTTAAAGGGGCGCGCGAATGATGCAAAGCTTGCGCGTCGGTATTAATCGCCAAAAATTCTACTCCTCTAATTTTAGAGGAAACCATACGATTAATAGCGGCGCCACCAGAACCACCCACACCCACGACTTTTATTTTGGCAAAAGTTTCTATGTCAGGCTTGACTTCCATAACAATTTATTGGTTAAAGAATTAAAATTTAAAAAAATTATAAATAACAATTAAGGCATTAACGATTGCAGCCACTTTTTTACCTTACCTGTAACATCGTGCATGCCTGACAAATGCGGTAAATGCAAGCCGCCTGGACTCGTGCCTTGTTTTAATCCCCAACGAGCCAAACCGAGCGCTGTGCCAAAAGATAAATCATTAATGCGCTCCAAGGGGCTAGTAACTTCCAAAGGATACCCTAAACATGCCGGCAAACGGAATCTTCGCTTAGCTACTTCTACTGCACCGGAAAGTTTAGCACCACCACCTGTTAAAACCACTCCGGCTGGCAATTTGCCAGAACGATCAATTTTGTTAAGTTCGCGATCAACTAAATCAAAAATTTCTTCTAATCTAGCTTCAATAATTTCGGCTAAATGCTTGCGGTTTATTAAAATATTTTCATCGGTAAACTCGCTTAAATTAATTTCATCACGTTTATTAATTTCATCCGCCACAGCGTGGCCATAATCAATTTTTAATTTTTCCGCTAAATCAATGGAAGTACGCAAGCCAATAGCAATGTCATTAGTAATATGTCCTGACCCAACCGGCACAACCGCAGCGTGCAACGGGTCACCCTCTTCACACACCAATATACTTGTAGTAGCTCCGCCGATATTAATTAGAATTACGCCTAACTCTTTTTGACGTTTGGATAAAACAGCTTCGGCGTTTGCTAAAACAGTTAAAACTAAACCATCTATATCAACACCAGTGCGATAAACGCATTTAGTAAGATTTTTAATTTGGGCAGTTTGTCCTTGAATAATTTGTGCTTCAACTTCCAAACGCACACCTGTCATACCAACTGGATCTTTTACGCCAGGCTGACTATCCACTGTAAAGCTACGTGGCAATACGTGCAAAATTTCATAATTGGGTGGCGTGGCCACTGTTTGCGCCGCTTCTACTACACGAGATAAATCATCTTCACCAATTTCACCATTTGGTTTAGAAACAGCAATTACACCATGGCTTGATTGAGCTAAAATATGACTACCGTTAATTCCCACCCAAGCGTGCTCGGGGGGCGTGCCTGTCATACGTTCAACTTTTTCTAAACAACCAGAAATAGCTGACACAGCATCTTCAATGCTTGTAATTACACCTTTGTGAATACCTTCAGAAGGAACTTCCGCTAGGCCAAGCACTTGTAAATGCTCATGTGCTGTACCTTGAGCCACTGCTATGCGGATAGCAGTTGAACCTATATCTAATCCTGTGACTAAAGGCAATCGAGACATGATACAAAAAAAGTAAACGTACCTAAATTATAAAACTTATCACCCTAAATGCCAAGTGACTAAAGCTGAACAATTTAATTGTTCAGCTAATATGGGACCAAATAAGCAGCAAACCAATTACTAAAGCCGCTAAACAAAGTAACAAAACAGCAGCGGCCAATAAATCTTTTAGTAAAGCTATGTGAATAGAAAGCCGCGGTTCTATTAAATCGAGTAATCTTTCCAAAATTGTGTTAAATACTTCGGCGCTTAAAACAACAGCTATGGTCAAAATTAAAATCAGCCATTCCGCCTTACTAAAACTTAGATACCATCCGACAATAATCGCGCCCCCAGCTATAAATAGCTCCTGCTTAAAACTTGATTCTCGTTTAAACACATATCCTAAACCTCTCCCCGCATAAATGAACTTCTTTTTAAAACGAAACCACATAAAATAAATTAGTTGTTTAATATTTTATCTTCTAAGGCACGCATTAAGCGATGATCTTTTTTTTTCATATGATCATAGCCAGCTAAATGCAAACAGCCGTGGATAAATAATCGTTCCAACTCATCATTAAAACTAATACCCTCATGCTGTGCTTGTTGTTTAGCTTGTGTGGCACAAATAATCAACTCTCCCATTACTGGTTTTGCCTGATAAGTAAACGATAATATGTCGGTTATTTTATTATGGCCGCGATAAACCCGATTAAGCGAACGAATTATATTAGGGCGGACAAACACAACGCCGATTTCGTTGAATTTAGTATGAATTAATTTATTAATTATTCTGAGTAAAACTTTAGCTCGCCGGTAAAAGCGAGCTGGTATTTTACTATTAGTTAAATTTTGAGTAATAATTTGAGCGGGCATGCAAAATTTATTCTCCTCCACTGTTAATGCCCCGCGCTTGCCGCGGGAATAAAAATTGTGAGAATCCTCCGAAGCTTCAGCGTAGGAGGGTATTGAGCTTCGGACGAATGAACATTTTTTGAAATGCCGCCGATACCTCGTCGGCTTGCCACGAGGTAGTTCATTTACATATCACTTGTTCCTGTGTGCCGTCGGCATAAGTTATTAGACTGCCAGATCCAGACTTTACTATACTAGCCGCCAAATAACCTTTTAAATAATCTCCACTAAGTGTTGAATTGCTTTTTTGGCTCTCGCTAAAATAACCATCTAAATATTTTTTACTAATTTCACAAACATTAGTGGTGGTTTGGCCAGTTAAACTGTCCACTTTAGGACCAGAAATTTTACAAATTCCATTGGCACTCGAAAGTATTTCAAACACTAATTGATTATTAGGCTGAGCGCTATCCATGGCGGCATTTATACGAGCAGGTGTACAAGATTCAAAATTATTCACAAAGCAACTCCAAGCTTGTTGGGTAATCGTACTAGCACTATAAACATTACTGCCAGGTGTATTAACTGGGCCTGCCAAACCACAATCTGTTATTCCACCAGTCGTAACAGCCAACGGCAAACCCGCTTCGCTGGTTAAATTAAACGAATGTAGTATAGCTTGAAAAAGAGTGCCGAAAGAAGCTTCGGTTTTAGTGCCTATATTATAACTAAAAGTAATAATATAACGATCAGTTGCTAGATAAGCATTAAGGCCATTTAATGAAGTAGCCCAAGTAAAGCTACCGGAATTAATAATGGGAACTTCTTCTGGTTTTAAACCTAAACCCTGCTGGGCATACCAAGTTGTAGATGTTAATTTTTCCGGATTGTCAACTATTAATACTTCCATAAATTCGCTAGCTTCCTCACTGCTAAATACCACCTGAGCTGATTCCTGATCAGTTGCTCTGGCGGTCCAAGCTTTGGGATATAATAAACTATAACCAAAACGAGAACTGGTATAAGTGAAAAGATAAGCGCTGTTTTTAAGCTTAGCGCTGTTACCAACAGCTGGATCATAATCTGAACCAACTTCCAAGCCATCTGTGTAGCCATCATTATCTGTATCGATCTTACTCGGGTCAGCGCCCAACAAAGGCTCAGTGGCATTGGTTAAGCCGTCGTTATCACTATCAACTGAAGGCGAAGGCGGTGTGGCTTGGCGCGGACCATTTGGCGGAGTAGGTGGAATAATAGAAGCGTCAGTATCTATCCCGGCTGGCGTTAATTTGTGATCACCAGCTGTTAAACTATTACTTCCCTCTTCTAATCTAAAAGAAATGGTATAAGTGACGCCGTCAAAACTATCATACAAATAATCCACTCCGCCGGGGGCAATATTTTGTGGGACTTGTTCTAAATAAATTGTACCTTGCGCTTGTGGCCCCCAACCAGCTGAACTCAAAACTACTGAATTACCACTCCCCAACACTAAGGGTAACGGCACTATAGGATATTTACCTTGGTTATCAGTGGCATAACGACCCAAAGCCTCTTGCAATTTAATTATATTTTGATAACGAATATTATCCCGCTCTGAAGCTGGTGGCACTTGCACAGTAACAGGCGGTGTAGTTGGCTCAGTTGTCGGCGCCACACTCGGTGTGGTGTTAGTAGTATTGATCGACGGTTGACTAGGCTGAATTTTAGAGAAAAATGTTAAATAAATACCCACTCCACCAATGGCTAACAATAATACCATTAATGATATTATTAACCAGCGACGTTTAGATTTTGGCTCAGAATAAGTAACTACCGTCGCTTGACCAGACGGAGTAACAATTGGCATGGTATATATATCACCCCACACCTCTGACTTAGGCGAGGTTGACTGGGCAGCCACAGAATTCTTTTTTTTAGTTAAACCAAACACAAATAATAAATTTTAAGGTTTAGTAGGAATTTCATAATTAGGCAGACGGCCAGGGCCGTTGGGATTAAATCCGTTCTTAATTTCCACGCTATCTATATAGCCATCGCCGTCAGAATCAGCTTGGCTTGGATTGGTATGATAAACTTTTACTTCTTCACCATCCATTAAACCGTCGGTGTCTGTATCCGCCTTTAAAACATTGGTACCCAACTGCTGCTCCTCGGCGTCAGTTAAGCCATCACCATCAGTATCTATCTCAACCACTTGAGTTGGCTGTTCTGTAGTTGTGTTTAAATTAGTAACTGATGGCTGATTGGTTGAAGGCAGAGAGTTGTTAGAAACAATTGATTTATTTTTTGCTTGCCCTTGCGACCACCACCAGTAACCTCCTACTGCAATCCCTGCCACTAATATTACTATAAATACCACTGTGAGCCAATGCTTTTTGGGTTTATCAACAAAAACTAAACTATCTATTTTAGGAACAGAGGTGGGTGATGGTATTGACGGTAAGGAAAATAATCGAGATGGCAAGGCTTGATTGTTCGTTGGTACGACAGGTGCGGGAATTTCCGCATCTGAAAAAATATCTTCTACCGAACTTGATTTTGACTTATTAATCATATCATTAAACATAAAAATTACTCTGATTACTTGGTTATTGTCAAAGTGCCAGCCTCACTTGTCTTAGTCATATAACCAACACCTGGATCAATTTGGGCTACACCAGCAACCCAAGCATTATTATAATAATAAACATCACCGATTGTACCTGGGGAATATGTTATGGCACTAAGAGGTACTGAAGTAGACAATGAACCAAATCCATTCCATCCAAGAGGCAATGGTACAGAAAAATTTGAAATTGCAGAAAAACCAGTAATAGTTACATCTTCAGCGTAACCAAATTTGATAAAATAGGCCAACCCGACCTGAAGATTAGTCACACCAACATACGCACCATTTAAGTACTGATATGCTTCGCTAGTCGCGGTTGGAAACAGGACATTGGTAGCCGAGTTTAGCACATTAAATGGCAAAGAAATAAAATTCCAACTTGCTACCATATTATAGGTATGGGTCAAAACCGGAATAATGTTAAATGTCGCTGTCACGGTAACAGCTGAATTTACAGTACAAGTACCTGTGCCAGTACAACCTCCGCCGCTCCAACCGCCAAAGGTAGAACCTGCGGCAGGTGTAGCAGTTAAAGTAACAGACGAAGTAAATGATCCTGTACAAGTGGCACCACAATTAATTCCCGCTGGGCTACTAGTAACAGTGCCCGAGCCGGTTCCAGCCTTAGCCACTGTTACGGCAAATGGCGCAGTGGTGAAAGAGGCGGCCACTGATTTATTGCCATCCATTGTAATTACACAATTGCCAGTGCCATTAGTACAAGCCCCGCTCCAGCCCCCAAAAGTAGCGCCCGCATCCGGAGTTGGGACAAGCGCAACTTGTGTGCCAGCAGGATAAGACCAACTACACCCAACACCACTCGGAAGACAATTAATATTTGGACCTGTTACAACACCAGAGCCAGTAGTAGTTACGTTCAAAGTATAGTTTGTAGTACTAAAAGTAACTGTGACAGTTTTAGCCGCATCCATTGTTACCTGACAAGTAGATGGTGGTGGCGTTGGCAATGCTGGTTTACAAACTGCTGGAACATCAGTGCCGCTCCAACTTACAGTAGAGCCGAGAGAAGGGTTAGCAGTTAAGGTAACGGTTGTAATTGGACTGCCTGGATATACATATGTACAAGCATCACTACTACAGTTAGCACTAGGAGTGCTTAAATCAACAGTACCACTGCCACCGCCGCCACTAGCAATATTTAAAGTAAGTATATGAGAAGTGAAAGTGGCTGTGACATTTTTAGCTGTATTCATTGTTACTTGACAAGTGGCTGGTGGTGTTGGCAGTGCTGGCGTACAAGTTGCAGGAACATCACCACTCCACCCCTCAAAACTACCTAAAGTTGGTACGGCTGTTAATGTTACTACGTCAGTAGCGTTATAAGGCGCACTGCAAGTTGAACCGCAATCAATTTTAGTATCTGAACTGCTAACTGTGCCAGCACCAGTACTGAGTCCTTTTGTTACAGTAAGTATGTTGGCGTTAAAAGTAGCTTCGGCAATTATATCGCCGGTAGTAGGTATTGTAACCGTACATTGGTTACCAGTAAGAGAAGGACAAGCTGTCCAAGCTCCAATGCAATTATAAGGCCAAGCGCTAACTTGCGTACAAATTCTCCAGCCACCAAAAGTGCCTACCGTAACTTGGGGAATTAAAGAAACAATACTCCCTTGTTGATAAAGTCCATCACAATCCGCACCACAGTTAATACCTGGCGGGTTACTGGTTATAAGGCCCGTACCATTACCAGCTTTACGAGCAAATAAAAATTGAGAGGGGGCCAATTTAAACACAGCTGTTACTGTTTTATTGATATTAATGGTTAATGTACATTGACCACTGAGGGTGCAATCGCCTTCCCATTTATCAAAAATATACGCGCCAACTAGACTAGCCGGAACTGGCGGATTTAGATAATCAGCTGATGGCATTAAACTAACAATTGAACCAGCCACAAAACGAGCGGAGCAACTACTACTACCATTACCACAATCAATACCTACTGGATTAGAAGTCACGCGATGATAAATAGTATCTATAGTACTAGTATTTGATATCCATATTTTCTTATTAACTGTCAATGTATACGCCAAAGCAAAATTAGCTATAACATTTGTATTGGTATCCATAGTTACGGTGCAGGTAAGCGCCACGCCACAACTAGCCAAACTCCAGCTAGTAAATACTGAACTAGCATCTGCTGATGCAGTTAAAGTAACAGCATTGCTAGCGCTAGAACTTTTGCCATACGCCCCAGTACAATCAGATCCACAATCAATACCTATGGGGCTGCTTGTTACGCGACCTGTACCATTGCCCCCTTTGATCACATTGAGTGTTACTTTTTCGGCAAATTGAGCTGTAATTATTCTATCTTGATCCATGGTCATATCACAAGTAAGGGAAGTACTGCCATAACATGGCGCACCTAGCGCGCTTAACCAACTCATAAATATTGAATTACTATCGGGCGTAGCAATTAATTTTACAATAGTTGTTACTGGCGGCGTACCAGTACCACTCTGTTGATATGCCTGAATACAGTGACTACCTCCCGAGCCGCACTTTATTGGATCAGATGAAGGAATATCGCTAATCACCGTACCAGTGCCTGTGCTATAACCAATAGGGGTGCTGGTAGAAACCGACAAAGTGGCACGTGGTTCAAAAGTAGCTGTTACTGTAGTTGCTCCAACCACAATAATCGTACAACTGCTATTACCGCCACATCTAACCGTACCGTTTACATCCCAACCCACAAAGAAATCTGTTAATGCTACGGCGGCATTTAACACCACGCTTGTTCCTCCTGTATAACTATCAACGCAATCAGACCCGCAATTAATTTGTGGTGTAGGCTCGTTACTTTTTACTATGTTAGCGATATTATTCGCCCTAGAACCCTCTTTTGCCACTGTTAAATCGTAACCTCTGATACTAAAAGTAGCTGTGACATTTTTAGCCGTGTTCATTGTTACCTGACATGTAGTTGGTGGTGTTGTTGGCAGTGCTGGCGTACAAATTGCAGGAACATCACCAGTCCAACCAGTAAAAGTAGAATCAGAATTTGGCACTGCCTGCAAAGTTACTAAACTATCACCAATATAATCAAAACTACAAATTAAGCCACAATTAATTCCGGCTGGCGTACTTGTAACCGTGCCCGAACCGGTGCCAGTGCGCTGTGTTTGAAGACTGTAAGAAATGCGCGTAAAATTAGCAGTCACCGAAACATTACCAGTAAGCTTAATAGTACAAGTAGCACTAGTACCAGCGGCAGCACAAGCTCCGCCCCAACCTGCAAACACATAACCAGCTAGGGGTGTGGCGTTTAAAATTGCGCTCTCACCATCAGCGTAATCGGCTGTACATCCGCTAGCTGGCAAACCAGAACCGCAATTTACTTTTCCATCAACGCTCGTTACTGTACCCGATGAATTAACAGTTAAAGATAAAGTTTGCTTAGGCACAAAAGTAGCTGTTACCGATAGCGCGGCATCTCTAATCATAATTGTACAAGTGCCCGTACCACTACAGGCTCCACTCCAGCCAGCAAATATAGTAGAACCATCCATGGGGTTTACTGCGGTTAGAGCAATGGTGGTGCCGCTAGGAATATTGGCTGTAGAACAGGTTGTGGTAGTAAGAGTGGTACAAGTAGGCACACTTGCCACATTACTCGTCACACTGCCCTGACCTGATACGGTAATATTCAGGCCATACATATTTTCAGCAAAATTGGCCGAAGTTGAGAACGTACTCGTACCAGTTATAATATCTACTGTACAAATTGGGCCAACGGTACTGCTACAAACTCCACCCCAACCAATAAATCGGGAACCGGTTCTGGGCAAGGCTGTTAGGGCAACTTTTGTATTCACTGCATAAGCAGCGCTACAAGCTAAACCGCAACTTATTTTTGGCGTGGGTTCGTTACTAACCACTGAGCCATTACCAGAAGAAGTAACGTTTAGTGTAGGTGATTCATAATTAATTAAATTTTTAATACTATCACACTCATCGGTGGTTGGGATTGTTATAGCGCTTCCTGTACCTTTCCACCACGTTACATTTTTAAATTCTGCATTAAAGGAAAGCTCAGCCCGACTGTTTGCCAAAACACGATATTGATATACATGAGAACCTGCCGGACACGGTTCTACAAATTTTTTAGCATCAGCGCTCCAGCATGTTTTGGAATCATAACTCGTTGGACAATCTTTAAATTTATTAATCGGATCAACTGGTAAACTGCGTGACATAGCGGCACCCAAGGTCTGTTGCCAAGAATACCAGGTACTAGCGCTGTGCCCTACTTCGTAAGAACCAGCTGACAAAGGAGGTACGCTATTAGAATGTGTGGCGGCATAACTATCCAAAGCTTTAGGAATAGTCCGCGCAACATCCGTTAGACGCTTTATATCATTTTTTATTTGTGCTTTGGCATCGGGCAAGGCAGATAAATTGGTATTAAAAACCCAATTCTTAATTAACTCTTGATAAATAGTTTGAGTAGAGGTAACTGCGCCTCGGTTATATCCCATAACATACATATCGGTGTACATGGCATCGGGCGGAGTCACTGGATCTTCTGCTAAATTAGGAGCTGATATATAAACTGTAGTACCATCCTGAACAGCTGAATAACCATCAACTGTAACATCGTTTAATCCCCCTTTAACAATATCCGGACGAGACATATACCATGTACGGGGTAACATAGTATCAATAGATGTTTCATAAACACGCAAGCCGATGGCATCGGGACTGGCGGGATTTTTAAAGAAATATTCATAATTGCCTACCGGCTCGTTTGGTATGGGATTAGCAACGGAAACAGTTAAGGCTGGCAATATATCGCTGGCGCCAATTTTTTTTACTGTTAAGTTGTCAAAATAAATTGGAACACTGGTAAGAGTACCTGTAAGAGAAGTGTCCGCATTTATACCTAAACATAAAGTTTGGATGGTTTGCGCGCCAGTGTTAAATACTAATTGCATAGCTTGCCAACCCTCTGCCCGAGGCAGTTGAGTAGACTGTGTCCAGCCGCAACTAGTGCCAGGCGCAATGGCCATAACGCCACTGACTGATTGTGTTATATTGGCACCTACATAAGCATAAACAAGAGCTGAATAACTAGTATCTTTTTCTAAATTGATAAAAGTATGCCCTATGGAATAATTAGTTGGGGCTAAACCAATAGTGCGTGTGCTTATACTGCTAACATCCCCTGGCGCAAAAGTTTGGGGCGCGGAACTTATACTCCAAACAGCAGTATTGCCTACAGTCCATTCGCTTATATTATTAAAACTTTCTGTTTCGTTGGTTCCAATAAGTACGGGGGTTAAAGTACCAGTAATTGTTTTGGCGCGGCAATAGCGCAGACGGAAATTATGCTGGCTATCTTCAAACTCCCAAGGCACCTCACAAATATAAATATCCAAGGGGGCGGAGGCCTGCTTAACGCCAGCAATTCCGCCATTAACAGTAACCTTGAGTAAAGCTTGACCGTTGCGTGTACCAGATGTTACAAATGTTGGATTAGCAGTGACCGAGGACAAACTAATTAAATTATTAGGATCGTCCTTTTGCCAAGCATAAGAAGCTGTTAGAAGTTGACCGTCTTTTGCTAAAGCATTGGCTCTAAATTCTTTGCGTTCGTTCGATTTAGTGAAACTCCAACTATTTGGACTAATTGTTACTTTATCAATTAAACATACTTCCGCACTTGTAGAAAAAATAACTTCACAGCCTGGCACGCCGCCGCAATCCAAAACCTCTCCTAACACTCCTCTAATACTGGCGTCAACTGTTAAATGATATTGATTATTTGGTAGTAAGGGCGTTGTTGGTATAAAAGACACTCGACTCTTTTCAATTTTCAATTGACCAACCACAGGAATAAAGGGGTTTGATGTAGTATTATCTAATCTAAAACTAGCATCGGTAACGGTGCTTGAATTAATGTTTGTATTAAAATTAGCTACCACCACCGCGTTAAGGCAAATATTTGTGTCGTTATTTTGAGGAACAAACGAAATAACCCTAAGACTAACTGGTATGTTGGGCACAGCGCCAGTATTAACAGTAAATTTTTTAGGGTTGCTCAATAATATACGTTGTTCAATAACATCTTCCCAACCACCAATACAATTTTCACCAATTTGGATTTTAGGCAAAGGACAATTTCTACCCACTACTACGTTAGCTACTTTTTGTACTGTTACGTCACCTGTCTTTGTGTCTATAGGTGGCACCAAAACTAAGTTTGAATCAGTCCAAGTGGTGACTTCAGGCAGAACACGTAGGAACGGCTTAGCTAAACTCGGCCAATTAATACCTTCTTGTGTTGAAGCGAGAAAATTTCCAAACCTATCACCAAGTAATTGCACGCTGAGTGGTAAGGTGACCACTGTTTCAGGATTAAGCTGGCACAAACCTGGCGCTAAAGGAATATTTTCATTAGCAGTAAAAGTTTTACTTTCTATTTCGTCATTAGCAGTAATTAAACCGGAGTGGGTTGTTACCCGCACACGCGCTGTTACAGCTATCCCGGGAGTTTTTATAATAATTTCTGAATCAGCCCATGGTTTAGTGCAAGCCGCTGGTAAAGAACCTGCTGGTATACCTCCAAATGACACTGAACCTTGCTCGTCACCAAAATTACCGCCCCTTACTGTAATCCAGGTGCCAATTGGACCGGTATTGGGAGTAAGGCTGGTTATAAACGGCCCACCTGTAAAAGTAACACCATTAGACGCGCGTAAATCTCCACCCAGCGCGCCATAGTCAACTGACACCCTTATATCACCAGTACGAACCTTGAGCGGAGTTAAAATAGTTATTTGTTTGTTGTTCCACCCAGTAACTTGGGTTGAGTTTGATAATTTATAACGATTAGAAACGGCTGGTAATAATGTCTCTTCAGTAATTGGTGCAACGGAACAATCTGAAATCGCTGGCACAAAATCAGCTGGATTGCAAGCCATGCTCACAAAACTACCAGTTATAATTGGCTTACGATTATCTGTAAAATTACGGCCTGAAATAGTTACGCGCGTACCAGTGGCGCCGCTCACAGGTGTAATAGAACAAATGCCTGGCCTAATAACAGTACTAACGGTAAAAACTGGATTCCTAAAAGCGGGTATAGACAATGGGTTACCCCATGATGTACCAGCACTCGTAATAACTTCAATATTATGAGTTGAATTAACAGGAGCTAATGCTGGAACAGCTACTACTATTTCATTGTCCCTCCAATAACCGCAATCAACCAGAGAAGCTGAGTGGCTGCCAAATTTAACAATACCACCGCTTCCAAAGTGTTCACCTTTAATTGTAACAACTGTAGTCACTTCATTTTGCGCAACACCATCAATATGATCTATGTCGGTAATTCTTGGTCTCTCCGTGGGGCCAGTTGGTGAACCAGAGAGTACATCAAATTTTAACAAAGCTGACGGAACTCCGTTTTTAGTAACAAAAATGCGTTGATCTTTTTCCACTGCTGTAGTAACAGGGGTAATTGCTTTAACTGCAGTATTGGACCAACTAGGATAATTAGTGGCCTGTGTGGTAATACTGCCTTGATAATTAACAACGTCGCCTGCCCCCTGTGTGGCACCAAAACCATTACCGCTTAAGGTTACTGTGGCAGATGTGGTGCCGCGTTCTGTTTCATAAGAATAATTTGGCTCCACTTTACATAGACCAGGATGAACCACGGCATTGACTGTATAATCTGTCACGGTTGTTTTTTGTACGCCATCTGTGCGTTCAATTGTAATAGGACCAGTTCTGGCATCATTGGCACTAGATACATCTGGCACTTCGCTGATAATTTGTGTGTTAGTCCAAGTGTTACCACAAATAGCACTCGGAGGCCACAAACCATCAACTGTGCCGCCGCCAACTTTATCATAAATTACACGACCCTTGTTGCTACCAAAATAACAACCATTAATTCCTACCCACGTGCCAATAGCACCACTGGTAGGTGAAAAGTCTTGTATGACTGGGGTACAACTGCCAGCTTTACAAGTTGAAACTCCAGGCCCGCAAGCAGTACAATCGATACTACTAGTACAGGCCACATCATTCATTATTAAATCCGCTGTATCGCTTTTACCAGCCGCGCTGGCAGTAATTTCAATTGGCGGATTGGTGTCTGGAAAATTTGTTGAGGTAGGCGGCGTAACCGAAGCTGTAACTTTCCAAGGATCACTACCAGGGGTAAGTGTGGCTATGGTTTTAGAAGACGTCCAAGGATTCCAAGTATAACTTGCCGGATTTAGTAAATTACAATTTATAGCTTGTGTTGAAGCGCTATAAGCCTGAGTTTCATTTTGTGAACGAATGTATCCAGTAGAAGTACCATTGGAAGCCGTAACTGTAATGCTGGCTATACTACAAATATCACTACCGGTTTGAAATTGCCAAGTGTAGTTATAATCCATTGGCGTGCCATCAAGCGCGCGCATTGTTCTGCTGATAGTTACTTGATACCAACTATTAGCCTGCAGATTACTTGTGGGCACTAATTGAAACCCTGTCGGTTCAGTATTATTAGGCAATAAAATAATACTACTAAAAGTAATTGGTGTTGGATTGGTGCAAGAAGTACTAGCGCTAGTGGCATCACACAGCCAAGCTTGGATGTTGCCAGTAGTGCTACCCGCTAAACCAACTACTGTAAAATCAGCTGGGTTCATTGCTGTGCTAAAACGAGCGGCAACTAAAGCATTGCGACACACTCCGGTAGTGCCCGCGGCTGGGCTGGGGCTTTGAAAATTTGCACTGCACTGTGTATCTTCTATCACATAAGGTGCTGGTGAACATGGCACAGTAAAAGTTATGCTGTTGCTAGGCGGTAAATTTGGCACTATTACCGCCACACTATGCTGACCATTACCTAAATCAGTTCTCACTGGTACAGGAGTAATATTTTGGTCATTCCAAGTTCCGATCCAAGTTCCAGCCAGTGCATCCACTCCGGCAATTTGCACATTGCTAACGCCACGCGAAGTGCCGAACCTCACACCACCCAAAGTAAGTGTTGCACCTCCTCCGGTTACCTGACTTAAAGAGCTACAAGTTGGCGCAACCGAACACAACCCCGGACCAATTGGTGAATTATCCACTGTAAAGTTATAAGTATTGCTTTTTTTGCCGCCTACGCCATCGCTATTGGTAACTTGCACTTCATACGCACCAACTGGCAAACCAGCCGGCACTTTAATAATAATTCGATTATCCTGCCAAGAACCTAAACCGCAAGCCAGTTCGGCATCAGTAAAAGTACGAGCCGCTCTGGTGCCAATAGCAACCGGATTCATAAAAGTAACCTTAGCCGGCGCCGCACTAGAATTGCCAAAAAAATTACCGCCCACTGTTACAAATTGTCCAGGCGGACCGCTTTGTGGCGACAATGACCTTACATAAGGACTGCTCACATCAATAAACTGTGGCGTGCTATAAACTGTTCCCACCTGTGCCACTATTTTTGTATTAGGCACAGCAGGCCAATAAGACAAGGGGACTCCAATTGGTATTCTCAAACGAATTGAAGTTGTGGTCCAAGAAATTATATTATCAGTAGCTGGATAAAAACTATTGCTGTCTGCCGGCAAACCATTAAACAGTACATTGTTGGTCGCTAATCCTAAATTTTTACCAGTAAGATTTATCACATCACTATAGTAACCACTGGTTCTATCAATATTCGTAAGCTCTGGCGTGCAGTATTCAGTAGTACCTGTTTTAAAATCCCAAGTATAATCATTTTGCATGGTGTTTCCACAACTATCACTAATGCCACCCACTCCACCCTTTAAGGTAACAGTGTAAGTAACATTGGGAGAAAGCGGTGTTAACGGATAAACTGTAAATGATTTAAAATTACTCCCTGGTACTACTTGACCGAGTGGCACATTATTGCCACTGGCATCTGTTAAAGTAATATTACCTATCTTAGTTAACGAGGTAACACTCATTGTTTCAGAAAATACGGCCTGAATTGGTGTACGTAAACAAACCTCTGTAATGCCCAGCGCAATACCAGCATCTCTTTCTGGATTAGTTGGCGGCACAACTGTCGGTGCTACATTGTCTGTTTCTGTACCAGTTTTAAAATCCCAATCTTTAGCTGTATTTAAATTGCGTGGATTACCTTGCGAATCCATAGTCGCGCTCTGCACGCCAGTAGAAATGCTAACATGATAATCAGTATCTTTTTCAAAATCAGGGTGGCTATAACTAAAAGCATTGGTCTTATTTTCCTCGGGCGAACCAACCGCCGGACTAAAATTGCCTGATCCTGTAACATCTACCCAAACATTACTGGCATTACGATAAGTAACTTCTACATTACTTGGCACACTGGACGTTAATACTAAATCATTAAAAATAGCTTGTACTTGTTCGCATAATTTAACATCAACTGCGCTATCGGCTGGTGAAACAGTGTCAACACTAAACCCGCGCTCCCCGCCGCCTGGCAAACAACCGGCTCCCACACAGCCTGTTAAACCACCACCATTATTAACGCCCGTAGCACTTTCTAACTGTTTAAAAATAAAAGCCGCGATGCCAAAAGCGGCAAAAACAATTACCAAGCCAATAACTGCGCTTGATAATATTTTTTTTGCTTGAGCAATTTTTTCCTCGTTGCCTTGCGAGGTCATCCAAATAAACCCACCGTACAAAATCAAGGCAACCGCAATAACACCTAAAATACTTAAGAAAATATTAATTACCCTACCAACGGTTTGGATAATATTTTGATTACCCAAATTAACATTGCCGTTAAGCTCATCAAAACCAAAATTTTGCGCCGCCACTGGCAAAACACCTGTCCCAATACCAACACCAATCAGTAAAAAAACCAATATCCAAAACTGGTAACGTTTTAACCAATTAAATATGTTGGTAACCATAAATTTGGTTGAAAAATATTTATGCAAAATGATTTTTATTTTTTTAGAATTCGTTTATTTTGATACTTCTATTTTAATACTTCACGCACCAGTGAGCTAACTGTTTGCCCATCGGCCGCACCGTTATAATGCGCCATCACCGCTTTGGTAAGCTGGCCCATAGCATGGACCCCGCTTAAATTTAATTCTTGTTTTAAACGGACAACAGTATTTTTAATATCATCTGAGTTAGGAGCCGCTGGTAAATAATTAAAAATTATTTCAGCTTCATCTTTTTCTTTAGCCGCTAAATCTAAACGCCCACCCTGCTCATAAAGCTTGGCTGCTTCTTGGCGCTTTTTTAATTCGCGGCGGAAAATCGCCAACGCGCCATCTTCGTCCAGACCAGTCTCTTTTCCTACTCGTGCAATAACTTCGTTATGCAGAGCAGATTTAAGTATACGCAAGGTAGCGAGCTCTGGTAATTTGCCTCGCAATGCTGAATTAATATCTGCTTCCAAACGACTTACTATCTCAATCATAAATATATTAATTTAAGAAAGATTTTATTTGCGCAGGGCGCGTTTAATCATAGCAATAGTGCGTGGATTACGGCTACGTAAATCCTCTTCTTCTAATTGACCTGTTTTTCTTAAATACTCTTTACGACTGCGTATAGATAAACGACGCACAGCGTCTTCACGTTGTTCACGCTTGGTTTTGGGTGTCTCAAAAAAGCGCCTCTTTTTGGTTTGTAGAATCAAACCAGACTGTTGAACGCGCTTTGAAAAACGGCGAAGCATACCTTCTACCGATTCTCCTTCTTTACGTTTTACTTCTATCACGGTAAATACACCTCCTTACTAAAAAGATGATTAAATATTTTACTATTCTATTATACACTATTTTTTACAAATAGTCAAATCTAAAAGGTAATTATAAACAAATAGCCACAAAACATAGTTAAATTGGCACCAACTAAAAAGCCGTCCCAATTAAATCGGGACGGCTTAAGAGGAAAATTTATTCAAATTCACCAACTTCTATTTTTCGTAAATCATCATTCTTAATACCCAATGATTTAGAACGCATAACCTGATAAGCACTATCACCATCACCCATATAATAACGTTTACCATCCAACACGTACCAAGCTTCGCCACGCGACTCAACTTGCAGTAATATTTTACCATTAAGTCTATTCGACAATTTTAAATTTAAGGATAACTTTTTTCCGCCAACCAACAAAGGATTATAATTATTTTTTATTTCATCACCATCTAAATAACCATCCCCATCGGAGTCTGGATTATTAGGATTAGTGCCTATGGCCACTTCTAATTTATCTTCCAAACCGTCTTTATCGGTATCGTTTAATTGAGAATATGATCCAACGCCAACAGAAATTTTAGCTAAATCTGCATTGTTAATTCCCAAACCAAAAGTTTTTAAAGCAGTGTAAGCGGAATCTCCGTCTTTAAGATAAAAACGTTTACCAGTTTTAGGATCTAAATACCAAGCATAGCCATTATTTTCAACTTGAAGCAAAATACGCCCCTTAAGACGATTGGTGAGTTTAGTATCAATAGCTCTACTAACTAATTTTTCTTGTGCCACAACCGCCGTTGATGTTGAAGGAATAACGGGGGTAGCTGAAAAAGTAGGAAGTTTCTGGGTAGCCGGTGCGGGAATAAAAGTGCTTGGTTTTAAATTGGTTGTACTGCTCCCACCACCTCCACCGCTGGTTGTTTTTATTGGTATATTATTAACTGTCACTATTACAGACGTGGAAGTGGCTTTATTTCCAACAGCATCACTGGCTACGGCAGTAATAGGATACTGACCATTAGTACTTTGAGTTGTGTCCCATTTGATAGTATACGGACTAGTAGTAATTTTATTTCCAATATCAACACCATTTAATTTAAATTGAACATCGGCTACACTAATATTATCAGACGCTTTAGCAAACAGAGTAATAATATTAGACATGGTAGAACCAGTTTTAGGTGAAAAAATGATGATTATTGGTGGGGTGTCATCTTCTATTTGCGAGGGGTGCGCTGGTATAATATCTGGTATAATATTTTTTACTATAATACTAATTGGGGACGATACCGCTTGATTACCTGCGGCATCTCTGGCTACTGCTATTAGTGTATATATTTTATCAATAGCATTGGTTGTGTCCCATTCTATTGTATAAGGATTAACTGCTAATTCAGTTCCTAAATTAGTGCCATTAAGTTGAAACTGAACGCCAACCACGCCTACATTATCAGTAGCGGTAGCAGATATAGTTACAACTTCACCAGAAATTATAGAACCAGTCACGGGTTCAGTAATAGAAATTTCTGGCAAAATAGTATCGAGTATTCGGTATATAGCTGTCCTGCTGATAATAATTGACATCAATCCGGAACCATCAATAGCTTGCGCTTCAATTATGTTACTACCTGAAGCTAAAGTTAAAGTAGCATTCCAAGAGGTTGTGCCAGTGGCAGTTTGCCACACCGATCCATTTACTCTAACTCGTACAGATGAAATCGCCGCATTATCTGAAGCTGTACCGGAAACTGTAATATTTGCAGTGTTAAATATTTGGTTTGCGGTGGGTGAGGTAAGAGCTATAATTGGCGGAGTGGTATCAACTGGTGGTGGCGTTACATTTGTTATATTATAAGTCACACTTACACTTTGTATGGCTGAATTAAGGTTCGAGCTATCAATAGCTTGCGCTTCTATAAGGTTGCTACCTGAAGCTAAAGTTAAAGTAGCATTCCAAGAGGTTGTGCCAGTGGCAGTTTGCCAAGTTCCTCCATTAACACGTACTCGGACTAAAGAAACTGATGCATTGTCAAACGTAGTACCTGAAACAGATGCTGAATTAGTTGTAAAAATTTGATTAGCTGTAGGACTGACGATAGAAATTGTTGGTGGGGTGGTATCAGAACTATTAGTTGAACCAGCGTATACAAATTTAAAGGCATCCGCTAAAACATATCCATTAGCATTATTTGTAATTGTTATAGAAGCGTGTGAGTTATCAAAAGAATAGGTACCAAGCAAATTCCATTGGCCAGGATTCACACGCTGATTAATGGTCAAATTCGCAGTTCCACCAGTATGAACAATCGTGGCAGGAACATTTGTTGCTTCCATATTCGTTTGGTTGGCGCCATACCACCCATGCCATTCATACACGCGGTACTGCCCCGGCACGTTTATTGTGGGACGAAACACCGCAGTCGCTGAACCATTACCCGCCGGAGCATAATGCTGTTTGTGCCATATTGGTCTAAAATTGTTAGGATTTTCAGGAGTTATAGGTTCATCTCTGTATCCTCCTGGAGTCCAGGCAGGATTAATATTTGTTTCTGGATTACTTGATGCCATTGTATCCCAAGAGAATCCTGTCATCGCGGCATAATCAGAACCTGGGCTTGTTCCAGCATATGCGTTGTCAACATAAATGTCAGAAACAACTGTTTTGTTTGGTTGTGTTACCAATAATATACCATCTCCTATATAATCAGTGCATTTTCGTCCAGGATTTCTTGGCGATAAATTTTTCTGTAGTGTTATGCTTGTAAATAATTGTCCATTATTCCATGTGGGGTCTTGATTTCCTTTTAATCTATAATATGGTCCTGCGTATCCTGAAAGTCCTTGTAACATAGTATTTGTAACGGTTACTGTCCTAGTGTCGTTACAATTATCTGGATTAACTATATATGCTCCATTGTCGAAGAATCTGACCCATGCGCCATTTGATAAATCAATTGCAGGACCTTTTGGATGTCCAAGATTTGCATCAAACTCATCATAATACAAATAATAATTATGTTCGGCATCCTGTATTGAGAAATATACATCTTTCATCAACGCCCATCCAAGCATCCATCTCATATATCTATAGAATTCTTTCATTTTTGTCGCTGGAGGGCCATAACTTGGAGCAATCCACCCAGAACTAAAAGGATCGGCTAATTCGTAACCCGGTCCTCCACCATAGGCCGCCCTAAAATCCGCGCTTAAGTAATTTATTTTTGGATTGGGTTCGTGCGCTTCAAAATAGGTTAATTGCGTCATATAATCGCTAAATTTCCAAGGTCCATTAACATAAAAAACGTCTTCCGAGCCTACACCATTAATTTTATCCGCACCCATACGACTAAACTGTATGTTATTGAATGTCTCAATATCACCCATGGTATGATAGGTTATCAACTTCTGACCGCCAAATTTTTGCTGATACTTGTTTCTGATATTGTTCAGTGCTGTGTCATATCCTACTTGCCACATACCTGCAACAAGCGCTTCTCCTCCTTCTGACCAATCATTTACACCATTTCTATTTAAATCAACATTATTGTAGGCAAAAGGCATTTGCCAGCTACCATCGCTTCCAATACCGTCAAACGCATTCCAGTCAACCTGCGTATCTATAAGAACCCTGGGGAACGCAGTATTATATTTTTCATTTGTGACCATATCATTATATGGTCCCACGGACCCTGTATAACTGGGAGCATTATCTGTAATATCAACCATGCCAGGTGCATAACTTATTGGGAATCTTAAGCTATTTGATTGGCGTATGTACCATTGTTCTGGAATATAATCTATGCGGCCATGATAAAATGGCCCACCCACATTCCAGTCGGTTGTTGCCAAGTAATATGCATTAGGATTAAGTGCGCGTGTTTTCTTTATCCGCTCCGCGTCTCTGGCGAGAGTGATAACCATATCGAATTTACTCAAATATTCCGGCGATCCACTCCCCCATTGCAAAACATAAGTTCTGGGAAAATCATGATTGCTATCTTTTAAGGCGGTTGGTGTTGAAATTATTGTATTCGCTACCGTCACCGTTATGGGCGCAGAAATACCTATATTTCCCGCCGCATCCCGCGCCACAACGGTTATGGAATGAGAACTATTCGCCACAGAGGCAGAATTCCAAGAAATAGAATATGGAGAAGTGGTGTCTTCAGAACCAACATTTAAACCATCTACGCGGAATTGAACACCTGCTACACCTACGTTATCAGTAGCAGAGGCGGAAAGTGTAATTGTTCCAGAAGCTGTAAATCCGCTTACGGGAGCAATAACAGAAACGGACGGCGAAGTTGTATCACTGGACGAAATCGTTTGCGTTGTTCCAGAAACAGAGACGGATTGGGACGAAATATTTCCAGCGGCATCATAAGCAGACACAGTATAACTGTAGGTGGTAGCGGCAATGAGGCTAGTATTGGAATATGATGTAGTGTTAGAAGTTCCTATTTGAGTGCCACTTCGATAAATACGGTATCCAACAACACCTACATTATCGGTAGATGCAGTCCAAGAAAGATTAAGTTGAGACGAGGAGATGGGGATTACGGTAAGTCCTGTGGGGACAGAAGGAAATTGGGTATCAGCGGAAGGCGAAGAATTTACTGTGACAGTCCGCACTCCAGATGTATTTATGCTCCCTAAAGTATCTGTCGCAGAAGCAGAAAATGTATAACTACCACTTAAAAGATTTGTTTGCGTATTTTCAAAACTCCATTTGGTAGTATCGTATTTTCTAAAGGCGGAGGTATAGGCTTGCTGAATTTCAGTAGCACTAAGTGCTCGATTCCATACCTTTACTTCATCCAACAGTCCGTTGTATCCATTAAGAATTCCGCAACAACTAGCATATCCTATCTCCAGCGGACTAATGGTATTAGGAACAAAGGCGGTAGTATTAACGGAACTGGATTGAAGAGTGCCATTAATATACATACGCTGTACGCTTCCATCGTAAGTAACCACAACCTGAGTCCAGGTATTTACAGGAATTACTTGATTAGAAATAAGATCTGTATATCCTAATCCACGCCCATTGGCAAGATTGTAAATAATTCTTCCATCAGAAAGCTTAGTAATTCTAAATCCTTCACCTTCTCCCATTTTATTAAATATAGTAGAGGCAAGAGAACTGCTTCTAGGGTTAACCCACAATTCTACTGTGTGTCTACTTAGGGTATTAAGACTAGAGCTAGTGTTAATTAAAATATTTCCTGTTGTGCCTGTAAAATTCATCGCCTGGCCATATTTCCCAGTTGTCCAAGGGCACCCCGTACCTAAATTAGTACAAGTTCCTTTGTTAGCATACAAAGAAGCATCGGTTACGGTAGTAGATGATAAACTTTCGCCTAAAGCAGTAATATTATCAAAATTAAACATGGCCACCAGAGAATTGTTGTATATGGCATAGCTTTGATTATTCCAATTCCATAAAAACTCTCTTATCCCGGCTGTATTGGTAATATCCATAATAACCGGTACAGTGCCTGCTGAAAAATTAGCACTGTTGGCTGGAGTAGTTATAGAAATCATAGATGTATCAGCTACTAATTGCACTCCCGCCACTCGAGTATTAGGTTGTAAAATTGTTTTATAAACAAACAAAAATCCATGATTGTTACTAAACCAAAATCCGCCAGCCAAAGAAATAGTTAGTGCTAATATGCTAAATAAATTTCTCTTCATAACCATATTAATAATCTCCAATTTTTTAGTTTAATTTTTGGCTAATACTATTGATTTATATACTAATTTTAGCACAAAAATGACCTTTTGTCAACGCCAACTGGTAATGTCCACACATATTGCGCTTTTTGTAGTGTTATAATTTACCCATAAATCAAAATACCCTGCCCCGTTAAATATCGGGGCAGGGTATTTTTTAAGAACAAGTTTAACTAACTGTTAAAATATTAGACTGTCTGGCTACTAAACGTTTTTTAACCTCTTCCACCACTTTCTTTAAATCAACAATTTCTTGAATACCATTTTCCATATCGCGCACAATAATAGTTCCATCCATTAATTCTTTTTGTCCCAACACCAAAGCAAACTTCACCCCCAAGCGATTCGCAATTTCTAATTGACTCTTTAGGCCTTCTTTAGTAAAACTTTCCGCTACTCTTATACCCTGCCGACGTAAATCTTCAAAAAGTTTAAAAGCTCTTTTACGAGAAGCTTCTCCCAAACAAGCTAAAAATAAATCTGGCGCGGGTGCGGTTGGCACTGCTATTTGCCTTACTTTAAGTTCATTAATAATCCGCTCCACACCACCACCAAAACCAACGGACGGAGTAGGTTGTCCGCCGAGCTCGCTAACTAAATTATCATAACGTCCGCCGCCAGCTAAAACTGTTTTGCCTTCATCTCCTCCCCATACTTCAAATACTGTCCTAGTGTAATAATCAAGACCACGTACCAAATAAGGATTAAGCTGATAAGCTAACTCAACTTCATCAAGATATTCCAATAATCTGGTAAAATGGTTTTTACAAATTTCACACAAAAAATCAACCATCTGTGGAGCGTTTTTGGCAAGCTCGTGGCATTCTTCTTGTTTACAATCTAAAATACGTAAAGGATTACGCTGTAAGCGTCGTTTACAATCTTCGCACAAAACAGAACGCTTGGTTTTATAATAATCCTGCAAAGCCTGCTTATAAGCTGGTCGGCAAGCCTGGCAACCAACACTATTAATTTGAATAGTGACCGGCAGTTTTAGATTTTCAAATAAAGCGGCGGCTAATAAAATTAACTGTGTATCGGCAGTAGCTTGAGCCTCGCCAAATATTTCAAAATTAAGTTGCCAAAATTGGCGAAAACGACCAGCCTGAGGACGCTCATGACGGAATAGTTGGCCAAAAGAATAAAGCTTAACTGGTTGTGGCAATGACAACATACCATGCTCAATATAAGCCCTAGCTATACCAGCAGTATACTCCGGCCTTAAGCTCAAATGATCCTCTGATTGATCAACAAAGGAATACATTTCTTTTTCAACAATATCCGTGGTACTGCCAATAGCACGCGTGAATAAATTTGTTTTTTCCAAAATTGGTGTTTCAATTCTTTCAAAACTATATGATAAAGCGTACTCTTGTACTTGGGCCCATAAAAAATTCCACCAACTCCATTCTGTTGGTAAAATATCACGCATACCGCGCACTAACTGTGGCGGGATTATTTTCTTAACCTTAATAACAGCTTCACCAGTGGCTGATTTATCTTGTTTATCTATTTTTTCTTTTTCCATAGTTGATAATGACATAATTTAAATGGTTATTGAGTTGGTATTAAAAACTGTCCAACGATCAAACGGCCAACCACGAATCCAAATACGACCAATGATCTCGCGTTTAATAATTGGGCCAAAACTACGGGAATCCATACTCGCACTTCTGTTATCACCCATTACATAATATTGTTGCTCTCCTAGCACTGCATCAAGATAAGATGGGGTTTGGCCTTGAGTGCGCACCCATTCACCCAAATAAGACTCCTTATATAATTTTAATTCACTACCGTTTTCACCCAGCCAAACTTCTCCATCACGCACCACCACGCGATCACCTGGCAAACCGATTACTCTTTTAATAAAATACTGCTTAGGATCACGCGGATAACGGAATACTATTACCTCACCACGATGTGGCTCTCGCCAACGATAAGATATTTCATCAATCAACAAATAATCATGATCCAAAAAAGTAGGCTCCATGGAAGCTCCTTTAACATAAAAAGGTTGTACCAAAAAATAACGAATTGGTAAAATAATAGCCAGTGACAAAAGTGCCACTTTCATCACTTCCCAAAAAAACAACAAAGCGGTTTTTAAATAACTCATCATAAATAAATTTAGTTTGAAAATAAAGTAGATTAAATTATAAATTTTTTTGATATTTTGGCCTGCCATGTACCAAGGTTAAACAATTAGTATATGGCCTGCCATGTACCCGAGCACAAGCGAGTGGTACATGGTGGATGATACTGGATTCGAACCAGTGACCTCTGCAATGTGAATGCAGCGCTCTAACCAGCTGAGCTAATCATCCTTAAAAATCACTTTAATATAACCCGCCTTTAGATAATTACCTGTTTTTCTGTTTTTAGGCTAAGATAAAACTTTAAATTAACGCTAGGTTGACAGCCAAACAGACCGAATGGTAACATCTTTTATACTGGCTGTAAAGTAACTATGACAACATTAAACCCTCAAACTATCTTACCGCCCTCTGCACCAGCTGTGACTCGAGGGAAATTTTTTTTGTACGCCCTGATAATTATTACTTTTCTGGGCGGTGGTTGGCTGTTGCAACAACCACGCGTACAAGTGACTATTGTAGAATGGAATAAATATTCCTTGTGGGAAAACGTTAAAAGATTAGCTGGTAGCGAAGACTTATTGTTAAAAGGCGAAAATGAGGGGCGTATTAACTTTTTAATACTAGGTCAGGGTGGAGTAGTACACGACGGTCCTTATCTTACAGATACTATCATTTTAGCTAGTATAAAGCCAGACACTAAACAAGTGGCTTTGTTATCTCTCCCACGTGACCTGGTCGTTAACATACCTAGCTGGGGATTTAAAAAAATAAATAGCGCTAACGCTTATGGTGAAGAAAAAGGTACAGGGCAGGGAGCCGTGCTAGCCACTGAAGTAGTTAATAAATTAGTTAATTTGCCGATCCATTATTATATAAGACTTGATTTTGATGGTTTTAAAAAAATTATTGATCAGATCGGCGGAGTATCAATTAACATTGAGCGTAGTTTTACTGACAATCAATTTCCCACTGAAAAAAATGGTTACACTACTATAAGTTTTGAGGCGGGATGGCAATTACTTTCGGGTGAGCAAGCTTTACAGTACACGCGCTCGCGTCATGGTAATAATGGTGAAAGCTCTGACTTTGCGCGCGCCAAAAGACAACAACAAGTTTTGTTGGCAGTTAAAGAAAAATTATTTTCTGCTTCCACGCTTTTTAATCCAAGCCTAGTACTTAAACTCTATCGTACTTTTAGTCAAAGTGTCGACACTAATCTAGGGGCAGGCGAAGCGGTTAAATTGGTACACCTAATTCGTTCTATTAAATCCAAAGATATTTCTACGCGTGTGCTTGATACTTCGCCTGGTGGACTATTACATGAAACCGTTGGTGTTGATGGCGCTTACTTATTGGTGCCAAACGTAGCTGATTATAGTGAAATAAAAAATCTGGCAAATAATATTTTTGATATTAACCGTGTGGCAGCCGAAGAGGCAAAGGTAATAATAGAAAATGGTACTACTACCGTGGGTTTAGGCGAAGCCACGGCTCTTAGTTTAAAAAGTCAAGGATTTAATATTACACAAGTTACCAATGCTACCACTGGTGATTTTGTCCGTACACTATTGTATGATTACTCTGGTGGGTCTAAGCCTATCACCCGACAAATTTTAGAGGCTATTTTTCACACCCAAGCTTTAAATTTGGAAAAAACAACAGCCAACGATGTCCCGCCTGATTTTCGTATTATATTAGGAGCAAATTACCTAATACCATAAACTAAATATATGAAACAAGCTGCTGTACTGGTGGGTAGAACTAACGTCGGTAAATCAACTTTATTTAACCGCTTGATTGGTCGTGGTCGCGCGATTGTTTCAGCCGAAGCTGGCACTACCCGTGATTTAAACCAAGGCATTGTAAAATGGAGAGGAATTGATTTTTGGTTAATTGATACTGGCGGTAGTGATCCAAATGCGAACGATCCTGCAGGCAAATTAAGTGTTAAACAAATGGAACGCGCTGTTGCTAAGGCGTGCGTTTTGATTTTAGTAATTGATGGACAAACTGGCCTATTACCAGCCGACAGAAATTTAGCCCAACGTTTAAGAAAATTAAAAAAACCGGTTATTTTAGTAATCAATAAAATTGACAGCTTATCTAAACGCACGTCAGCTGAAAAAATTTCTCTCGGTTTCAAAAATACTTTTTTAGTATCGGCTCAAAACGGCAATGGCCTGGGTGATTTATTAGATTGTGTTATTGAATACCTGCCGCCAGCCGCCATTACCGAACCAAAATTAAAATTAGCTTTTTTAGGAAAAACTAATGTTGGTAAATCTTCGCTGTTTAATAAATTATTAAAAGAAGAACGAAGTATTGTTTTGTCTACTCCTCATACTACTAGGGACAGATTGCATGATTATATTGAAATTGATAATACTCTATTAGAGCTCATTGATACAGCTGGCGTTAGACGTCAACTCAGCAAAGCTAATCGCTTAGAACAGCAAAGTGTTGAGCAAAGTTTAGGAGCTTTAGAGGAAATTGATGTTGCTATATTAGTGGTAGATGCCGCCGATGAACCAACTTGGCAAGAACAACACTTGGGGGGATTAATAACAGAAGCACAAACAGCTTGCGTGGTATTACTTAACAAAGCCGACTTAATACCTTTTGATCAACGTAAAAATATAATAAAAAAGCTAGGACGTTTTCTGCCTATGCTCTCCTTTGCTTCTATTTTATGGGTCTCGGCCAAAGATGGAGAAGGAGTTAATAAAATTATTCCTGAGGCCAAGATGGCGGCGGCGGACTGGGGTAAAACGTTAGATAGCAAAGAACTTGTTCGTTTTTTTAATTTTCTTAAAAAAACCAAAACTACAAGTAAATTGCCTTTAAAGCAACTGGAACAAATCAACACCAAACCACCACGATTTTTACTACACCTTAAAACTAAGGAAAATCCGCCTTGGGCCATAGGCCAATGGGTAGAAACCAAACTAAGACAATTTTATAATTTTAAAGGCACGCCTGTTAAGGTTAGACTAATGGGTACGCGCAAAAATTAATAATATTCTATACTATAAATGTATGAAACTAATTGTTGGTTTGGGCAATCCAGGTAAAAAATACGAGGATACTAGGCATAATCTTGGATTTATGGTAGTAGAAAAAATTTGCCGTGAAGCAGAAGGCTCCTGGGAGTTTAAACCATCAAAGGAGGATAAAATTTGCCGCTTAAAATTGACAGACCAAGGCATTATTTTGCTTGAGCCTCAAACCTATATGAATGAATCTGGTAAAAGTGTGCACGAAGTAGCAAATTTTTATAAAATTACCACAGCCGATATTTGGGTAGTACACGATGATTTAGATTTACCAATTGGCCAAGCGCGTTTATCTAAAGATAGCACAGCAGCCGGACACAAAGGCGTGCAAAGTATTATTGATAATTTAGGCACCAAAAATTTTTATCGTTTTCGCATCGGTATTGGTAAACCTATTGATCAAAAACCAGTCGAGGATTATGTTTTAGAAAAATTCACAACCAGTGAAAAAACTATAATTAAAGAAGTTGTAGAAAAAACGGTAAAATTAATCATCAGCTCTGTAACAAATGGCTTGCCTAAAAATATCTCTGATTTTTAAAACAAAAAACTCCGCGAATGGCGGAGTTTGTATGTATTTTAGCCTACTTACCAGCGTTAATTTAAACCAGTAAACTGATCTAAATTAACTTTGCAGATAACTCTCGTTAAAGGAGGGGTCACAAGAGAAATCACTGGCAAGCAGGCTAAAATACACCAAAACAAATACTTTAAAGAACTAATTATCGTATTGTAAGTACACCCACTTTAGCACCACGATGGTCCGCTGTCAAGAGGGTGACTTTAGATATATTCACCTAATAATAAACTAAGTTTAATTATCCAGCATGCAAAAATCAGATACTCTGCCACCCAATTTAACAGCCCAAGCTTTTTTTATTGCCAACCTACCTCACCACCTGTTAAGTGGGGGGGTTTTATGGTTTTTACCTTCCAGCCACGATCTTGGGCGCGCCCGAGAATTAATAAAATTTTTTACTAAACTAAATAAAATATCCACTGAACTCTTAACTTTTCCGGATGATTTTGTTTATTGGCTGAAATATCAAAACGATAAAACACCTACTATAATGTTCGTGGTACCTGATCATATTAATTTGGCTTTACCTACCAAAAAAGATATTGCTACACACACTGTAAAAATATCTGCTGGTGAAAACAAAGCACCTTTTGCGCTCATACGGGAACTTGAGTCTGCTGGTTTTGAACCCGGACCATTGCCCGACGCTACAGGCTGGTTTTTAAAACAAGGTGGCGCTATAACAATTGCTAGTGCTACCGAGGCTTGGCGCATAGATTTTAATAGCAATATCATAGAGGATATTTTTAAATTCAATCTAGCTACTGGCCTGACATGCGAAAAAATTAAAAACATTACTTTGCTACCACAAAAATTAACGCCCCACTCAGAAATTACTTTAAAAAAATACCTTACCAATCAAATTACCCTCATAGCTCCCCCTTCCGAAATTGTCCAAACTGGAAAAAATACACAGTTAGTAAGTTTATTAAAACCGAGTAACTTGTTCGGCTCTGTACCTTTGTTTGGTAAACAATGGCCGGAAATTACCAGCTATCTACAAGAAAAAAACACCAAGGGAAAAAATGTGGTGATTTTTACTAACGAACCACAAACCATCTTAGCCAACCTTGTTAACCTAACTTATAAGCCAAAAATAATAGAAGTCGGTGAATCGATTGTTGTTGAATTGGAAGGTTTTGAAAACTTAAGTGAAAAAACTATTTATCTTACCGACCGAGAACTTATTGGTCTTAAAAGAAAACGCACTTTTGCCAGCCTAGCCTCTTTTGAACATTTGGCGATAGATGATTATTTAGTACACATTGATCACGGCATTGGCAGATTCCGCGGGCTCACTAGTCAGACTATTGATAATATAGCGCGCGAATATTTTTTAGTGGAATATGCTGAAGAAGACAAGCTTTATGTGCCTATTGAGCATACGGATCGCCTCTCGCGTTATTTAGGCGAACCGCATCCTAAAGTCGAAAGACTTCATAGTGCCAGCTGGTTCCAAATTACTAAAAAAGTTAAGGCGGAGGCGGCTAGTTTGGCGCGCGAATTATTAAATCTTTATGCGCGTAGACAAAAAAGCAAGGTTAAACCTTGGCAACATTTTCCTGAAGAGGAGATATTAGCTGCTAACTTTCCTTGGCCTTTAACTCCCGACCAGCTTAAAGCTTGGTCTGAAATTTCAGCTGACCTCGACCGCACTATGCCAATGGATAGATTAATTTGCGGTGATGTTGGTTTTGGTAAAACCGAATTAGCGGTACGCACTACCTTACGCGCCGCACTTAATAATTATCAAATAGCACTACTCACTCCCACTACTATTCTCGCTCAACAACACTTTGATACTTTTAGTGAACGCTTGGAAAAACTTGGCGTAAAATTAGGTTTAATTTCACGCGCTCAAACCGCTAGCACAATAAAACAAACTTTAACAGATGCGGCCGCGGGTAAAATAGATATTATTATTGGCACCCATCGCTTGCTAGCGCGGGACGTACATTTTAAAAATCTTGGTCTTTTAATTATTGACGAGGAACAACGCTTCGGCGTGAAACAAAAAGAAGAACTTAAGGCTGTTAAGCCAGAGGTACACGTGTTATCACTTTCAGCTACCCCCATACCACGTACTTTAAATTTAGCTGTTTCCAATGTCAGGGATCTTTCCATTATCACCACACCGCCCACTGGTCGGCAAGGAGTTGTTATGGAATTTTGCGCACCGCATGAAGCTACTATTAAACGCGCCATTGAACAAGAGTTAACACGTGGTGGTCAAATTTATTATTTGGTAAACCATATTAGTAAATTGCCGCAAATTGAATTAAAACTTAAAAAATTATTGCCACATCTCAAGCTTGGTACTATCCATGGCCGGCTTAACCCGCGCGAAGTAGCGCAAACCATGCACGCTTTTGATAAAAAAGAATTACAATTATTACTCGCTACCACTATTATTGAAAATGGACTTGATTTACCAAATGTAAATACCTTAATAGTAGAGGGGGCGGAAAATTTTGGGTTGAGCGATTTGTATCAACTGCGGGGCAGAGTTGGTCGCGGCCGCACACGCGCCTATGCTTACTTTTTAGTTAAAGATTCACACACGCAAGCTGCCAGTAAACGCTTAGAAGCTTTATCACAGGCGCCAGCTTTAGGCGGCGGCTTAACCATCGCGCTAAAAGATTTGGAGCTCAGAGGCGCTGGCGCAATTTTAGGTAAAGAACAGCATGGCCAAGTTTCCGCCGTCGGTTTGCATCTTTACGGCCAGCTCTTAGCTCAGGCGGTGGAGGAATTACAAACTGGTGAAAGTTTACCAAATATTCCCGAAGTGTTGCTTCGTTTGCCGCTGGAGGGGCGTATTCATACAGATTTGATACCAATTGAAGCTAACCGCATTCAGGTTTATCAGCGTCTCGCTGGTATTCGTGAGCCAGCTGAACTAAAAATTATAGCCGAAGAAATTATCGGCCGTCCACTAACCAGTGAACCAGCTGATAGATTATTGCAAAATTTATTAACTCTTTTGGAAATCAAATTACTTGCCGAGAGAGCACGGCTGGGTGAAGTATCTTGTCAAACATCTAATGGTTTTGGTCAATTTACTTTACGCTTTTTGGAAGCACCTTCAGTTGAAATTATTGAAAGACTAACATCATTTGATAGCCGTTGGGGAGTGGAGCCTCTGGGGGGCGGAACCCTATACCGTCACACCGAGGGTGGGGCTGGCATAAGGGCCAAGCACCCCCTCGCCGTCGGAGCCTGGATTCCTTGGCTTAAACAAAGTTTAAAGTTATTAGGAAAATAAAAAGAACCCATCAATGTAATAACATATCCGGGTTCACTGGCTCTAGTACCTTATATAACGAATTTACCTAATCCTTAATAGGTTCTTTCCACACTAATTGGGGATCACGATATAGTTCTTTAAAAGACCCTTCGGATCTTTTTTGCTCACCCCACTTAATTTTGGCCAACGATTTAGCCTTTTCTTTTTTAGAAAAGTCCTCAATGCCTAAGGGAAATAAATGAGTATGCTCATTACTGTCATATTCATTTTTACCGCTAGTATATTCTAAGTACCACATTTTAACCTCACTAATTATTTTGTTATTTTGATATTGTTTATTAATTTTACTATTCTCTCTTAGGCACTAAAATATACCCAAAAGAGAATGGTAAATATTTGTTAAAGAATGTATAAATTTAGCCTACTTTGATATATTTGTCAAGTGGTCCCATAAAAATAAAACAAAATAGTATAAAACCTAACTCACTCTTAATAATCAGATTAATTTCTCTTTTCACAAAATTAGGAAAATAAATCAGGCTCTTTTTTATTTAACCTGCTTTCTAATGATTTATTAATTTTTATAAATTCTTTACCAATTTCCATTTCCGCTTGTTTCTTATCTTTACGCCGTTTCTTTTCTTCCTCCATTATCTGCTCTATAACTAAGGGATCAGGTTCGCTATTAATATTATCTTCTACTGGCTCTAAGAGGCCTTCATTTCCTCTATAATACTCACCTTGTCTCATAAAATTTTGTGAAAAATAGTCAATTAGTCTACCCTTACTATAGCACTACTAACACTAAAATATAATATCCTGTGACACAATCACTCCCCCAAAACGACTTACCCTACTGGATAGCGCTGTCACACTGTCCTAAAATTGGACCGACTCGCTGGTCTATCTTGCGACGCAGTTTTAGTACTATGAAAGAAGTGTGGGAAGCTTCGGCGAACGAACTTAAAAGAACTGGTTTAGAAGAATATATTATAGTGGCGCTGGTCGATCATCGTCAAAAAACTAACGTGACAGAAAAATGGGAAGAACTTGCCAAATTAAGAATTGAAGTGGTAAATATTATTGACGAGCGCTACCCCAAACTTTTGCGCGAAATCTACGATCCGCCGGCACTGCTTTTTTACCGCGGCGATATTAACGCACTAAATAATAATTCTTTGGCTGTGGTCGGTGCAAGACAGGCCACCAGTTATGGCCTTAGGGTAGCGGAAGAATTTGTACATACTTTAGCTTATGCCGGACTTACTATTATTTCTGGCTTAGCCTACGGTATAGATGCCGCCGCGCACCGCGCCACACTTAAAGCGAATGGCATTACAGTAGCAGTCTTAGCCTCGGGTTTGGACCAAATTTATCCCACAGCTAACCAAGCTTTGGCCAATGAAATGGTAAAACATGGCGGATTGCTCTTAACCGAATTCCCGCCCCACACCGCTCCTTTAAAACAAAATTTTCCTTATCGCAACCGGGTTATTGCCGGCCTGGCCCGTGGCACATTGGTAATAGAAGCGGCCCATGGTTCGGGCGCGCTTATTACTGTTAAACAAGCGCTAGAGGCTAACCGTGAGGTTTTTACAGTGCCGGGCAATATTTTTTCCGAATATTCCAAGGGAACTAATGAACTTTTAAAACTCGGCGCTCATCCTGTTACCGAAGCTCAGGATATTTTAAACGTTTATGGTTTAGAAAACACTGCTAAATCAGAAGTATTACCTTTGGCTGATGAGCAAAAAACTTTGCTGGAATATTTGAGTAGCGAACCGCTTCATATTGATGAATTAGGCCGACAAGCACGAGTACCGGCGGCGGAATTAACAGCCCAATTAACAATTTTGGAGCTAGCAGGCTATGTGCGTGATGTAGGCGGGCATACGTACATAAAACTAACTTAGGATTTGCCAAACCAAAGCTAGTTGTGCTATAAACAACACTGTTAACAAAATCTTGAATTTTCCAAACTTGCCTCAGATAATAATTTAGAAACTTATGTCCAAAAATCTCGTCATTGTCGAATCCCCTACCAAAGCTAAAACCATTAGCCGTTTTTTGGGTAAGGGTTACATAATTGCCTCTTCTTATGGCCATGTGCGCGATTTGCCGAAATCAAAATTAGGTGTGGATGTAGACAATAACTTTGAGCCGCAATATGTCATGCCCGTAAAGGCCAAAAAAAACGTGGCGGAGCTTAAAAAACAAGCAGCCAAAGCCGATATTATTTATCTCGCCACTGATGAAGATAGAGAAGGCGAAGCGATTGCTTGGCATTTAGCAGAACTGCTTAAGCCGGATCCTAAAAAAACAAAGCGCATTGCTTTTCACGAAATCACGGAAACCGCCATACGTGAAGCTTTGGAACATCCACGTGAACTAGATTATAACCTTATCAATGCCCAGCAAGCGCGCCGCATTTTGGATAGATTAGTGGGTTACGAACTATCTCCTTTCTTATGGAAAAAAGTTGTTAAGGGTCTTTCGGCCGGACGCGTGCAATCAGCCGCCCTAAGACTAGTTGTGGAACGTGAACGAGAAATTTCTTCTTTTAACTCCGAAGAGTATTGGACTATCGAGGGTATTTTTAGCAAAAATAAAATTGAATTTTCCGCCCAGCTTAATAAACTGTCCGATAAGACTCTGGATAAATTCGATATTCACAATACATCCCAAGCCGATGATATTGTTAAACAAATTAAAAATGTAAAAAAATGGCAAATAACTAGTCTAGAAAAAAAAGAAGTTAAACGTTCCCCAGCCGCTCCTTACACCACCTCTACCCTACAACAAGATGCCAACCGCCGCCTCAGTTTCTCTGCCACTCAGACTATGATGCTCGCACAAAGACTTTACGAGGGCGTAGATTTACCCGAAGGTTCAGCTGGTCTTATTACTTACATGCGTACCGACTCCACTAATTTGGCGGAAAAATTTCTAACTGAAACTCAAAATTTTATTAAAGAAGAATGGGGTGATAAATATGCCACCGGCGCTCACCGCTATGCCACAAAA
The DNA here is from genome assembly GCA_020057885.1 of bacterium. Taxonomy (GTDB): domain Bacteria; phylum Patescibacteriota; class Patescibacteriia; order Veblenbacterales; family UBA10138; genus JAGVEX01. The sequence goes on from JAGVEX010000019.1 coordinate 50,503, forward strand.
TCTAAAAATGCCCAAGAAGCTCACGAAGCTATTCGCCCTACCGATATCAAACGCCACCCCGATGCTCTAAAAGATATTATGAGGCCGGCGGAATGGAGACTTTATAATCTCATTTGGCGCCGCACTCTCGCGAGCCAATTGCCCGAAGCTATTATGGAATCCACTGGTATTGATATTACGGGCGATGAAACTGTAGCCACTTTCCGCGCCAATGGTTCTCGACTGCTGTTTGATGGATTTTTAAAAGTTTTTCCGGAACAATATAAAGATAATTTGTTGCCCGAATTAGCCGAGAATGATATTTGTCAACTTAGTAAGCTCACGCCCGAACAGCATTTCACTGAACCTCCGGCCCGCTATTCCGACGCTACTTTAGTAAAAGCTTTAGAAAGCTATGGCATTGGTCGGCCTTCCACTTATGCCCCCACCATCGGCACTATTTTAGCGCGTGGTTATGTGGAACGTCTTGAACGCCGCCTTAAACCTACCGAGCTCGCTATGCTGGTAAATGATGTGCTGGTGCAACATTTCCCTCAAATTGTGGATTATGAATTTACTGCCAAAATGGAAAACGATCTGGATGAAATTGCCGAGGGCAAGGCTGAGTGGGTGCCAATTATCCGTAGTTTTTACCAACCATTCAAAGGACATTTAAATTCCAAATACGAAGAGGTTAATAAAAAAGATCTCACTGAAACGGCTACTAATGAAATTTGTGAAAAATGCGGTAGCTCGATGATAATTAAATTTGGACGTTTTGGAAAATTTTTAGCCTGTTCTAAATATCCAGAGTGTAAAAATACCAAACATATCGCGGCTAATGGCGAAATTGAAGCGCCAGAAACTACCGACGAAAAATGTCCGGAGTGTGACAGCGCTATGGTGGTAAAGCGTGGACGTTTTGGAAAATTTTTAGCCTGTTCTAAATATCCGGAATGTAAAGGCATTAAAAAAATTCTTAAATTAACGGGTGTTAAATGCCCCGAATGCAAGGAGGGTGATATTGCTGAAAGGCGCTCTAAACGCGGCCGAAATTTTTATTCCTGCTCCCGCTATCCTGATTGTAAATTCGCTCTCTGGAGCAAACCAACCGGCGAAACTTGTACTAAATGTAACTCACTGATAGTGTATGGTAAAAAAGGCACGGCCAATTGCTCTAATAAAGAATGTGATTTTAGTAAAGAAATAAAAGAATCTGCTGAAAGTTAAAATAAACTATTAAAAATAACCCCGCCCTACAGCGGGGTTATTTTATTTTATCCTCTTGACAACTCTACTAAAAAGGACTTAGATAGAGGCAAACAAATCTAAAATTGATATTTTATAAACAAACAAAAAGGTAACATTATGAAAAAATTAATCATTTGGACATCTGTTGTTGTCATAATACTCGGCACTGTTATTGTCTATCTTGTATACAACAAACAACAGCAAGATAGTTTAAAAAATAAAAGCTATCGTAGTGCGCCCAGCGACAGTATGAAAATTGTTTATCTGGCTAACGCGGATACAATTGCCAAGGCAAAGGATGGTGTGGCAAATTTACTCTATAAATTGAGTAATTATTTTGACGCTGTAATTTGGATTACAACTACGCCTGATTCATTTCCCTCAGCTGATCCGCTTGATCCACGAATTAAATATTATACGTCGCCAAACGACAGTGAGGCTATTTTGTTAGCCAAAAAAATATTTATTGACAATGGTTGGCCACAAACTGCTCGTATACGTTATATATTCCACAGCAATATGCTTATCTCCTCACAAGAAGAGATGATTAAAAAATTGGTCAAAGATGGAATTATAATAACAGGTGTACAAGTGGGATATAATTATACTCCACTAAAATAACAATTAACCAAATAATAATCGGTCAAGGCGAAGACTAAACCTCTTCGCTTTTTTATTTCTTGAAAAAAACTTCACTCTATGTTAATCTGAAACATAACTACTATGGCTACATTTGAGGACATAAAATCAATCATTATAAAAAATAATCCTGAGGCCGAGGTGGCGGTACTACAACGCGCCTATGATTTTGCTACTCAAGCCCACGCCGGCCAAAAACGGCTAGACGGCTCTGACTATGTTCAGCATGCCATTGAAACGGCCTACACTTTAGCACAAATGAATTTAGATTTGGATACTATTACCGCCGGCCTGTTGCACGATGTACCCGAGGACACGGCTGTAACTTTGGACGAGATAAAAAAAGAATTCGGCGCTGAGGTGGCAAAATTAGTGCGTGGTATTACTAAACTCGGTAAATTAAAATACCGCGGCTTGGAACGCTACGCCGAAAACTTGCGCAAAATGTTCGTGGCTATGGCCGAAGATGTCCGCGTAATTCTAATAAAATTAGCCGATCGCTTGCATAATCTACAAACTTTAGACGCCCTGCCGCCCGTAAAACAACAACGCATTGCTCGTGAAACTCTGGAAATTTACGCACCTATCGCCAATCGTTTAGGTATTGGTGAACTCAAGGGTAAGTTGGAGGATTTGGCTTTTAAATATGTTTACCCCGAAGAATATGCGTGGGTGGTAAAAAATGCCAAGGCACGCTTAGATGAGCAACTCGCTTATGTAAATACAATAATAGAAAAAATGAAAGATCTTTTAAAACAAAATAATATTCAACTTATACATATACACGGACGAGTTAAACATTATTACAGCCTATACCGAAAACTTTTGCGCAAAGATATGGACTTAAATAAAGTTTACGATTTAGTAGCTATACGCCTCGTAGTGCCCGACGTATCCGCCTGCTACCATATGTTGGGTTTAATTCACGCCCAATGGAAACCCTTGCCCGGCCGCATTAAAGATTACATTGCTCAGCCCAAACCAAATGGTTATCGCAGTCTTCATACTACTGTTTTTGGTGATGACGGTCGTATTGTGGAAATTCAAATTCGCGATAAAGCCATGCATGAACACGCTGAATATGGTATCGCCGCCCATTGGCATTACAAAGAAGGTAATAAAAAAAGTTTTCAGCTTCCGCCGGAACAGCTTAAGTGGATTACTGAACTTTTGGAATGGCAAAAAGAAATTAAAGATAATGAACAATACTTAAGCGCTCTTAAAATAGATACCTTTCAAAACAGAATTTTTGTTTTTACGCCCAAAGGCGATGTGATAGATTTACCGGAAAATGCTACACCGGTGGATTTTGCTTACTATATCCACTCTGATATTGGCAATAAATGTTCTGGTGCGCGCGTGAATGAAAAAATAGTAACACTCGATACTAAGCTTGCCAGTGGTGATTTAGTAGAAATAATTATCGATAAAAACCGCGCTGGGCCAACGGAAGATTGGCTGGAATTCGTTAAAACCAATATGGCAAAAAGTCATATTAAAAGTTATGTTAAAAAGAAGCATGGCAGACTGTTGGGCATTTTTAGTCGTAAAAAAGAGGGGTAATTAATATTTATACTAACAAAAATCACCCCGCCATTTGGCGGGGTGATTTATTTATTAAAAACAATTCTACTTAATCTTTCTCCAATAACTTTTTCACCAAAGCCACCAACTCCTGGGTGGAATAAAATATCACTTCAATGGCGCCCGCATGCTTAGTACCCTTAATTTTAACTCTAGTGCCCAAGGCATGCTGTAACTCATTTTCCCACGCTTTAAGTTCGGGATCAGCCGACATTTTACGCTCATGTCCTCGCACACGCACTTTTTGCACTTTAGCTTCGGCCAAACGTACCGGCAAACCTTCTTTAACAATAGCGTTAAATAATTTTTCCTGTTCTACTTTATTTTCCACACTCAAAATAATTTTAGCGTGACCAAAAGTAATAACTCCCTGCCGCAAAGCTTCTTGTATGGCTGGTAGTAACTCCAAAAGCCTCATAGTGTTGGCCACTTGTGCGCGCGACTTGCCTACCTGCTTGGCAATTTTCTCCTGCGTTAAATCAAATTCACTTTGTAACCTCACGTAAGCCTCTGCCTCTTCCATGGGATTTAAATCTTGGCGTTGTAGGTTTTCCACTAACGCGATCTCTAAACTTTCTTGTTGAAGCACTTCGCGTACAATAGCTGGTACCGTAGAAAAGCCGGCTATTTGCGCTGCACGCAAACGCCGCTCACCAGTTATTAAATCATAACGTCCGTCTGAACGTGGTGTAACAATTAACGGCTGTAATATGCCATGAACCTTAATCGAACCGACCAAATCTTCCAAACTACTGTGATCAAAATGATGACGCGGCTGCTGAGGATTAGGATTAATGAGCTTTATCTCGATTTGTTTAATCTCACTGGCCTGAGGCGTGGCTGACGCAGCTGACGCTTGATTATTGCCGCCCCAAAAATTCGCCCCTTCATTTTTTCTAGAAGGAATGAGAGAGCTTAAACCTTTACCTAATTGAAATGTTTTTGCCATGGTGTTTTTAATTAAATTCCTAATTCATTTAAAACTTCCTGCGTTAGTGCTTGGTAAGCTGTGGCGCCTTTAGAATGTGGGTCATAAAGCATAATAGGCTGTCCATAACTTGGTGCTTCAGCTAAACGCACATTACGTGGAATCATTGTTTGAAATAATTTGTTGGGGAAATGAGTTTTAAGTTCTTGCAAAACAGCGGCTGAAAGTCGGTTGCGGCTATCATACATAGTGATTAAAGCTCCTAAAATTCCCAAATCGGATTTAAGATTAGCTTGCACTAAATTTATAGTGTGAAGCAATTGGCCTAACCCTTCTAAAGCATAATATTCAGCCTGCAAGGGTATTAATACTTTATCAGCCGCTACCAGACCATTAATGGTAAGTAAACCCAAGGATGGAGGACAATCTATTAAGATAATATCATATTCCGGCCGCAAAATCTCTAAAGCTTGTTGTAATTTAAATTCACGGCCTTCTATATTAACTAATTCCACGGCCGCGCCAGCCAAATCGGCGTGTGCCGGCAAAACCACCAGTCTCTCCACGGCCGTTGATTTTACTATATCTGTTACAATTGGTGGCTCTAGTAATACATGATAAACATGTTTGTCAGAATTTTCCAAATGCACTCCCAAACCAGCTGAAGCATTGGCTTGTGGGTCAATATCAACTAATAATACCTTCCTGCCAAACGCAGCCAAATAGGCTGCCAAATTTACAGCGGTAGTGGTTTTACCAACTCCACCTTTTTGATTAACTAAAGCAATAATATGTCCCATAGTACTAATTTAGTATACGTTGAGGCTTGCACTTTGACAATTTTTTCAGTTGCTATTATGATAAGTTATGCTTTAATAATTGCCGAAGTGGGCGAAAAGTGAGTAGGCATAACTTTTCGCGGGTAACAAAAGTTACCCAGGCCGCCACGAGGCACAATTTTTTGCTTGAGGCCAAAGCCGAGAAATTTAATAATTGCCGAAGTGGCGGAATTGGTATACGCACACGACTCAAAATCGTGCGGAGAAATCCATGAGGGTTCGAGTCCCTCCTTCGGCACCACGTAAAGCTCATGCGCTCAAAGCGCATTCGCCACGTGGCGCAGCCATAATCAAATGTTAACCTTAAATCATCTTGGCTTTACGTGCCCCGTGATCCTGCTTTAGCAGGATTTTACGGGGCAGAAATAACAGCCTTGCTAAAAATGCTTTATTCGGCTATTCTAAGATAGCTTAACGTAAAATATTGCATAGTAAGCAAAGTTAATTTTACACGACGCGGGGTGGAGAAGTGGCATCTCGCCTGGCTCATAACCAGGAGATCGTGGGTTCGAATCCCACTCCCGCAACCAAGTATTTTCTTCGGCGCGTGGCTAGACCAGCCGCGCGTCGTATGGTATACAAGCATAGTATGGCAGGGTAGCTCAGTTGGTTAGAGCGAGGGACTCATAAGCCCTAGGTCGTGGGTTCGATTCCCACCCCTGCTACCAGAATAAAAGTATCTCATTTTATGGGGTACTTTTATTCTTTATAATTATAGGTAACCTTAAAAATATTAGTCTCTAAACATATGCTACTACAAAGTTATCAAATTACTGCTATACTTAATGTATGAAAATACTTTTAAAAATAATTATTGGTTTCTTAGCTGTAGTAGGCGCATTAACTATTGCCGCCGGCACCTACTTATACATAGCTGACCCTTTTGGGCTCAAAACTTTATTTATGGCGCCAGATCTAAATACAACCAATATAAATGCTAAACAGACTGATATTAAAAACTCTACAAACCCATTAATAACGCCAAACCAAGCTGCTGCGCTACAAAAATTAGGTATTGATCCGAGTAAGTTGCCAACCGAAATATCACCAGCTAAAGAAGCTTGTTTTGTGGCATCGCTTGGCCAAGCCAGGGTCAATGAGATCAAAGCTGGCGCAGTGCCTACGCCAATGGATCTACTAAAAGCCAAATCATGTCTATAGGATAAATACGTCCTCTCTTCAATAAAACTCCCTAACATCCACTATTACTTTAATTCCAGAGCAAATTAATTATCTGCCCTGCGTAGCGGTGGCCACCTCTGCTACCATGTGGTAATAAGCGAGGTTAAAGCCTCGCTTATTATATTAGTTAAAGACTTTTTGTTCAGTGCTAACCTAACACATTTACATTCAACAATTGGATATCCCTTTGCTATTAGTTGTAACTATTCAAAGGTTTAAATATTGGGCTTTCCACTTTTCAAGCTAAAATTCGAGCCTAAATATTTTTTAGTGTATAATGAAAATATGGGAATTGAACAAAACTTATCAAATCAAAACAAACAAGAGACTCAAGAAATTATTGAGGATACTAAAAAAGTGCCTTCGATTGAATTACCTAATACTCAGGAGGTAGAAGTAAGAACTATAATGAAACAATTAGAAAAAGACAAAAAAAATATGGAGGGAGCAAAAGAAACGCCCGAAGACTTTAGAAAAGCATGTTGTTTATTGTTAGAAGTACTAGAAAAGCAAGAAAAGACTGCAAAAGAAGGATATATTTTTACTTATGGATCTGAAACAGAAAAAACAAGTCGTGGTGAAACAATTTTAGTTGATACTTTAAGTTGGTTAGATAGAAATGATGCATTTGATGATATAAAAAAACGATTAGTACTTATTGCTACAGACCCTACAAATAAAAAAATTATAGGTTTACGATTATCAGATATACAAAAAGGTAGTTTATCTAAAGATGAGGAGGAAGATAATTATATAAACAATGAAAATGTTAGGGGGGAAATATTAACTAGATATAGAGGAGAAGGGATTGCTACCGCTGTAGACACAGTATTTATGAGAATATTAACTAAGGTTGCTAACGAATATAAACAAAATTATCCTGGTAGTTATCAATTAAATTGGAATGTAGAAAACCAAAATCTTAAAAGAATAGAAGAAAAAAATAATTTAATTAAACCAATTACTAAGACTGATATTAAGAATAAAGAAGAACAAAAAAGATGGCAATCATTATATGGAGAGGGTGGTAAGTTTGGATTTAGTAAACTTAATGATTACGATTATACAAAAACAATACAGCCTGATATCACTGATGAGTCATTGTCTAAAGATCAATCAATATATTCTAAAAAAAATTTTATGAAACCTGTAGATCTCAATAAATTTCAGGAAATAATAGAGTCATTAAAGGAGTTTAATAATTAAAACTAATGATAGTGTAACTAATCTAAGGCTATCTCTTTGAACCACAATTCTGGCTCTAGCGTCGCCCATTAATCCTTACTAAAATTTTCCTCAAAAATGACTGTCTTTGGAGTCATTTTTGGTTTAGGGAAAAAATCAAATCAGTAAAGCTCCTCACTTATTATCTAAAATTTGCTATAATAAGAGTATATTTAATCCCTTAAGGAAAGGGGGTGAATCGTATGGCCTGTAAAAATAAGGGCCTACATATGGTCACCTGGATTCTACTGGTTATTGGAGGCTTAAATTGGCTATTAGTAGGAGCCCTGCAATGGGAAATCGGCCAACTTTTTGGCGGTATGGATAATTGGTTTTCCAAACTAATTTACATACTAGTGGGATTGTCGGCTATTTATGAAATATTCTCCCACAAATGTTGTTGTACTTGTTGTGAAAAGTCGGAGAGTAAACCACCTGCCAATCAAGGCGGACCTGGTATACCACTGAATATTTAATTTTTAAATTAAAAAACTCTTGGCAAAAAACTAGGAGTTTTTTAATTAACCTAATATGCTACAATATAAAACATAAACAATAATTTAAATAATTATGTATTTAACAGTTCACGGCGCGGCAGCCTTATTTATCGCCCGAGCCATACCCAACCCATTTGTTTCTTTTGGAGTAGGCCTAGCTTCACATTTTATAATAGATTTAGTGCCTCATGGCGACGAGCATATAATTCCTAGCCACCTTACTAGACCTAAAAAAATACGCCGCTTAATGGGCGCCGCACTACTCGACGGCATTATTTTAGCAGGCTTTCTTATACTTTATCTTTGGTTAAATCCAACGCTGTCGCTCAATACCGTATTAGCTTGCCTAGTTGGCTCGCTTTTACCAGATTTTTTGCAAGGCCTGTATTTTGTTACAGAAGCAGGTTGGCTAAAAATGCTTAACAAATTTCATATTAAAATACATAACCTGCCTGGTAGTAAATTAAATTGGAGATTAGGAATGTTAATACAAGTGCTTACTTTTATGGCCTTTTGGTTACTGATTATTTAACTAAAAAACAAAAAATACAAACTCACACAAAAGTGTCCACCTGGACACTTTTGTACATCTATGTTTTATATCCCAAAATACCTTAATAAAACCATGGGCGTAAATCCGTGGAGTTTTATTAAATAAATAAGTTTAAATTACTTTTTCTTATGCCACTGCCTAACCTTCCCAATTTTAATTTCTATGGGATGGGTGGGGCGCAAACTAGCTATCATAGAACGCGTTAAAATCGACTTATGGGGCATTTTGTCCAAATACCGAGGAATATACCATATATCCTTTTCCGACGTCATCCAGCCCTTTCTATCGAAGATTGATAAATCTACCGGCACAGAATAACTACGCAAAGTTTTTTTACCGTCATCTGTAAAATATTCATGAAAAAATGACATAACCAATTCTCGTATAGTGCGATAAATTGGTTCGCGATAACGCAACACTGCGTAATTGGTTTTACTCAAAGCGCCCCAATGGCCACGTTGTTTAAAAACAGCTATCACGTGATCAAAATCATCTCTAGTGGATTTTAAGTCAACCACCAAGGGTTTATAACCGTTAAATCGCAAAGCCACAGCCGCCAGCATGGCTCCCTCCATACAATGCGCCCGCTTTTCCGCCAAAACACAACGTGGTGAACGACACCTATCACCTCCCTTGCCTACTATGGGAATGGTGTCTAAAAAATCCTGTATTTGCTGTGGGCTACGCAATTTTTTGAATATTTGTAATTCTACTGCTTTAAAACCAAACATATTATTAGGGTTACCTAAATAGTATAACAAAAACTCCCCCTGACGAGGGGGAGTTTTTAATTTAATCACTAGGCGCGGCGCACATTGATAGCGCGCGGACCTTTGTCAGACTCTTCGGTCTCAAAAGAAACCTTATCGTCAACGTGAAGTTCATTAAATGAAACTTCAACAAGAGCGGACGAGTGAAAAAACACGTCCTTGTCTGATCCTTCAGGGGTAATGAATCCAAAACCCTTGTCGGTTAGACGCTTGATTATTCCGTTCATAGTAAAGTATATAATTACGAATTATCCGCAAATATCAGCCTCTTGGCGGAAATTCGACCTCTCTCCACTCTAGGCGTTTTTTGCAGACCTAAGATTACCATACTCTAATAAAAATGTAAAGCTAATTTTAAACCTTCTATCAAAAACAAAGCCGAATCCTACAACACCAACATTAATTAAATATTTATAATTTCTATATCAACTTTATTGTCATCACCTAAACCATAATAACTAGTCATGGGTTTAGCATAACGCCACATATAATCCAATAATATTATACGCATCCTCCTTAAAATATTGCGCGGCCTAACAACAAAACGATCCATAGCAACAAGAACTAACCATTTTTCTGGATCGCTTGGAATTTTAATTTTATTCTGACTTTTTAATTCACTTAAAATATACCTTATATCTGGCATCTGCATATATCCATAATTAGCCTGAACAGAAATAATAGTACCCACGTTAATATCATTTTGAAAATTAGTAATATTATATCTTATAGTCTTCTCAGCGCGAGGACTGTTTAAAAATGTTATGTTTAAAAAAACTATATGTTTAGGAATAGACAATCCCCATTTTGAAAAAAATGAATCCAAGGCAACTGGAATGCGATCATCATTATTAATTATTGGCCTAGAGGACATTACAACTACGGAACGCTTTAATAAATTATTTTTATGTTCAGCTTGCATCTCAACCAATTTTCCAACTGATAACCCTGGCAAAGCTAAATGCGCAGTATGTGATAATATTCTGCCCCAGTCCCAAGTAGACATAATAACAAATAATAATATACCAACAATGATTGGGATAAACCCGCCTTGCCAAAACTTTAACATGGTACCAACAAAAAAAGACAAATCAATAATAACTAAAAACGTAAAAACAGGAGCAATAATCCACCAGGACCATCGCCAAAGGTGTCGAGTAATTGAATAAAAAACTAAAGTAGTAATAATCATTGTACCTGTAACCGCAATGCCGTACGCTGCCGCTAAGCCACCTGAGGTATGAAATATTAAAACTAAAATAATACAGCTGATGGCTAGGGCCACATTAATAAATGGTATGTAGATCTGACCCTCAACTTCTGAATTGGTGTGAACAATTCTAATCTTAGGGAATAATCCCAAAGAAACAGCCTGACTTGTCAGTGAATATACGCCAGCTATTAAAGCCTGGCTGGCGATAATAGTGGCCGCTGTCGCTAAAATAACCACGCCCATAAAAGCCCACTGTGGGGCTAAGGCATAAAAAGTATTATTGCCCGCAATAGTCTCGTTTGATAAAAGTAAAGCTCCTTGGCCAAAATAATTAATAATCAGCGCTGGATACACTAAACCTGCCCAAGCCCAAGTAATTGAACGACGATTAAAATGCCCCATATCAGCATAAAGTGCCTCACATCCAGTAATACACAATGCTATGGAACTTAAAACAAAAAATGTATACCAGGTGTGTTGATAAATGAATCTAAAAGCAGATATTGGATTAATAGCTTGCAGTACCTGAGGATATTTTATAATCTCTGGCAAACCAAGCAATATCAATACTATAAACCATATAATCATAACGGGACCAAATAGTTTACCAACTTTACCAGTACCTTTCTTTTGGATAGAGAATAAAGCAATCAAAATGGCGATTGTAATTGGAATAACATATTTAGCTAAATTAGGCGATAAAACTTCAATACCTTCAACTGCCGATAATACTGAAATAGCTGGGGTAATAACACCATCTCCATAAAGCAAAGTAGCGCCGAATAATACTACAGCTGTGAGGCTTAGCCCAAAAATTTTTTTAACCTTGCTTTGCCTAAGCAGTGACAATAATGCAAAAATTCCACCCTCGCCATTATTATCAGCCCGCATAATTAAAAATATATATTTAACAGTAACAACAATCATTAATGTCCAAAAAATCAAGGACAAAACTCCTAACACATTTTCTTGATTTCGAACCAAAGGATGAAGACCAAAGAAAGTTTCTTTCAGAGCATATAAAGGGGAAGTGCCAATGTCGCCAAAAACAATACCTAAGGCACCAACTATCAATGCCAAACTAAAAGTTTTCTTAGTTAAATTATTTTTCAAATTCATAAAATAGAAAAGCGTCAACAAAATTTACTTAAAAAACCTAACGGCGCACAATAAATTTCATACTTGCTACTAACAAAAACTACTAATCAAATAACGATCTTGAATATTTTATAATGCTACTCTAATTTCATCAAATAGTCAATGCAACATTTTGTAATTTGTTTACATTAAACATACTAACAAAGTTAAGCAATAAACTAAAAGCTTTTTCAAAATAATTATAATATGACGTTTTTTTAATGCACTTTTATCATAGTCGATAAATAAAAATTTTTATTTATAAAAGGCAAATTTATGCTATTATTTACACATGGAAATATCACACTTGCCTGAAATATTGGCCCTTGAGCCTAAATACCGGGCTAAACAAATACAGCAAGCCCTATTTATTGACTTGGTCGCCAGTTGGCAGGCTGCCACTATACTACCCCAAAAATTAAGAACTACCCTCCAGGCCAACTGTCCCATAGATATTAAAGCGGAAATAGTTGTAGCTAAAGACAAAAAAACCATTAAAGCCCTGCTGACTTTGGCTGATGAAAAATTGGTCGAAACAGTTTTAATGAAACATCAGGCTGGCCGAAATACAGTCTGTATTTCTTGTATGGTAGGGTGTCCTATGCGCTGTGCCTTTTGTGCCACTGGTGAAATGGGTTTGGTACGAAATTTATCCGCCGACGAAATGATCGAACAAATACTATTTTTTGCCAGATATCTAAAACCTCAAGGAGCGCGCATTAACAGTGTGGTATTTATGGGTATGGGTGAACCATTTTTAAATTATGATAATGTCATACAAGCCATACGCTTGATACAAAGCCCAAATGGTTTAAATGTTGGGGCTCGGCATATTTCTGTTTCTACCTGCGGAATTTTAAATGGCATAAAAAAATTAGCCCAGGAGAAATTACCAATTAATTTGGCTATTTCCTTGCACGCGCCCACTGATGAAGTACGCCAACAATTAATGCCGATAGCCAAAACTTACCCTATAAAAAAACTACTGACCGAAGTTGATTATTATATTACTCAGACCAACCGCAAAGTAATGTTTGAATACCTAATGATTAAAGGTGTGAATGATTCAGTTAAACATGCCCAAGCGCTGGCCGCGCTTATGAAAAACAGATTATGTGTTGTAAACCTTATTCAATACAACCCAACTAATAAATTTATTCCTTCCCCTTATAAACAAATGAATTATTTTAAAAGTATTCTGGAAAAAGAAGGGGTAAATACAACTATGCGCTACAAATTTGGCCAAGATATTAAAGGTGCTTGTGGCCAGTTGGCCACCAAGAAAAACTAATTGCCTCATATAAAAATGTATACAAAACTATGACGCGGGTTAATCATACTAAAGTAGCTATTATTGGCGGCGGTGCGGCCGGGTTGATGGCGGCCGCGGCTCTTCACGAAACCAGTCACCAACCAAAAATTATTATTATAGAAAAAAATGATTCACTGGGAAAGAAAGTAATAATCTCTGGCGGCGGGAGGTGCAACCTAACCACTGGTCTGCAAAATATAAAAATCATTTTAGACAAATATCCTCGGGGCGGCAAATTTCTCTCCTCGGCTATGCGGCAATTTCCTCCCGTAGAAGTTTTTAAATGGTTTGAAGCACACGGAGTACCACTTAAAATTGAAACTGATCAACGAGTTTTCCCTCAATCTAATAATGGGCATGATGTAGTGCAAATTTTTAAAAAAATTTTCCAAAATTCCTCCATTCAAACACTTATAAAAACTAAGCTCATAAACGTTAAAAAGCACTCCTCGGGATTTGAATTAATTTTAGCAGGAAAAGCCGAGCCGCTAATTGTTAATAAATTAGTACTAACCACTGGCGGACAAGCCTATCGTCAAACTGGTTCCACTGGCGATGGTTACGCTTTCGCTGTATCACTTGGACACTCATTAACAAAACTAGCGCCTAGTTTAAGTGCTTTAGCAACCAAAGAATCTTGGCCTAAAAATATTGCTGGATTATCTTTTGCCAATACAAAACTGGCGGTTAAAAGTAAAACGGCCCCAACTGCTAATGGACCGATTCTTTTTACACACCAAGGTATCAGCGGTCCAGCAGTGTTTGCCTTATCGTCATTAATGGCTTATGAAAAATTTAGCCCGGAAAAACCTCTATCAATTGTGATTGATTTATTTCCGGACGAATCAGCTAACAATCTATGTGATTCGCTCAAAAAAAATATTATTGTCAATTTAAAAAAAGACTGGCTTAACATTCTATCGATTTTAATACCAAGGTCATTTGCGCAAATCATAAATCAAGAATTATCTTTAACTGGCTCCAAACATGCCGGAGAAATGGGTAAAAAAGATCTGATGAAAACTGCTGCTTGGTTAAAAAATATTCCTCTCAATATTGTCGCACGAGGGGGTGGAGATGAATTTGTAACCGCTGGCGGCATTAATTTAAAAGAAGTAAATCCTGCTACTATGGAATCAAAAATCTGTCCGGGGCTTTATCTTGCCGGAGAAATTTTAGATATAGATGGTTTTACCGGCGGTTTTAATCTGCAGTCTGCTTGGGCTACTGGACACCTGGCCGGAATAAGTATTGCTAAAATCAATCAATCCTAAAAAATATCTAAATACTCTCTTAGTTTATTAATAATGAATGATGGGCGTTTTTTGGCAATGGCAAACTCTAATATATTTTCCACCAATTTATAAATTTGTTCATGATCATGCTTCCCAGTAGTTTTCCATAAAATGGCTAAAAATTCTTCCACATCCATCTCGCTCATCCAGCCTAATACTAAATTTTTATCCACAGTCTTATTTTCCAACATAGTAGTCAAACTAGTTTCTAGAGAATTAAATTTACCATATTTGGCCTTATGGATAACAAAAAACCACCCTCATGGGGTGGTCCTAAAATTTTGGTACCCCGCAATTTTGCAAATCTTTAAATGTTAATAATTGATTTACTTTTGCTCGTTCGTTCATTATAGTGCATGGCAGTATGAGCGGTTCCGGTTTTCTACCAGCTATAAAATCTGCAGTAGTAAGGCCGCTCCTATATTCAAAATGGGAAATATCACCTTCGTCGCTTGGCTCAAGTCCACAAAATGTAGCAATTTTTCCAAGCTTTTTCCAATCAATATTATATTCATGCCAACGATCAACCACATCTACTGCGAAGCCATAATTATGAATACTCTTTCCTCCTGGTGCTTCGGTGACTATATGCCCATTTATTGTTCGTCCTTGGTTATATAATTGATCTTGCTCTTCTACCGTACGGAATCCAGATGAAATACGTAATGTATACCCATAAATCGTCGCTGTAGCGATAAAACATTCATTAACCTGGGTCAAAAAATTTTGGTCAATATCTGTAGGCATCGGAACTGATTGAACAATAATTGGTAATTCAAAAATAGGCGGAGCTTTTGATTGTACTTTATTTAGTAAAAATAAAAATCCACCACTCATAAAGAGGAAAGCGATGACGGTTATTAAAATACGAAACCCACTTGTCTTGCTTTTCAGAATCATTTTTTAATCTTAATAAAAAATTATTTTATAAACAAATTTTTATTTTCTATATACTATGATACGAATTAAATACTGAAATTGGTGCACTAACAAAATGTGTATATTTACATTCCAGATTTTAGCAGAAAAAACGGCCAAACAATTTATGCATATTTTTGGCACTTTCAATTAAGTGATATTTTTTTCGCGATAAGCTTTGGTGTATTCGTAAATTGTAGACCAGAAAGCGCCGGCAAAAAATGCAACCCCTATTTCTTCTAAAGGAACGCCTAAAACCAAAATGCCCCAGGTATTTTTTAAATTATAAAAATTTTCCACCAAACCTTTGAATATCAAATTTATCAATACAAATACTACAAAATATAGAGAGCTAAAAATAAAAGCACTGGCAAATATTTGCTTCCACAAATCTCTACGAAAATAGGCTGTAATAATGTCTCCAACTGCACCAACAATCATCAAATTATAAACAGCTTTTAGTGGAAACAAAATTGACATAGCCACATAAGCAAGGGGAATAAAAAAGATCAACCAAAAATGAGAGCGGCCGCCATGAGCTAATTTCACCAATTTCTCTTTTCGTAAAAATTCGTAGATAACCGAAGCAATGCCAGTCATAACGAAAAGAAAAATAAAACTTTCTATACCTACGCCGTATTTCTTTATAAGGCCAAAAAGTGAATCGGGATTCCAATAGGCTGGTACAAGAAAAAAATCAATGAAACCAAAAGGTATTCCACAACAACTCGCCCAAAGCATTTCCCGTCGCAAATCCTTTCGTCTCAGGAATATGAATAACCAAAAAAGGAAAAGAATTAAACAACCGGTAATGTACGCGTATTTATAAGACATTTAATTTTACTGGCCGAGAGTAGATAATACTAAAACCTATCTTCAAAATAACTCCTAATTCGAAAATGGAAGCAATGGGAGGGCATAATCTGCCTTACCTCTAAAACCGCCTGGGTGAAGAAAAAAGAATTTTTTAAAATCTATTTTTTAACTAAACCATCAAGTGCCCTCAATGCCTCAACTGGTATCATATAAACAACGGTGTTGGAAGCATCCGAAGACATATCGTTTATTGATTGAAGAGTTCTAAGATGAAGTGCTCCTGGTGTAGAAGAAAGCATTGCTGCGGCTTTTGCCATATTTGAAGATGCCGCAAGTTCGCCTTCTGAATTTATAATTACAGCCCTTTTCTCTCTTTCTGCCTCTGCTTGTTTACCAATTGTTCTTTCCATCTCAGCTGGCAAACTAACATCTTTTAATTCAACATTATTAACTTTCAAACCCCAAGCATCGGTTTCTTTATCAACAATCTCTCTTATTCTATCTGCAATCTTATCTCTACTTGAGAGTAATTCATCAAGAGTAACTTCGCCAACTATATTTCTCATTGTTGTTTGAGCATATTGAGAAATTGCATATCGAAAATCTTCTACCTCAATAATAGCTTTGGGCGCATCACTAACCTTATAATAAATAACGGCATTAACTTTTACAGAAACATTATCTCTTGTAATTGCATTTTGGTCGGGCACATCGACTGCTTTTACCCTTACATCTACTTTCTGATAACTTTGAATAATAGGTAAAACAATCCTCCAACCTGGTTCCATAACAGAAGTGAATTTACCAAATGTAAACTTTATGCCTTTTTCATATTGGTTAATTTGACGAATACTTATGATTACTAAAAATAAAACTAAAATAGGAATATACCACATACAATTTAATAATTTAATAATAATATATCTTAATAACCTCATTTTACCACCCTGGACTTAAAAAGACAAAAATCTTTGACGGAAGAAAAAGCCATGATTAATATAAAAAACACCCAATAAAATTAGGTGTTTCTGAAATGGCTCCACATCGCGCCTGCCTACGGCTCGATTGAGCTCGTCGAAATCCGGTAGGCAGGTTAAAACCTATCTTAGTTAGAAGTTTTCTTCTTGCTCTTTATTATACCTACAATTCCAGCAATACCCGCCAGAAGCCCAAGCCCTTGAGCTCCCGGGCTATCATCAAATTCACCATATACAAACATAAATGCCCCAAATAATATTGCCAGAACGGAATATAATATTCTAATTTTGTTCATATAAAAATCATACCACAACCGTGTAGAGGTGGGCAAAAAATTGGTTCTGCATTGTGGACGGTGTTAGAACAAAGATTATGGAAACTGGAATGGTTTATATGCCAAATTTATGACCTTATGGGGCGGCGCATATTTATTTAATAACCACCCTGCTTTACACAATAGTCGACTTCTATTTTATTTTGCGCAACTAATATTTACTCTTTGCTTGGATCTTTATCTACCCCGAAGAGGTGGCCAAAAACATCATTATTAACTAATTGCTATAATTTTACTTCTTCGTCGTCCCCTATAAAGATACAAGAATTATCTTTAATGAAAAAAGCTTGGTTATCTCTTAATACTCTAAGTGGATATTTTAATGTCTTTACTTTTTCTAAGACTTTTTCTTTTAAATCATCTGTATAATGAGACTTTATTAAAAAAGGAACGTATCCAAGTGCGGTAAAGTTAGTAACCCCATGCTTATTTCTTGTAGTTTTCCATCCACCAACTTCAATTGTTGGACACATTATAGATGAACCTGAACTACAGCCAACATAACATAAACCATTGTTTAATAGATCTTTCAAAACTTTATCAAAACCACTTTCGTAAATAGATTTCAATAAATAAAAAGGATTTCCTCCAGAAACTTGGACTACATTTTTATCTGCAAAAAACTCTCGTATTTCTTTTTCAGTCTTGTCCTTAATGTTAAACTCCCTGAAATAAATACCCTCCTCAACCATCTCTTTTTCATATTCTTTCATATAAGCTAAATACTCTAAATCCTCAACTACTTTCAAGGCAGTAGTTATGTAGCCAATTCTTAATTTATCTTTTGGTATATCCAATAAACTATATCCTTTTTGAATTAAAAACTTTTCTTTTGATACTAAAAGTAATTTCATATACTGTGATTATATCATAAAAAGTGCTAAGCCCTATTTAGGTGAGGCTATGTATACTATTATGACGCTTCTACATTTCCAGCGTTTGGGTTTGGATTATTTGGATCTGGACAATCGCCATCGAGATTAACTTGCGCATTGCAATAGGTTCCATCTATTCTTTTGCACATTGGGGTAGCTGTTCCTACACCCTCTACTTGTCCACCGGTAATCGCGCAATAAATTTCCGCATCATTATCGTAACCGGTTATTTTTAAACCACCCTCTGGACACTGGCCACGGAAAAACGTCCATTCTTCACACTGTCGATTATCTTCAAACAAGCAGACTCCATATTCCCCTATTTTGTTTTTTCTAATTTCAAGCCTTCCACCTTTGTTTATACAATTCTGCGATGCTGGATTAGCCACCATAACTTTTGAACCAGTATTGTCTAAACTTATAAGACTTATTTGCTTTTGTAAAAAAGTGGCACAACCGGCAGCTATTAATAAAACAAAGACTATTGCTATAACTGTGATAAATGATGAGGTAAAAAGATATTTTCTTAATTCCATATATTTTTTATTTAATAATTATCTAAATTAATTATACCCCTTACTATAATCAAAAACCACCCTCATCAAGATACTCTATTTCTAACTCTACATTGGGGTATACAAAAAACACCCAATAAAATTAGGTGTTTTAAATATCCCTGGGGATGGGGCTCCTACTCGCTCCGCGTCGTAGACGACATTAGAGCCTATTGGTTGTATGTAGCGCGGGATAGTACTTTGAAATCACTTTTATATCTCCTAAGCCGCCAGGAGTACCCCGCTTGCATACAACACGAAATCAATAGGATCAAAAACACGTGCAAGAGCATAAATACCGAAATACTGTAGTATCTCGGATGTTGATACAAGCAAAAATACAGCGAGTGCTTTATTGTGCCACAGCCGTAAAAACGAGAAACTGTCTTCAATCAGGATAAGAAGAAAATAATAACCAAACGGCACGGCAATATCGGCAAAGTAGCTATAAAAGAACCGATGAGCACTCTCTCTTGCCCAGTCTGCGCCTATGAAAAAAAATAGAGCGATAAAGAGCTCTATCCCAATAACGATAGTTATCTTTTTTTGTCGTTTTTCCATAATTAAATTTTACCAAAAAAATCTAGAATTTTATAATACTCACACAATGCACTCTTTTTAATAAATAACCAACGCCCTATTATCAAGTACCGTCCAATTAGTCAAGAATTTTTCAGCGCTAAATCTTATTTCACCATAGACTGGATCTAAAAGAATTATTAATTTTGGATTATCTGAAATACCAGTATAGCCAATTAGAGTTCGCGCGTGTTCATCCATTTTAGCATTAATAACTTTTCCCTCAGAAGTTTTCCAAGAAATACCTTCTCCTCTACCACTTACTCCCCAAACCACAACTGGATTACCATTTATTAATTCATGGATTAAATCATTAATCGTAGCATTATTAATAATTTTGGCATCTCTATATTTTAAAGCAAGATCATAAAGTGGTTGTTCATAAACGCCATAACCAGTATTCGGCATTATGCCATTGATATTGCCGACAAAACCAAGATTTGGATCGCCCCAAATATTATCTTGATTACGATGGCCGGAATCAGAAATTGGCAACTGTTGAATTAATTGGTTTTCAGTAACATCTACTCCTCTATATTTTAATGCCATTAATAAAGAAGCTATTTCGCAAGAAAGTGTATGTTCTTGTCTATGAAAAGGAACAGCCAATCTAATGGCTGGTTTGATTGGTAAAATGCCAGTAATTTGAAAATAAATTCTTTTAACAAGATTTTCCTTACCCTTTACATCTGGCAATGTCAACTCAAAAACAATCCAACCAATAAAAAGAATGGCTACAAAAGAAATACAAAAGAAAATAATTTTTTTCTTTCTTATAATCACATTAATATTATAACATGATTTTTATAAAAATAATACTAAAAAGAACCTCACAATATGGCTCTCTTTATACTGACCAGACATCACATTGACGAACTTTTGAAATTAAATCAGATAATTTTCAAAAATAGTAAAATAAAAAATCCCCAAATTACTGGGGATTACTTAAAACCTTCTGCGGTTATAAAAAAGACTGATTGGCTCCGGGGGTGGGACTCGAACCCACGACCAAGTGATTAACAGTCACCTGCTCTACCACTGAGCTACCCCGGAATATACGGAATCAATTTATATTTTTTAATAAACCTTCTGCCAGCAGCACTCTTTAAATATTTCTCCCTTTTACGAGCCTCCATTAGATTATTATATTCCTCTTGATAGATAATAATCCAAGGACGATATCTCTTAGTATAAACTGATTTTCCACTATAATTATGCTCATACAATCTCCGCTTTATGTCAACCGTACTACCCACATATGTCTTATGATATTTGGTACTAATAATAATATAAACGTGCGGCATAATATTATGTAACTGAGCTACCTGCCTCGCGTCGACGAACTCCGCGAGTCGAGGCGGGCCCCGGAATATTAATGTACTTTTTACAAAAGGCGCTTCACCTTGAAACGCCTTAGTATACTAAACTATCTTTTCCTTTATGACAAGCCCCTAAGCTTTGTCCAAAAAGTCAGCCCAGCGTTGAGCCTTACGCTCCTTCCACGCGCCGCTATGGTACGCGTGTGCGGCTATTAAAGGAAGTACCAAAGTGGCCTCGGCATAAACCATTTGTTCATAATTAGTCTCTACCTTACCCCAAGAGCTGGCCTCCTTAAGAGTGGAACTGGAACAGGCTCCATCGCGCACGTCAGCCACTGTAATTTGCACAGCGTATTTGTGCATAGGAACGTCTTTGCCCAAAACTTCAGCCGCTACCACTGTATCCTGAATAAAATTCTTAGGCACACCTCCACCCACCATCAAAAGTCCTGAGGTAGGCGCGGACATTTTGATTTTGGTTAATTCCAAAAAATCTTTTACCGAATCAATGGATAAATGTTTCTCAGGATTATGGTATTGGTGATACACCAAACCAAAACCAGCACTAGAATCAGAAAAAGCTGGACAAAAAATAGGCATGCCTTCTTCGTAAGCCACCTGCACTAACGACTCTTGTTTTTTAGCGCCGCCCTCTTTTAAAAACTTACCCATCTCGCGAATAAACTCACGTGAGGAATATGGCCGCGGCTCCAATTTGTCGGCCAATTTAGCAATTATTGTATCACACTCTTTTAGTTGATCTTCATCAATAAAAGTATCATAAATTCTGTCCACATGCAGATCGCGAAGTTGGTTATCATCCACAAACGGGGTACCGCGATAGTGTTTAAAACCCAAAGCTTCAAAAAAATCCATATCCACAATCGAGGCGCCGGTAGCAATTACCGCGTCAATCATATGATGGCGCACCAAATCAACGTAAACTTGCATACAACCTGCCGCGCTAGTACTGCCAGCGAGCGATAAAAACACTGTACCTTCTTTTTCTTTTAACATTTTTACATAAATATCGGCCGCCCGCGCCAAATCACGTGAGGAAAAAGACATTTTCCCCATTGCTTCCATTAAATACTTGGAATCAATTTTTTTAAAATCAATATGTTCAATTGGGTCTTTTAATAATTCTTCTCTTTGCATAACACTTAATTAAAATAAATATTTAAAAAATTAATTAATAATCTTGTAATTTTCTCATACCAATATGCACCTTAATGCGCTCCAAAGCTTTGGCCTCAATTTGCCTAATACGCTCACGGGTTACACCAAATTCCTGCCCGACTTCTTCCAGAGTATGCGAAACGCCGTCATGCAAACCAAAACGCATTTCTAAAATTTTCTGCTCGCGCGGAGTAAGCTCCTGCACAATTCCTTTCACATGATCACGCAACAACTGCATAGCCGCCACGCGGTCAGGTGAAACGGTTTTTATATCTTCTATAAAGTCACCCAAAGTTGAATCTTCGTCGTCCTCACCTACCGAAGTTTCCAAACTAATTGTTTCTTGTGAAATTTTTATAATGTGATGAATTTTTTCCACCGTCTCGCCCATTTCGGCTGCTATTTCTTCGGGCAACGGCTCGCGACCCAAATCTTGAATAAGCTGGCGTTCCACTTGTTGAAAACGGTTTATGGTTTCCACCATATGCACTGGAATACGAATGGTACGCGATTGGTCGGCCAAAGCGCGTGTAATAGCCTGCCTGATCCACCAAGTGGCGTAGGTAGAAAATTTATAACCTTTGCGATAATCAAACTTTTCCACCGCCCGGAACATGCCAATATTGCCCTCTTGAATTAAATCTAAAAGTGATAATGATTTGCCGGTAAACTTTTTAGCAATAGAAACTACCAAGCGCAAGTTAGCCTCAATTAAACGACGTTTGGCCTCAACATCTCCTTTTTCTTTCCGCTTAGCCAAAGACACCTCATCTTCCGCTGTTAACAAAGGCACCTTACCAATCTCGCGCAAATACATTTGTATAGAATCAGTAGAAATTTCCGAAAGATCATAAGGTTTTTTCTCCACTGATAAACCCATGCGCTCAAAAACTTCTTCTTTTTTCTCTCTTATATCCAAAATTCCGCCTTCGGTTTCCAAAACCTGCACTCCTTGTTTGTCTAACTCATCTAAAAATTCATCATAAATCTCGGAATATTCCTCTAGTTCTGCAAAAACACCCAACACTTCATCTTCGGTAATAAAACCACGGGTTCTGCCTTTTTGAATGAGTTTTTTTACTTCAGCCAAAACCGGCGAGGGCGGTAAAGCTTTAGCTTTATGCTTGCCTCGCGCATGTGCTTTAGCAACTGATTTTTTTACCTTAAGCTTAGCCGGCTTTTTGGCGGAATGCTTGCGCTTGGCGGGTTTAGCAGAGCTAATCTTTTTTTTACGTTTAATAATTTTTTTAGGCATAACTTAGTTATATTTGTAAACTAGTCAACTCTCGGCTTACTTCCGTAAACCGACCAAGAAGCTCCTGCAATTCATTATTCTTACCAGCCTTTTCGGCTTCACCAATAGCCACACTTAACCGTTTTAATTCCATAGTTAAGTAATGGTGCTTAAGTTGATGTAATAATTTAGATGCTTCAGAATGCGCTTCGGTTGTTCCAAAATCGCTAAAATCACGCTCCGCTTGCAAAAATAGTTTATCAAGCAAATTGCTTAATTCAGTCTCGGCTATTAGTTCGGCTTTTAACTCTTCAAAACCAAGACTTTGACTATCATTATAATAAATTACCATGCGTCTGTAAAGTTCTCTAGCTGAACCTTCAACAACCATTTCTGGTTTAATTTTATCTAAATAACCAGCTAGGTCTTCAGCATAACGCAATATTAGAGATACAAACCTGTCTGATAAAAGCTGGTGCCTGTCACCTATAGGTTGCTTCACCAATTGTGATGGAAACATACCAATTACCCTCTCAGATATTGGCTTTGTTTTGACATTAGCTAACTCTTCGCGTAACGAACGTTCGTCATAATCACACTCTTTTGAAAAAAGTTTTATATAATGATCTTTATCTAATGGATCTGGAAAATGGCTGATAAAATTCAAAAAATGATCTCTGGCTTGTTTTTTGCCCTCAAGTGTCTTTAAATTAAATTTTATCTTAACTTCCTGCAAAATATAATCACCGATCAATAATGCTTCATCAATTGCTTTCCTTAATGCATTAGGATCCTTTTTTGCACACTCGTCTGGGTCTTTACCAAACGGTAAAGTAACGCGTTTAACTATCATTTTCTCCCCAGTCAAACTTTCAACTCGACGAATCACCTCTGACATAAAATCAGTACCCTTATCAGCAGCATTTTTGCCAGCTACATCATCATCAAATATAAAACGAATCTCATTAGTATAGCGTTTTAATAATATTACTTGTTCGGGAGTAAGCGCGGTGCCGGAAGTTGCCACTACATTCTTAACATCTGCCTGCCACGAACCTATAACATCCATATACCCCTCTACTAACACAGCATAACCCTGCTCCTTAATAAAATTTTTAGCTTTATCCAAGTTATAAAGTATTAAACTTTTATTATAAATTGGGCCTTGGGGCGAGTTTATATATTTTGCTTCTTTAGCCTCGGCGTTAAGCGTACGGCCGCCAAAACCAACTACACGACCTTGGGTATCGTTAATAGGAAACATTAAACGGTCGCGGAATCTGTCATAAGCGCCCGGGCCACGATCGCTTTTAAGCGCCAGGCCGGCTGCTATAATTTCATCCATTGAAAAACTCTTGCCGCGTAAATAAACCAATAATTTATCCCATTCTAATAATGAATAACCCAAACCAAAAGTAGCCATACTGTCGGTGGTTATTTGTCTGGTTTTTAAATAGTCACGCACCTTAGCCGCCAACGGAGAATTTTTAAGCTGATCTTGATAAAAAGCGTTAGCCAATTCCGCGGCCTGAAATAGTTTGAGGCGCCTATCAGATTCACCCGCCTTGGCTCCACGCGGCGCCAGCGGTACCTGCGCTTTGCGCGCCAAAATTTCCAAAGCTTCGGGAAAATCTATATTCTCAATTTTTTGGATAAAAGAAAAAATATCACCGCCTTCACCACAACCAAAGCAATGCCAAATTTGCTTTTCGCGGTGCGCCATAAAAGAGGGTGTTTTTTCATGATGAAAAGGGCAATTCCCTTTCCAGTTTTGCCCTGATTGTTTTAAACGCACATATTCGCCCACCACATCAACAATATCCAACCGCGACTTAATTTGTTCTACTTCATTAGGCATAAAATGTTGCTACTAGTCTTATCAATCTATCTGTGGCGGAGTACTCGGGTTAGGTACCCCAAGATTACGGTGTATTGAAAAGTTTTTTAAGAGTCAACTCGGAGCTTTAATTTAAACACATTGGTCAATAATAAAGTGTCAACAAGGATGGTAGTAGCCAGCTATACAGATTCTAATTCTGGTTTCTTTTTGTTCAACGCGTAAAATCCGTGTTTTACCCCGGATTCGGAATCGAAAAATTTTTTGTCCATTACTTCTAACCCCTCGGCGGCAAAATAATCCCGCCAACCCTGATCGCTATTATAACTATGGTCCTCGTCTTTACTTTCCCAATTTAACTTTCTGTCCATTTCCTTAGTAATTTTTCTTTGCTCCTCGTTATCAACCAGATCCTCTACAATAAAGACCATGCCATCTTCTTTGGTTACACGATTAGCTTCTTGGAGTACTTTACTGAGAGTATCTTTTGGCATGTGATGGAGAGCAAAAATAAAACTCACTCCATCGAGACTACCGTTTTTAAAAGGAAGTGCATCTGCCTCTGCCCATACGAAGTTTATAGGATTTTTAGTGTCGACTGCATTTTCTAACCCTTCTTGGCGTTTCTTTTCTCGTTGTTGGACCTTGCGTAGGGGTTTATCGGCTATATCTATACTGGTATATATCTGTAATGGAGTGCCTTGTTCAGTCATATCTTCTAGTACTCGTTGAATTATGTGCCCCTTGCCTGTCCCAATGTCTAGGTACTTACCGTTTTGCTTTAAAAAATTTTCTATACCAGTTTCATTAATTATCCACTCGGCACGTTTCTGCAGATCCCGGTCGACAAGCGGGAACTCTGAACCTAGGTGCATCAATTTTTCTTTAAATCCAAAACCTTCTGACATAGTTGTGTAGTAAGTGTATTAACTGCTTATATTATAGCATTAAAGCCGAGGGTCAGGATAAAATGCTATGGCATTCTACTAGCGCAGTAACTTGAAACATTTGGTCATACTCGATAACGAAATGTCGTGGCGGAGAGAGGGATTCCCCGCCGCTGGGCGGGGTAAACTACCCCTCGGTACCTTGCGGTACATCCCGCCAAAGGCGGGACGCGCTAAATCAACTTCTACCACTGGCGGAGAGAGAGGGATTCGAACCCTCGGTACCTTGCGGTACACTTGCTCTCCAAGCAAGCGCACTAGACCACTATGCGATCTCTCCGCTAGTGGTAGAAATCTTTAATAATTTTTTAAAAGCTTGTCCGCCATGATAAGTTTTTATTTGTTTTTCTCTTCTTATAGCATCAGTGCGAGTATTATACTCCTCACTATACACTAAATTCCAAGGCAATCCACTTTTTGTTGATATACTCTTACCCTTATTGTGTTGGTTTAAACGACTAATTAAATTGTTTGTAGATCCTACATAATATCTATTTAAACTCTTGCTATATAAAATATATACAACAAATGACATAAATTTACGGTACATCCCGCCAGCGGCGGGACGCACTAGAACATCCTGCCCCGCCCAAGGCGGCGGTATGTGATCTCTCCGCTAGTGGTAGAAATCCCCATTAATACACTAAATGTATATATACTAAAGCGACTTTTACGTTACCATAATACCAGCCAAAAATAAAGTCCTCGGATAATGTTACACCGAGGACTAAAACTAAAAATACTCACCTGCTAAACACTACAACCCGAGTAGGTTTGATAATTGTGACTTATTACTGACAGATTGAGCCATCGTAACAAATTTTAAGAGTGCGAAATCGCCCGTGCTTTTGATGTGAAACACATCATTGTGTAATGCAACCGAAACTTTGTGTTTCTCAATTTTACAATGTTTTTCCTGACTGGTAACCGCCAATCCTGGAAGCAAATCTTTTGGAGCTTTGACTAGCAGTCTACTTCCATCAGGATACACGAGCGTGGCTTTGGTTCTTAAAGTTCCTTGAAGCTGCTGATTTATGCTCGGTATATCAAACGCATTTGAACGATCAGATTTTCCCATAATAAACTCCTTAATTTTTTGTTTGTGTTGTTTGTGAATTTATTAATAAGCCAATACTATTAACTAGGGTGGCGAGTGAATAACTAGATTAATATTTTTCAAGGTTCACCTTTTATTTTGATTGATTATTTTAATTTTTTGATTATAAAAATACCCTATCACTACCCCAGGAAAACGTCAAGAAAAAGTAAAAGGCCCATACTATTCATGGGCCTTTTTGTTAACATTTTTTATTTCTTGTCACAAATTTCTTTAACAACACCTTCAAGTTGCAAAAGCTTTACACAACAAATTTTTGTATATTTTTTATTGTGTTTAACTACTAATTTGACTTTTACTCCCTTCTTACCAAAAAAACGAGCTGCAACTTTAGATTTTTGTAACATATTTTCAGGTAAAAGAAGATAATAATTACCTGTATGAATACATTCAAATATCTGCGGCTGATGACCTCTTAATATTGTCATAATATAACTGATCACAGCTGCCTCACGCATACTTTGCCTAGTATTTAATATTTTGTCTTTGTGCAATTTTTTTTCCTTTTTTAATGTGATAAATATCTGTTATTTTTGTTTAATTTCAAGATAGACTACCACAAATCAAAAACGGCGTCAAGGGACGCCGTTTTATCTTAACCAAGCTTTAAACTACTTTCCCTTTTTAGGGTGCATGTGCGCCAGTCTAAGTGTGGTGGCCAGCACTGTATCCGGATTCAAAGAAATAGAGTTAATTCCTTCTTTCACTAAAAACTCCGCAAAATCAGGAAAGTCCGAAGGCGCCTGGCCGCAAATGCCGATTTTTCTCTTAGCGACTCTGGCTTTTTGAATAACCTGCCTGATTAATGTCTTTACCGCTTCATTTTTCTCGTTGCCAATGCCGGCAATTTTAAGAATACCTGAATCCCTATCAATACCGAGTGTTAATTGGGTAAGGTCATTTGAACCAATAGAGAAACCGTCAAAAATCTTAGCAAATTCTTCAGCCAAAATAACATTAGCTGGAATTTCACACATCACATAAACCTCCAAACCGTTTTTGCCGCGCTTTAATCCTTCGCTCGCCATAATGCTTAATACTTTTTGCCCTTCTTCCACGGTACGGCAAAAAGGCACCATAATTTTCACGTTAGTTAGGCCAAACTGCTCGCGCACTTTTTTAAAGGCCTTACATTCCAAGCGAAAAGCGGCTTCGTATTTAGGATCATAATAACGCGAAGCGCCACGCCAACCAATCATTGGGTTATCCTCTTTAGGCTCAAATTCCCGACCACCAATAAGATTGGCATATTCATTGGTTTTGAAATCAGAAAGACGCACAATAACATCTTTGGGATAAAAAGCCGCTCCAATCATAGCAATCCCGTAGGCCAACTTATCTATAAAAAATTGTGGTTTATTACTATACCCTCCTATTAATTCAGTAATTTTGGTTTTGGCTTTTTTATCTTGCAGTTTATCAAAATGAATCAAGGCCAAAGGGTGAATCTTAATAGAATTATTAATAATAAATTCTTCACGCGCCAAGCCCACGCCGTCGTTGGGTGTAAAAGATAAAGTGAAAGCTTGGTCGGGCTCGCCCACGTTCATCATAATTTTAACTTTCGGACGACGGAATTTTTTGAGACTAGTTTTAATAACTTCAAAAGGAATAATGCCGTCGTAAATTTTACCCTCTTCACCTTCAGCACAAGAAACCGTAACCTTGCGACCATTTTTCAAAACTCTAGTGCCGTTAACGGTGCCTACTATGCAAGGAATGCCAAGTTCGCGCGAAACAATAGCGGCATGGCAAGTACGGCCGCCTGAATTAGTTACAATGGCAGAAGCTTGCTTCATAACCGGCTCCCAGTCGGGATCAGTCATTTCCGTCACCAATACACTGCCGGGCTTAAACTTACTGATCTCTTTTACTGAAAAAATAGCATTCACTGGCCCTTGGCCAATTTTTGACCCCACCGCCGTGCCACGCACCAATACCTTACCTGTTTTTTTAAGATGATAGCTTTCCAAAAACTGCTTAGATTTTAAGGCCTGCACTGTTTCTGGCCTAGCCTGCACAATATACAAATGGTTTGTTAAGCCGTCTTTGGCCCACTCAATATCCATTGGCCTTTTATAATGATCTTCGATTTGTACTCCCCAACGAGCAAGCTCTAAAACCTCTTTGGTTTTAAGTGTAAATTTTTTCTGCTGGTCGGGTGGCACTGGCATATCTTTGGTTGGTTTATGATCAGAGCCAGCATAAATTAATTTACGCTTTTTTGATCCCAATTTTTGGCTAATAACAGATTGATACCCAGCTTTTAGAGTGGGCTTAAAAACATAATATTCATCCGGATTTACCATGCCTTTTACAACATATTCACCCAAACCCCACGACCCGTTAATAAGTACCACGTCACGAAAACCAGATTCAGTATCAAGTGTAAACATTACGCCAGAACTAGCTTTATCGGAACGGACCATTTTTTGTACAGCAATAGAAAGTCCGATTTTAAAATGATCAAACTTTTTATCAACGCGATAAGAAATAGCGCGATCAGTAAAAAGAGAAGAAAAACATTTCTTACACGCCTCTAATATTTCAGCTTCGCCCTTAATATTCAAATATGACTCCTGCTGGCCGGCAAAAGAAGCGTCGGGCAAATCTTCGGCTGTAGCAGAAGAACGCACGGCCACATCCACCATCTTTACGCCAAAAGTTTTTGACAAGGCACGATAATTTTGAATAATAGCACGTGCTAAAGGCGCTGGAAATTTAGTGGCCAAAATAGTACGGCGTACTAAATCTCCGCGGCGAGCCAAATCTTTTAAATTATTAGTATCAAGCCCACGCAATAAACGTCTAATTTCTTTTTCAATTCCCGCCGCTTTTAATAAATACCGATAAGCATAAGCTGTCACGGCAAAACCATTAGGCACGCGAACTCCTTTAGCCACTAAAGTCTGATACATTTCACCTAAAGAAGCGTTTTTGCCACCTACCAACGGCACATCTTTAATAGTAATGTTAGAAAACGGTAGAACAAATTGTGTACGACGATTAAGCATAAATTAAAAAAGAAAAAATAATTATTTACAAGTTTATTTTTTTAGCATAAGAACCTAAGAAAGGCATTTCCCAATAACGCCCCACCAACGCGGCTACTATACCAAGCACCGACAAAATAGTTGCCGCTATCCAACCAAAAAAACCTACTAACCAGCCCAAAACCGGTATCATACCAATTACGCTTAAAATCAACTCCGCTATAAAAAGCACCAGGCCTTGGCGGGCATGATATTGTACAAACTCACGATCGCGTTTTATTAAAAGCGGCACTAAACATAATATCCACATATACGATAGTGCGGCAAATACTTTGTCGTCTTGGGTAATAGAGGATTTATCTTCTGGCATAAAATTGATTAGTTAATATTAAAATTAATTATTAAAAGATGATCGCCACTGACGCGTAAACTGCGGCAAACGAAAAAAACCTAAAGTTAACAAACCAACCAAAGCTGCCAGCGCGCCGCTCCACACTGGTTCCGTAATCAAATTAAAAATTAACCACGGATACCACCATCTTATTAAAGAAAAAATTGCCGATACAATTCCTGCTGCCAAGCCTACTAAGCCGCACACTAATACAACTTGCGGCCAATAGTGCAACCCCCTTACACCAACTAAATAAGCTACGATTACAGCGGCTAAAACCTGCGCCACCAAAATAAAAGGAATGACTATACTAAAAGTTAACTGCTCTAGCCAAAAACTAACAAGATAAATTAAGACAATAATTAAAGTTAAATAAAACCATGGCCCGCCCGCTGTCTCAACATAAAAACGTACCGGTTTGCCAAAAACTCCTAATTCTGAATTTTTCCCTTTCATATTCTATTAAAAGTATAGCTTATTAAGCTAACAAAAACCATCCCGACTAGGCGGGATGGTTTGCACTATAAACTACTAATTAAATAGCATGGACTAACTTAGTATTCCATACCTCCAGGCATAGTTGGCATTTTATCGTCTTTCTTTTCTGGAATGTCTGTTACTACGGCCTCAGTGGTAAGAAACATAACTGCGATAGAAGCAGCGTTTTGTAGGGCGGAACGACAAACTTTAGTTGGATCTACTACACCAGCTTTAATTAAATCTTCAAATTTATCAATCGCACCATTATAGCCATAAGCACCCTCGTGACGCTTAACTTCGTCTACCACCACTGCTCCATCCTTACCAGCATTTTCAGCAATTTGTTTAAGAGGCTCTTCCACTGCCTTTAACAAAATCTGCACACCTACCTTTTCATCAACAGCAATTTCTAATTTTTCCAAAGCCTTAGCCGCACGAATTAAAGCTACTCCACCACCAACTACCACGCCTTCCTCCACCGCGGCTTTGGTAGCATGTAAAGCATCTTCTACTTTATACTTGCGCTCTTTCATCTCAGTTTCAGTAGCGGCACCAACTTTAATAACTGCCACACCACCCGCGAGTTTAGCCAAACGTTCTTGCAGTTTTTCTTTGTCAAAGTCAGATTCAGAACGTTCAATCTCTTTTCTAATATGAGCGATTCTTTCTTTAATATTCTTTTCCTCACCCTTACCATTTATAAAAGTGGTATTTTCTTTAGTAGCAATTACTTTACGTGCGCCACCCAAAACTTCCAAGCCAACGGCGTCGAATTTAAGACCAAAATCTTCAGAAACCACTGTGGCGCCTGTTAGAATAGCAATATCTTGCAACATTTCTTTTCGTCTATCACCAAAACCAGGAGCTTTTATTGCCAAAGTATTAAAGGTTTTACGAATATTATTAACCACAAACGTAGCCAACGCTTCGCCCTCTATATCTTCCGCTACAATTACCAAATCTTTTTTGCCGCTTTGTGCCATTTTTTCCAAGAGTGGCAAAATATCGTGTACTGCGGCAATTTTTTTATCAGTTACTAAAATGTACGGATCTTCATAAACAGCTTCCATGCGTTCGGGATTGGTAACCATATAAGGTGAAACGTAACCCTTATCAATTTGCATACCTTCCACAATTTCTTTTTCAATGGTAAGGCCTTGTGATTCCTCAACTGTAATTACACCGTCTTTACCAACTTTTTCCATAGCTTCGGCAATAACCTTGCCCACCTCTTCATCATTAGCAGAAATGGAGGCAACTTGAGAAATTTCCTCTTTGCTAACTACTGGTTTGGATTGTTTCTTTAGCGCTTCAACTAAAGCTATTACGCCTTTTTCAATGCCATGACGCAAGGCCATGGGATTAGCGCCCGCAGCCAAATTTTTAAAACCCTCGTGAATTAAAGCTTGCGCCAAAACTGTAGCGGTAGTGGTACCATCGCCAGCTACATCATTGGTTTTAGAGGCCACCTCCTGTAAAAGTTGGGCTCCAACATTTTCAAATTTATCTTCCAGCTCAATTTCTTTAGCAATAGTTACACCGTCATTAGTTACGGTAGGTGAACCAAAACCTTTGTCCAAAATAACATTGCGCCCCCTGGGACCTAAAGAAACTTTAACTGCGTCGGCCAATTTATCCACACCGCGTTTTAAAGCCGCTCTGGCTTTTTCATTAAAAAGAAGTTGTTTTGCCATATAATATAAAGGTTAATTATTCAATAATTGCTATAACGTCAGAGAGTTGAAGAGTACCAAACTCTTCCTCTTCTAATTTAAACTCATCTAACGCATATTTTTTAAACAAAATTTTGTCACCTGGCTTAACTGTCATTTCATCTTTTTGTCCATTGTCCAAAGTTTTTCCTGGACCAACTGCTATAACCTCACCTACCTCCTGTTTTTCTTTATCTATTGTATCGGGTAGAACAATACCGGATTTGGTAATTTTATCCTCCTTGGAAACCTTAACCACTAAGTGGTCGCCTAACGGTTTTAACTTGAGTTTCATAAGTTTAAATAATTAATAATTAAAGTGTAAATTAGCACTCTATAGTATAGAGTGCTAATAGCATTTTAGCAAGGTTTTAAAGGTTGTCAAGGTGGTAGTTCGCCGCGCCCTAAAAACTAGATAATAATTTGAACTTAAACACCATAATAAATAAACATTCTTAATAAGAGTTACATTCTTTCAGGCAAATAAAAATGCTGAATGATTTTTTATAAAAACCATTCAGCACGAGTAACATGTGTTAATTATATTTACGAACAATATTCGCTTTGTTCATCTTCTTTTTTGCTTCTTCTGATGGCAAAACCAATCAGTAACAAGGCAATAATAACAACTGCCAAGCCAATTAGTGTAGATCCATCTGAAATACTAGGTGAGAACAAGTTGTACTTTAATACAACTCCCAATGAAAGCAATGAAACCATATTCATCACCTTAATCAATGGGTTTAAAGCCGGTCCAGCAGTATCCTTTAATGGATCCCCAACCGTATCACCAGTAATCGCCGCCTTATGCGCATCTGACCCTTTGCCACCATAGGCTCCTGCTTCAATTATTTTTTTAGCATTGTCCCACGCGCCACCAGCATTAGCCATAAAAACAGCCAATAGTTGACCAACTAGAATCGTGCCCGCAAGGAATCCTCCTAGTGCATATGGTCCAAGTAAAAATCCGACTAAAATTGGTGAGCTTATGGCTAAAAGGCCAGGGCCCACTAATTCTTTTTGTGCTGTGGTAGTACAAATACCTACCACCTTGGCATAGTCTGGACTTTTTGTGCCGTTAATAATTTCTTTGTCACGAAATTGTAAACGGCACTCTTTTACAATATATCCTGCGGCTCTGCCAACAGCACGAATTAGCATAGAGCTAAACAAAAATGGCACAGCACCCCCTATTAGTAACCCAATAAACACAACTGGATCTGCTAATGTCATTTTGCCCGCTTGGTCAAAATATTGAACCAAGCTCATAGTATTTATTTTATCCTCACTACCAACTGCAATTACAGCAATAAATGAAGCAAACAACGAAACCGCTGCAATTACTGCTGAGCCAATAGCAATACCTTTGGTTTCGGCTTTGGTGGTATTACCAACCGCATCAAGATCGGATAAAATTTGTCGGGCGCGTTTGTAACTTCCAGGCTCAACCTTTTCCATTTCTGCTTCATCATAACCCATTTCGCCAATGCCATTGGCATTGTCACAAATTGGGCCGAAGACGTCCATAGAAATAGTGTTACCTGTAAGCGTAAGCATTCCGATTCCTGCCATAGCAATTCCATACGCCACAAACATCGGCGACGTTCCAGCGTAAACTAGTACGGAAAGATAAATCGCTCCGGCAATTACAATAATGGCAGCAACTGTACTTTCATATCCTACCGCAAAGCCCTGAATAATATTTGTGGCATGTCCGGTCTGACAAGAGCGCGCCAAACTTTTGGTTGGCTCATATGAAACATGGGTAAAGTAACTTGTTACTTTATTAAGAACAATTGCCAATATCACTCCAATTAAACAGGCGATAGCTGGGCGCATATCCAATCCCGGAATTCCCCAGTTAAAAAACCAACTTAGGGCTGTGGAATCACCACCAGGAAAAGCGGCAGCGACTCCAGGATAGTTAGCAATATAGCTTGCATCAAATCTGAGATAAAAAAATCCCAGTGTCAAAAAACCAACAACACTTATAGCTGATCCTACCCAAAATCCTCGATGGACACTAGCCAACGCCGAACTTGAACCCTTATTGTCATTAGCACGTACAGTGTAGGTACTAATAATAGAACCGAACACGCCAATACCGCGCACAAGGAGCGGAAATATCACAGCGATATGCCCGAGTCCAGCCATACCAAGAATCATAGCAGCGACAATTGTCACTTCATATGATTCAAAAATATCAGCAGCCATGCCAGCACAATCACCCACATTATCACCGACATTATCAGCAATAGTTGCAGCATTACGTGGATCATCCTCGGGAATACCTTGTTCAATTTTACCAACCAAATCCGCACCAACATCAGCGGCTTTGGTATAAATTCCGCCACCTACGCGCATAAACAATGCCAGCAGAGTTCCACCAAAACCAAATCCTAAAAGTGCTTCATACGCCATTCCTCCAAAAAAAGAAATATAATGGTCCCACCAAGAAGGCCGAGACTATCAGTCAGCATACCGGTAACAGTTCCGGTTCTGTAACCTAACTGCATTGCTTGGCCATAACTTTTACGAGCGGCGGTAGCCACACGTAAATTACCTATGGTAGCAAGTCGCATACCATAATAGCCAACTAACCAGCTGAAGCTTGCCCCCATAATAAAAGCGAACGAGCGCCCCCAACGTAAAGCCGGTTCAGTTGTTGTGTTTGATATAAATAACAATACTGTAATTATGGCTATCAGGGGCCATATCTTGCGCGCTTGTATTTTTAGGTAACTATTGGCTCCTTGCCGAATGGCCTCAGCCACTTTTTGCATTTTAACTGTACCATTGTCGGCTGCATGCACTTGCCGAGAAAGCATATATGCGTACAACAAACCAATTAGAGCAACAACTAAAATAGATAGAAGTGCAATAATTTCTGTTTTGTTATAACTGGGATCAGTGAAAATCCCAAACAAAGAAAACTGCGCTGATGAATCTGCAACATCTTCACTTACTTGTACTTGTTCAAAACCTTTTGAACCAAGCAAAACAAAACAACTGGCAAAAAATGCCAAAACTGCAAATTGCCACAACATCCTTGATGTCTTCATTTTTGATCCTCTTTTTTATTTGTGTAATTTTAATATGAATGTGGTTATTTAATAATCCAGATAATTGAGCCAAATCAACAAACCCTTAAAACAAAGAAAAACAAATCTTTGTTTGTGTAACCCAAATTTATTAATTTGTTAAAATTCAATTTTATCTTAAATTTATTTTAAATTAAAACTACCTTAACAAAAATTGAGTAATCTGTCAACAGAAATGTGTAATTTATTAATAAAAATCAACATCAAAACACCACCCTTATTATCAATGGTTTAAAATCTTTAACAATATTAACTTAATAATTTAGCAAACGGTTGTTAATTGGGTATCTTATTATGAATCGCCTGCTCCAATACAGCCTGCAAATCATCTATTAGTCCTTTTACCTTAGTACAATTTTTTTGGGCCTGCTTAACGCCATAATCTTCATGGGAAAGAAAACAAAAAGCCTCCTCTAATAAAACATTTATCTCATTAACTTGATCTGGTGCAAATAAATCTAATTTACGGATAATTGATAAAGAATTTTCCGGTAACGATCGGCAATAATTATCTATCTCTGCTTGGTGGAGGAGATAAAATTCTTCTAATTTAAATTTAAACTTTTGCCTGAGATCAGTGATTTCTTTTTCTACTTCTACATTTTGGTTATATATATTTTCTTTTAAATTAGTCTCTCCTTCAATCATATGCTTTTTTATCATTTAAAAATAAAATCAACCACAGCAACATAAACATAGATGCTATGGTCCACCAATAGTGATCAAAAAGTGAAGTAATAGTAATCGGAATAATAAATATCAAATTACGAATTATATATGTTTTTAGTTTAAGCCACAAAAGCCAAATAAAAAATATTAGGCCTATAATACCAAATTCCGTTAATATGAGAAGAAAAATATTATGAACCGGTTGATAACGATAAGCTCTATACCCAGGCTCAAAGCTAATTAAAGCAACCGTGTAATTGCCCATACCAACACCGTGCCACCAAGATTCTCTAAGTAAGCTCCGACTTTCACCAATGCTCCCCACACGCTCATCAATGGATTGCTGTTCTAATTTTGAACCACCCATAAATCTGCCTACGGTTGGTTGCCAATATAAGACACCTAAAATAATAAAAACCAAGGCAGTAATTACCATCACACTCAAACTGTCATTGCGAGGAGCGAAGCAACGAAGCAATCTATTCGGATTGCCACGCTCCTCGACAAACTCGGGGCTCGCAATGACGTCGTGTTTATCTTTCCACCACCATAATCCTAAGGTAATAAATAAAGCCAGCCAAGCACCACGAGAAAAAGTAAAAAACAACCCCGCAAGTTGAACTACATAAATTACTAACAACCATTTTGCATTTTGATTTTTTATTTTTACATTTTCTAAATATAGCCACACCGTAACTAAACAAGTTATAACTAGCAATCCCCCCAACACATTAGGATGCACCTGCCCAGCATAAGCCCTGAGCCACCTACCAGCTGATGTTAATACTACAGACGTGCCGGGTTGTGTTAAGGGGTGAATTGCCACTCCCAACCACTTATTGGCAAAAGTTGATTGTGTTAAAAATTGACTAATGCCCCACAAAGCCTGAATTGTGCCAGCAAAGGCTAAACTTAAAAATATTAAATTTAATTTTGGCTTAATAGTTTTTATTAAAAGCCATAGTATACCACCTTCCAACAATCTCGCACTCCAAACCATTGCCAACAATTTATCTGTTGACCAAAAAATTGAAACAAGGGTATAAAGTAAAAGTAAAAGATAAATCACGCGAAAATCCAAATTCCAAAATCCAAATGTCAAAAAATTTAAACTTTCAGATTTTGAGTTTGGTTTGGTATTTGAGCTTTGGATTTTGAAATTTTTAGCTTCCTGCCACATCAACGGCCAACTTATTACTAATAAAACTATTAATAATATGTCCCAGCCGTATAATGAAATTCTTCCATATTCCCAAACCTCTCCATTAACTGGGATATCTCTAATAATCCACCTTGTTTGCCAAGGGAGGATAAATATTAATAAATAAAACAAATATTCTTTTATCTTAAATCTGGATAACCACATAAATGTATTATCCCTTTATTTAATTAGATTCGCAAGAAACAAAAAGAGAAGTTTTAAAACTTCTCTTTAAACATGTCTTATAGAACTTTTTTCAACCATTGCCCCGTATAACTCTGCTTAGCCTTAACAATTTCCTTAGGTGTACCCTCGGCCACTAAATAGCCTCCTGCTTCACCACCCTCAGGGCCTAAATCAATTATCCAATCAGCACATTTAATAACATCCAAATTATGTTCAATTACCAATATAGTATTACCACGCTCAACCAATTCGTTAAGCACCCTCAGCAAACACTTAACATCTTCAAAATGCAAACCAGTGGTTGGTTCGTCAAGAATATAAAGCGTACGACCAGTAGAGCGGCGTGAAAGCTCAGTGGCCAACTTAATGCGTTGAGCCTCGCCACCAGAAAGCGTGGTAGCACTTTGCCCCAAATGAATATAGCCCAAACCAACATCACAAAGCACTTTTAATTTATCATGAATAATTGGCACATTTTCAAAAAAATTCATGGCCTCTTCAGCTGTCATCTCTAAAACATCAGAAATATTTTTACCTTTATAGTGAATATCCAAAGCTTGCTGATTATAGCGCTTGCCATGACACTCTTCGCATTCTACATAAACATCTGGTAAAAAGTGCATTTCAATGCGCACCAAACCATCTCCCTCACAAGCCTCACAACGACCGCCTTTTACATTAAAGGAAAAGCGCCCTGGGTCGTAACCACGAATTTTAGCTTCGGGTAATTGCGAAAATAAATCACGTATTGGTGTAAATACTCCAGTATAAGTAGCCGGATTAGAACGTGGCGTGCGTCCAATTGGACTTTGATCAATATCAATCACTTTATCAATATGTTCCAAACCTTTAATAGTTTTATGTTTGCCGGGCAATTCTTTGGAATTGTAAAAATGCTGGCCCAAGGCTTTAGCTAGAATTTCGGTCATTAAAGTTGATTTACCAGAACCAGAAACGCCGGTAATACACACTAATTTTCCAAGCGGTATCTCAATATTAATATTTTTAAGATTAAATTCCTGAGCACCTTGAATGATAATTTTTTTACCATTACCAGAGTGTAGTTTAACAGGGATTGGAATAGTAGATTTACCGGAAAGATATTGACCAGTAAGTGACTCTTTGATTTGCGCCACTTCCTGTGGCGTGCCTTGCGCCACCACTTCACCACCATGCTTGCCAGCACCAGGCCCAATATCAATTAACTGATCAGCCGCCATCATAGTTTCATAATCATGCTCCACCACTATTACTGTATTACCTAAATCTCTCAATCGTTTCAAGGTGGTTATTAATTTATCATTATCACGCTGATGCAAACCAATAGAAGGTTCATCTAAAATATAAATCACGCCAACTAAGCTCGAGCCAATTTGAGTAGCTAACCTAATACGTTGCGCCTCACCGCCGGAAAGTGTGGCAGCAGTGCGATCAAGTGATAAATAATCAAGCCCCACATCCGATAAAAACATAAGACGCTCGCGAATTTCTTTTATTATTTGCTTAGCAATTTTAAGTTCCCGTTCAGAAAGTTTGCTTTCTATACCTATAAAAAATTCTCTAGCTTTGATAACCGATAAAGTTGTAACTTCAGCTATATTTTTATCTAAAATTGTTACTGCTAATATCTCCGGTTTTAGCCTTTTACCCTGACAAGTGGGGCAAGCCCATACGCGCATATAACGCTCAATTTCACTGCGCATATAATCGGATTCTGTTTCCTTATAACGGCGCTCTAGGTTAGGAATTACACCTTCAAAAGTAGTATAAAACTCGCGCACCTTGCCCATTTGGCCTTCGGCCGCATTTACATTATAAGTTTTGGCGCCAGTGCCATAAAATACTATTTTAAGCTGTTCACGGGTTAACTTATTCACCGGCATGTTTAAGGAAAAACCATTCTCCCGCGCCACCGCTTCCATAATTCTAAAATACCAAGTTTGATTAGCTGAAGTACGGGACCATGGTCTAATAGCGCCCTCAGCGAGTGAAAGACGCTTATTGGGAATTACTAAATCAGGATCTACCTCGAGTTTGGTGCCA
This sequence comes from bacterium, assembly GCA_020057885.1. Classification (GTDB taxonomy): domain Bacteria; phylum Patescibacteriota; class Patescibacteriia; order Veblenbacterales; family UBA10138; genus JAGVEX01. The sequence continues at coordinate 90,369 of JAGVEX010000019.1, forward strand.
AGCCCTGTACAAGACGAGCAAGCACCATGTGGTGAATTAAACGAAAAACTGCGCGGTTCAATATTGGGTAAATCTACATTACAATGAGGACAAGAAAAATGTGCGCTAAATAAAAATTCCTCACCTGTATCTTGCCGTCTAACTTTAATAATACCGTCACCTAAATCAAGCGCGGTTTCTAACGAATCTGTTAAGCGGGTAATATCATCTGGATCTCGGGAAATATTCACTCTATCAACCACTACCTCAATAGTGTGGCGGCGTTGTTTGTCTACGCGCAAATCCTCGGCCTCGTCCATGGACATCAAATTGCCATCAAAACGCACACGCACGTAGCCGGCTTTTTTAAGCTCGGTAATAATGTGCCTATGTTCACCTTTTTGGTCACGTATTACTGGCGCCAAAAGTTCTATACCAATTCCTAATGTAAGCTCGCCTAAACGCCCCACAATTTGATCCACTGTTTGTTTGGAAACCTCGCGGCCACAAGAGGGACAATGCGGCTTGCCAATACGCGCAAAAAATAATCTTAAATAATCATAAATTTCTGTTACTGTGCCGACTGTGGAACGAGGATTGTGCGAAGTTGATCTTTGGTCAATGGAAATAGCCGGGCTTAAACCTTCTATTTGGTCCACATCTGGCTTATCCATTACTCCCAAAAACTGCCTAGCGTAAGAAGAAAGTGATTCAATATAACGGCGCTGACCTTCGGCATAAATAGTATCAAAAGCCAATGATGATTTACCCGAACCAGAAAGCCCGGTTATCACCACTAATTTATTGCGCGGAATATTCAGTGAAATATTTTTTAAATTGTGCACTCTGGCGCCGCGGATAACAATATTTTCCGCTGGGTGTAAATTACCATGCCCATTGCTTCCGTTTTTAACCACACCACTAGTGAGACTGCTACTACCAAAAGACTTGCCATTACGAATTTTTGGCTGTACTGCTTTTACTTTTTTGACTTTTGAGTTAAATTTTGGCATAGATACGCAAAGTAGAAGTAATTATACTACTCGTGTCAAGAGAGGTCAAGGGGTAAATAAAAAAGGGAGATTTAACAAAAATCTCCCCATGCAAACGCTTTGTTTTTCCTATTGTTTATTCTTATTTGGATCATCGTGGTGTAAGGCCACTTGTTTTTGAATATCAAAAAAGAAAGGTATTTCGGAATCGTTTACTGCGATGTGTGAAAATAATTTTAATGTCTCTGGTTTGGGTTCTCCTGGTCTAATCACACCATCAGTATTATATTTCCTTTTTAATATTCTACTTGCCAATGAAATTTGACCCATTTCAGTAGAAAGATCCAATGAATCTGTTTCGTCTGCCATTTTAAGGTTCCTTATATTATTTTTTTGTTTTAATTATCTTTTATGAATTATCCTACAATGTAAAGCAAAATATGTATATTGTCAATAGCTAAGGTATACTAAAAATATGGACCGAATATTAGCTAACCAACTAAAGCAATTAACACCCAACCCAGGAATTTATCAATTTTTTAATAAACAGGGTGATTTGCTTTATGTGGGCAAAGCTAAAAATCTACGTTCACGTATACGATCGTATTTTCAAACTGGCGCTAACTTAAGTCCGGCCAAAAAAATAATGGTGGAAAAAATACATCACCTAAGCACCACAATTGTAAAAAATGAAACTGAAGCTTTGTTGTTTGAGGGCAACTTGATTAAACAATACCACCCTCCCTACAACATAGTTTTGAAGGATGATAAGAGTTGGCTTTATTTTGCCATTGATTATCGCGAAAAATATCCTCGTGTCACTTTAGAGCGAAAACCAACTGTGGATGGTGTAAAATATTTCGGACCATATCCAACAGCCAGTACGGTGAGAAACTCTTTCCAAATACTTAAAAAAGTCTTAGGGCTTAAAACTTGTACTAATCCTCCTACTAAACCCTGCTTTGCCAGTAAATTAGGGCAATGTTTAGGACATAGAATAACAACTCATAGCCGTTCTAATTATCAACAAAATCTTAAAACTTTTGAAAGTATATTACGCGGCCACGCTCAGGAATTAATAATTTCTTTACAAAAAAAGATGAGCGAATCCAGCCAGCGACAACTCTTTGAAAAAGCGAGTAAGTTGCGCGATCAAATAAAAGCCTTACAAAAAATAACCATTAAACAAAATATCATAAGCCCACAACCAGAAAGTTATGATATTTGGGGAGTGGCACATACAAACAGCAATGCGGCCACAGCCCGCTTGCCAGTACGACGTGGGATACTTTTGGATATAGAAAAATTTCTTTTGGATTGCACGCCAGGCCTTAGTGAGCAGGAAATTTTGAATGATTTTTTGGAGCAATATTACCCTCAGGCTGTCGAGCGACCTAAACTCGTCTACTTGCCTACTCAATTTATTGAAAAAAAAATCTTAGGTATAAAAATTATAATGCCGGAGCGAGGTAAAAAACGCTCACTTATAAAGATGGCACAAAAAGCAGCTGCTATTCACTTAGACCAAAGTGCAGCCAGTTGGGAAAGGCGCGAAGTTAGAGCTAAAAATGGATTAAAAGAACTGCAAAAAATACTATCACTGCCAAGGCTACCCCAACGCATTGAGGGTTATGACATTTCTAATATCCAAGGCCAAGAGGCGGTTGGCTCAATGGTAGTGCTAACAAATGGTCTAGCTGATTCTAAACAATACCGCAAATTTAAAATACAAGGTTTAAAAACACCAAATGACGTTGCTATGCTGGCGCAAATTATAAATCGCCGTTTTAACAAAAATAAAGATTGGCCTTTACCTGATTTAGTAATGTTAGATGGCGGAGCAGGGCAACTAACAGTGGCCAAAAAAGAGTTAATTAAATTTAATACAAATTTACCCTTGGTGGCCCTGGCTAAACAAGAAGAATTACTTTATATACCAAACAAATCAACTCCTCTTAAACTGCCAGCTAATTCATCGGCCTTACTTTTATTGCAAGAACTGCGCGATGAAGCTCACCGTTTTGGCATTACCTTTTATCGTTCACGACATAGAAAAATTAATATTAAATCCGGTTGGGATGAATTGCCCGGAGTTGGACCTGTGCTAAAACGTAAATTAAAAGCTACTTTTGGCTCTTTAAATAACTTGCGTCAAGCGCCGTTAGATAAGGTATCAGCCGTAGTTGGCCAAAAACGCGCCCAATATGTTAAAAAACACCTTAATTAAAAATAGGCTTGACTAATCTATCTAAATTAGTGTATGTTGAAATATCAAAACCAAAACTCAAATAATTAACAAACAAAAACAACTAACAAAAGGAGATAAAAATTGAAAAAAATTATATGGTTACTTGCCTTTATTGGCTTTGGAGGAATCGGGGGAATCATCATCTCGAAAAGTATAAAAACGAAAAGGGGTCTAGCAATTGATAATTTGAAAGATGATGATAATGATCTGGGCCATCGTATGGCCGAATCTGGCGTGTAACTACAATTTTTTGCAAAATGCCCTCAATTTTTAACGAGGGCATTTTTATTTTAAAACGGATTAATTATTGTTGTCTGCACTAAGGCCTCTGGTAGTTCACCCAAAAAACGCGATGGTATACCTGGATATACTGTACCAAACAAACGTCTGCTCGAGGCGTATAAACAATAAACTTTTTCTTTGGCGCGCGTAAGCCCCACATAACAAAGCCTACGCTCTTCTTCCAGTTCGCGTGGATCATCTAAACTTGAAGCGTGCGGCGTTAAGCCCTCTTCCATGCCAACCAAAAATACAGTTTTAAATTCTGTTCCCTTGGCCGAATGTAGAGTCATTAAAGTAATGCCGTTTTTTCTTTTATTCAAACTATCCTGATCTTGCCAAAGCGAAACTTCTGTTAAAAACTGCTCCAACGCTTCGCGGCCTTTTCCTGGTGCGCGTTCCTCAGCTACTGTTTTAAGTTCTTGAATATTACTAAGTCTAATCTCACCCTCGGTTGTACCATCGAGTAAATCTTCCTCTAAGCCGCTCTTTTTTAAAACTTCATCAATCAATTTCGTCACTGAAAGTTTAGGCAGTAATTTATCTAACTCTTTATATAAAAAAGCTAATTTTTTAAAAATTTCACGACGGGCCGATGAAATATTAACATTTTTTAATAAAGCTTCTTCCAAAAAATTAACCTGACGTGTTTGTGCTTCCTGCAAAACCAATTCCACGCTGGTCAAACCTAAACCGTGCGTTAAATTTAAACATACTCGTCTGAAACTTATACTATCAAACGGGTTAATAAGTAGCCTCAAATAAGCCAAAATATCTTTAATTTCACGCCGCTCATAAAAACGCACACCACCAATCAATTGATACGGTAACCCAGCTTTAAGACAAGCTTCTTCTAGAGCTCTGCTTTGGGCATTAGTGCGATAAAGCACCGCAAATTGATGTAGATCATCATCAACCCCATAATAACGAGCTATGGGCGTAATTTGGGGCAATAAACCGGTTTCTTCTATTGGCTCATAAATTAACTCTGCTTCATTAGATTTACCTTGAGCCAACTTTATAACCTCGCTTACTACAAAATTTGCCTCAGCCACTTCATCTTCTACTTCTAATATGGAAATAGATTCACCTTTAGGATTTTCCGTCCATAAAGTTTTGTCAGCCTTTAACTCCGCTCGTTCCATAATAGCGTTAGAGGCGGAAATAATAATTTTAGTGGAACGATAATTCTGCTCTAGTTTGATAACACGCGCTTCCGGATAATCATCAGCAAAACGTAAAATATTTCCAAAGTCCGCCCCGCGCCAGGAATAAATTGACTGCCAATCATCGCCTACCACACAAAGATTACGACTCTCGCCTGCTAAAAGCTTTGTCCAAACATATTGGGCGCGGTTCACATCTTGGTATTCATCAACTAATAAGTAATTAAACTGATTTTGGTAGCGTTTTAACACCTCGGGGTGTGCTTGCCACAACCAAACCATCTGATTAATAAGATCGTCAAAATCAAAAGCACGATTAGCACGCAAAGCTGGCTGATAACGACTATAAACTTGAGCGACTAACTTTGTAAAATAATCTACTGCCTTATCTGTTTCATATTGAGTAGGAGTGATTAAGTCAGACTTAGCACGCGAAATGGCGCCCAAAACCGCTCTAGGTTGTATTTGTTTAACATTCAAACCCAAATCTTTAATAATATTTTTGATTAAACTTAATTGATCGTCTTCGTCATAAATAGAAAAATGAGAAGGGTAATCAATCAATTTAGCTTCACGTCTCAAAAATCTGCAACTGACAGAATGAAAGGTTCCAACCAATGGAAAACTAGTCGATGGTCGCCCCAGTAAGGCACCAACCCGTTCGTGCATTTCTTTAGCCGCCTTATTGGTAAAAGTAACTGCTAAAACAGAGGGAGCTAATATATTCTTAGCAGTCAAAAGATACGCCAAACGATGTATTAGAGTACGTGTTTTACCACTACCAGCCCCAGCCAATACTAAAACAGGTCCTGTGGTAGTGGTAACAGCCTCGATCTGCTTTTTATTTAAATCAGCCAAAATATCCATACTCTTAAAAAATTATTAGGATTATTATATTATAGTTGACAAAGTAATAACGCTATGTTATGATGTTATCGAACTTATTTAAGCCAAAGGCTTTTTTATTTTGACTCAAATGAACCGTTACGTCCAAATTGCAGAATTAGTAGTAGCTCTTTTGCTTATCCTGGCTATTTTATTGCAACAACGTGGGGCAGGCTTAGGTGGTATTTTTGGCGGCGAAAGTAATGTTTACCGCACTAAACGAGGATTAGAAAAAGGTTTATATATAGGCACTATTATTCTCGTCATCCTATTCTTGGGATTGGCGATGGGGAATCTACTGCTTCAGTAGTTATATAGCGTATCAGTACTATATCACAAATCACCACCGTGTTCCGTCGTATTGTGGCAAGGTTAACCCATAAATTATGGCAACTTTTCTACGGCCACGACGAAACCAATGTTAATCACGCTTTAAATCTGGTTAGTGCTAAACCGCTGCCAACTTGGCGACAGTTTACTTTAATTAACCGCATTTTTTCTAATCAAGAAAAAAGAATAACCCTAAGTTTATTAATTCTTTGTTTAATAAGCGGATCTTTCTTAGCACTACGATGGTTTAATAACCATACCACTTTACAGCCAAAAACTGGTGATGAATATACAGAGGGAATAATCGGCACACCAAGCACAGCCAACCCCTTACTTGCTAATAGTACAGCCGAATTGGATCTGGCTCGCCTTACACATCGTGGACTTTTAAGCCATGATTCAAATGGAAATTTAATTGGCGATCTAGCTGAGACCTGGGAAGCAAGTTCCGATTTAAAAACTTACACCATAATCCTACGCCCCGACTTACGTTGGTCCGACGGCGAACCTTTAACTGCTCTTGATGTAATTTTTACTTTTCAAAGCTTACGCGATATAAATCAAAATAGCACTTGGTCGCGCAGTTTACGTGATATCAAAATAACCACTGAAGGGAATCTTAAAATAATTTTTACTCTAAAAGAACCTTACTATTACTTTCCGCAAACACTCACTTTAGGGTTAATACCTGCTCATATTTGGCAAAGTATTCCAACGGCACAGTGGTTAGACACAGAAACAAGCCTAAAACCAATAGGCAGTGGGCCTTATCGTTTTAAAAGCTTAAATTACGATCAACAAGAAAATCTAAAAAGTTATATTTTAGAAGCTAATCCTTTTACTCATACTAAAGCTCCACACTTAACTAAAATAACTCTGCGTTTTTACGACGATACCCCAAGCGTGCTGGAGGCTTTACACCAAGAAGCTGTTGATGGCGTAGGTGGTATTACTATACAAAACGGTACAAGCTCACGTAAATTTAACACTCTTTCTTTACTCTTGCCTCAATACACAGCGATTTTCTATAATTCTCAAACCAATGAACTTTTTGAAAATAAATCTATTCGCCAAGGATTAAGTTATGCTGTAAATCGCTCACTTTTAGTAAAAAAAGATTTACCAAACCAAACTATACCAGCCCGCGGACCATTTACTTGGGGAGAGGAAAAAACACAAACTGCCAAATATACTATTTCCTTTAATTTAGCTAAAGCTAAAGAATTATTTACCAGTGCTGGTTTTGTACGTGCTGATAAAGCTGAATTTTATACTAAAAATGGACAAATACTAGAATTTACCTTGACTTTGGCTAATCAAACTGAGTTCATAACTATGGCGGAAGGTTTAAAACAACAATTGTCTGAGGTGGGCGTGAAAATTAACCTTAATTTAGTAGAACCGTCTTCGCTTTATTCTGATATAATTAAAACACGAAATTATCAAGCTCTTTTAGCCAAAGAAATAATGGGGCTTGATCCTGACCCTTACCCTTTTTGGCACTCTTCACAAAGCAACGCTCCGGGTCTTAATTTGGCCAATTTCCAAAATCGTGAAACCGATGGATTGCTCACTGAAGCACGGCAAACTGCTGATAACAAAATACGTTTAGAAAAATACATGCGTTTCCAAGAAATTCTAAGTGCTGAAAGCCCAGCGACTTTTCTCTACAGTACCAATTATAATTACACTTTAGATAAAGACATACAAAATATACCTAACAATATTATTGGCGAACCTGCAGACCGTTTTAATAATTTAGAAGATTGGTATCGCAATACCACTAGACAATAATATATCCTAAGCCGAAGTGGCGGAACTGGTATACGCGTACGCTTCAGGAGCGTATGGGCGTAAGCCCATGAGGGTTCAAATCCCTCCTTCGGCACCATGCACCACTCACTCTCTCGTTAACATTCGTTCGTTCGGGTACATGGCAGGCCATGACTATGATTGTTAATTAAAGGGTAGGTGGTGTGTGCAGTGAACTTAAACAAGGTGAATAGTTCACTGCTACAATAAATTAATTAATCACCCCATTCGCTCTAATGTATGGCGAGTCACTTGAAATAGGAATGAATTAGATAAAAATGAGCATCTAGTTCATGCTATGTATCTGAGCACAAGCGAATGGTTCATGGCTACAATTATCACATTCTATACAACCAAACAATTAATTTTAATGAAATTACTAATTAATTATCTAATTATAAAATAAATTTTGATATGGTTAATGAAAGATACAATCGTTTTAAATCCAACCGTCAAGGAACAAGACCGAACTATGGTACTTCGCGTCCCAAGCAACATTCCTCTGTCGGTCGCGTAGCCGCGCCGAGTGAATCTAATGAACCAAAACTTAAAATAATTCCGCTCGGTGGACAAGAAGAAGTCGGGCGCAATATGACTGTTTTTGAATATGGTCAAGATATTGTAATTCTTGATATAGGTATGCAATTTGCCGAAGAAGATATGCCAGGCATTGATTACATTATTCCAGATATTAGATATTTGCGCGGCAAAGAACGAAATATTAAAGGCGTTATTTTGAGCCATGGTCATTTAGATCATATTGGCGCGGTACCGCATATATTGCCCCAACTGGGTTGGCCGCCTGTTTATGCCAGCAAAATGACTTTGGCTTTGGTAAAACGCCGACTGGAAGAATCGCACTTGCAACAACATTTAAAATCATACGAAATAAAATCCGCCAATGAAAATTTGCGTTTTGGAAATATTAAAGTAAATGTTTTTGATGTTACGCACAGTATTATGGATGCTATTGGAGTAATTATCCAAACCCCAGTAGCCAATATTATTCATCCTGGCGACTGGCGTTACGACCTTGATCCAGTAACCGGCAAACCAACTGATTTTTCTCATCTCGCACGCTGGAATACCAAACCAATTCCCTCTATTTTAATGATGGAATCTTTGGGATCTACCAAGGAAGGGCATCAAATTTCCGAACTTGATATCTTCCGCACCATTAAACAAGTTTTTGAAAAAACTCAAGGCAGAATAATTATTGCCACTTTTGCTTCAATGGTGGAAAGAGTGAGTTGGATAGTCAGTGTGGCAGAGCAATTGGGTAAAAAAGTAGCACTCGATGGCTACTCTATGAAATTAAATATGGAAATTGCCAAAAAAATCGGTTATGCCAAATTTAAATCAAGTACTTTAATTGATATAAAACGCATTCGCGATTATCCCGATAATAAAGTGGTGGTAGTGTGCACTGGCGCGCAAGGTGAAGATAGAGCTGTGCTAATGCGCATTGCTAATGGCGAGCACCGTTCTATTAAACTGCAAAAAAATGATACGGTAATTTTTTCCTCTTCGGTTATTCCGGGTAACGAACGCTCTATTCAACGCTTAAAAGATTCCCTTTACCGCCAATGCGATAATGTGATTCATAAAGAAATTATGGATGTCCACGGCGGCGGTCATGCTTTAATTGAAGATATAAAATTACTTCTGCGGCAAGTAAAGCCAAAATATCTCTTGCCCGTTTATGCTAATCATTATTTGTTAAAAGAGTGTGCTAAGGTAGCTATGTCTATTGGCTTTCCCCCGCAAAATATTTCTATTTTGGATAATGGTAGTATAGGAGAAATGACACACCAGGGTTTTAAAATAAGCGAGCAAAAAATACCAATTGAATATGTGTTTGTAGATGGTTTAGGTGTAGGTGATATTTCACACGTGGTGCTACGGGATCGACAAATTTTATCAGCTGATGGTATGTTAGTAATTGTAGCCACCATCGATGGCAAAACTGGCGCCCTGGTTGGCAGTCCCGATATTATCTCCCGCGGCTTTGTTTATATGAAAAATAACCGCTTAATCGAAGAAACTAGACATAAAATTAAACAAATCCTTAAAGGACAAAATAAGCAGCAATTGACTGATGAGATGTACATTAAAGATAAAATTCGTAATGATATTGGCCAATTTCTTTTCACAAAAATCGAACGTCGGCCTATGATTCTCCCCCTATTAATCCAAGTTTAAAAAAATATTCATATATTACTTAGAATTTAGATATTAGGATTTAGATATTAATTTACTATATTATGTTCCCTAAAAATAAAGTTATTTTCTCTGCCGCCCAGCCGACTGGCGAGCTTCACTTGGGCAATTACCTAGGCGCTCTTAAAAATTGGGTGCACTTACAGCGCGATAATCAATGTTTTTATGCTATTGTGGATTATCACGCTATTACCATTCCTTATGATCCCAAAGATTTTCCTAAAAAAGTAATGGATTTGGCACTGGATTATTTAGCCTTAGGCATAGATCCTGAAAAATCCGTGGTGTTTATACAATCACACGTGCCCGAACACACTGAACTAGCCTGGATTTTAAATACCATTACACCGCTTGGGGAATTGGAACGCATGACGCAGTTTAAAGACAAAGCTGAACAGCAACGCGGTTCTATTAATGCTGGATTATTAAACTACCCTGTTTTAATGGCGGCGGATATTTTGCTTTATCAACCTGACTTGGTGCCTGTGGGTGAAGATCAAACCCAGCATGTGGAACTGACGCGCGTTATTGCGCGCAAATTCAACAGCGCTTTTGGCGAATATTTTAAAGAACCAAAAGTTTACGAAGCTACTATCGCGCGTGTAATGTCGCTCTTGGAGCCTGCTAAAAAAATGTCAAAATCTTTAGGGCCTAATCACTGTTTGGCTTTAAATGACCCGCCTGAAGTAATCCGTAAAAAAATTGCCAAGGCTGTTACAGACGAAGGCGGCTTGGCTGAAAACAGAGTTTCCGGCGGAAAAAATTTACTAGAACTTTTTAAAGTATTGTCGGATGATAAAGCTACCAAGGACGCTTTTGAAGAGCAATATAAAGCTGGAGAACTTAAGTATGCTGAATTCAAACCCGCTTTAGCCGAAACAATTATCAAAGTATTGGAACCAATTCAGGCCCGTCGTGCTGAACTAGCAGCCAAACCGCAAGAGGTAACTAGAATCTTACTAGGCGGCCGCGACAAAGCCAGATTAATTGCCCAAAAAACTTTACAGGATGTGAAAGAAAGAATGGGTTTAGTTTAAAGTTAATACCAAATTACAATACTAAAACCAAGGCTTTAAGCCTTGGTTTTTTAAATCTCCCACCCTGTGATTTATGTCCGGCCGGACCTTTTTCACAGGATGGTGTTTTGTAGGTTAGGTATTACTTAATAAGCAGTAAAACCCTGTGGAACATTAAGCTTAGACTAATAAATAATGCCTTAACTTAGCCAAAACATATTATTCATTGTTCCACAAGTATGAAGAAGATGAGATACATCTCCGACACTTTTAAAATATAAGGCATACTGGTGGGGAAGGATAATTCCCCTATGTATACACCTAGCCAACACCCATTCATACCTCAACCTAAAATCTTGCTCTCTAAGCATGAAAGATGGCGTCAGATAGCTAAAGTCTTAAGCCTATCTCAAGAGGCCAAGACTCGCTTGGAATGGTTTATATATCATGAATCTCATGGTGCTAAAAACGTCTCCCGTACTGCTAGGCACTTTGGCATACATAGAGACACCTTCCACCATTGGCATAATAGATTTACTGAGACTAATTTAAGAAGTTTGGAAAGCCATTCCTGTGCTCCCCTTAAGCGTCGCACTTTAGCCTTAAATCAAAGTCAAGTAGATAGGATAATCAAACTTCGAAAGGAGCATCTCTTATATGGCAAAATGAAACTTAAAGCTATGTATGAAAGCGAGTATGGCGAGGCTATCTCTTCTTGGCACGTGCAAAAGGTTATTAAACTATATCATTTATATCCCCAGAGGAAACCACTAAAACACAATAAACGTCAAATAGGGCTTAGGTGAGTTCAACAAGTAAGTGCAACACTTGGTAAAATCCAAGCATATGACACAATACCAACAATTAACCATTGAGGAACGAGAAAAGATACAAACAGGGTTGTGGGAAAGGAGATCGTTACGGGATATCGCCCGACTGCTTGGCCGAAATGTCTCCACTATCTCCCGAGAGCTTCAGCGGAATACAGCAGGCGAGCGAAGACGCTACGTCCCCCGCTTAGCTGAAGAGCGGACACGAAGACGAATACAAGCACGTGGCCAAAGGGAACGACTGAAGTGTCCTCTCATACGTGAATATGCGATTAGGAAACTGAAAGATGACTACTCACCCGAACAAATCGCTGGCACGCTCTCAATCGAGCATCTGGCATATTCAATCAGCCCTGAGGCAGTCTATCAATTCATTTACGCGCAGTATCGGAGAGGCGGGTACGGACGGTGTCTTGGAGAAGACTTACGAGTTTACTTGAAACGCAAACACAAAATCCGCAAATTAAAATATGCGCTGTTCAAAGCAGTCAAAGGGCCAATAAAGAACCGTATTTTCATTGATTATCGACCGCAAGAAGTCACCACTAGAATCATCTGCGGTCACTGGGAAGGCGACTCCATGGTGTCCCGTCAGAGCTCGGCTGGTTTAAATACACTGGTCGAACGAGTTACGGGGCTTATGCTTATCACTAAGATTCAAAACACCACGGCAGCTGAAACGACACAGGCGGTTATCCAACGGCTGAAACGTTTTCCGATGAGGCTCCGTCAGACAATCACGGTTGATAACGGCCATGAGAATGCCGGACACGAAGACATTGTGAAGAGGATCAAAACAAAAATATTCTTTGCGCATCCGTACCATTCTTGGGAACGGGGAATAAATGAAAATGCCAACGGATTGATCCGTTGGTACTTACCGAAGGGAACTGACTTTGCTACAGTGAATGAAGAGCGCTTGAGAGAGATTGAATATAAACTCAACACCAGACCAAGAAAGCGGCTTGGCTGGAAAACACCACTCCAAGTTTTTAATCAGTGGGTGTTGCACTAGAATATTGAATGTAGCTTAAAAAGAAGCACATCACAGAGCTTTTAAGACAACCACACCCAGGCTTTCTTATTTGTTTAGACACTATTGTACTTTATCAATTTAACCTCAAACGCTATATCATCACTGGTATTGATTGGCAGGGCAAGATAGCCTATGCCAAAATGTATACTAATCATTCCTCTGTCTCAGCTACTGATTTCCTTAAGCGCTTATATTATCTCCTAGATGGCAAGATTGAAAACGTACTCCACGATAATGGCAGTGAGTTTGCTAAGCACTTTATAGAAGCTTCTAAGCAACTACACCTCACCCAGTACTATACCAGGGTTAAGACCCCTAAAGACAACGCTGTTTGTGAACGCTTTAATCGTACCCTGAAGGAAGAGTTTCTATACCAAGGCAACTTTCATCCTAACCTAGCTGTATTTAATCAAAATTTAACCAATTGGCTTATTGAATATAACTTTAAAAGACCCCACCAAAGCCTTAGGTATCAAACCCCTATCCAAGCTGCCTTAAAACAGGGGTACTTGTCGGAGATGTACCCAGTACAAAGTATTGACAATTTGAGCTAGACGCGCTATGATAATATGTTATTTTCGTGCTTGGTTTATTAGGGTTTGATTGTACTTTAACAACTTAAGAATAGTAGATAAGTTCGTTGCCACTAACCTGGGAGGGGAGAGGAAATTAAGTACGATAGTAGATTGGTGTTATAACTGATCAACTACCGTTTGCTTGATTTCTGGTGTATTGCCTTCGGGCATAAGATACACTAACTCTCTACCAGATTAGTGGTAACGAAATAAGAAAATTAATAATAAAAATAACTTAAAAAGAGGTTCATCGTGATAACAATTATAATTATTGTTGGGGTAATTCCTTGCTGTTTTTTTGTAACCGGTTTATTTATGACTGGTTTTACAAAAGTAATAGAAACACAACCAAAGCAACGCTGGTGGTTTGATGTACTTGACTTGATTCTATATCCAATTATGAAATTATTTTTCCATAATAAACTCACTCACGGATGGCACTGGAAAAAATGGAAGATTGGTGAATTTACCGGTATTGAATCAATATCTATTCGATTAAGTGGCGATACATCACTCCCAAAAATCACCAACATATGGCAACAAATTAAAGCAGAGTTTAAGGGGGAGGGCCAGATATTACTTGAGTTGGATAACCGACAAAACCCTCGATATCAAAAACATTGGAGATTGGGCTTTTGGAACCCTAAAACTAAATTAGCCAAAATCTGTAATGTAAAAATACCAATCTCATTTCATAAAATTTACCAAACCCAAAGTGGTCTGATACGATGTTATATCTGGGGCGATGATGTTGTTTTCTTTGGTGTACATCCTGATGGTCTTCAAGTCCCCATAAAAGTTTATTCTAGTGTTGATGCCAAGCACTATCTTGAAGTTCCACTACTCTAAAATAATCCAAAAAATATTCTCTGCAAAAGCTGTAGTTAAACTCAAGCAAACTACAGCTTTTTATTATTTACAAAAGATAATTCTCACTAAACTTTCTTTACCTCATTCACAATCTTGCCACTCAAAAACCCCTTGATATTTTCAATGGTGGTATCCAAAATTCTTTGCAAAGCTTCTTGACTGTTAAAAGCATTGTGCGGGGTGATTATCACATTAGGGCATTGTAAAAGCACATGGTTTGCGAGCAATGTTTTAAGATCGCATTTTTTATGAAACTCGGGCGAAAGAACTTCGCTTTCTTCTTTAATATTAAGTTCTTCTTCTAATACATCGAGTCCAGCACCAGCGAGCGTGCCATCTTTAAGCGCGGCCACCAAGGCCATAGTATCAATTAAACCGCCACGGGCTGTATTTATCAAAATAGCGCCCTTTTTAACAAGCTTAATATTCTCACTATTTATTAAATGGTGAGTTTTTTCATTATAAGGCGCATGCAAAGTTATCACGTCCGACTCTTTCAGTAGGGCATCCAAAGAAACGTAAGAAAATCCTAACAAGCTGGCTAATTCCTCGTTGGGCTTAGGGTCGAACACCAACACTTCCATATCAAAAGCTTTGGCGATTTTAATTACATGCTGGCCAATGTGCCCGCCGCCGACCACGCCCAAAGTTTTGCCTTTAAGATCAAAGCCACGCAATCCTTCGGTGGAAAAATTACCTTTTTGCGTTCGCTCATAAGATTGAAAAATTTTACGCGATAAAGCCAAAATCAAGGACCAAGTATGCTCGGCCACGGTATTCTCGCCGTAAAAAGGCACGTTGGATACTTTTATATTCCGCGCGGCGAGAGCGGCTAAATCAATATGGTCAAAACCGGTAGAACGCGTAGCCACAAACTCTAAACCGGTTAGTTTTTGAATTACTTCGACTGTTACCGGCGTATAAATAAAGGGCGCCAAAATTTGCGCGCGACTAAGCCTTTCATAATCCTGCTCCTGCAAAGGCCGGCGCATAAGCACGAGTTTGTGATCGGAAAGTTTATCCTGCAGATAGCCTTCTTCCCAGCCTTCTAATTCTGTAAAAATAATTTCTGCCATATTAATTTAAGTGTACCTTTTCTAAGGTAATTTTACGACCCAACCATTTTTCCGCAATGGTTTGAAAGTTGGGCGTGAGATCGGAAACATAAAAATGACTATCGCCTCTTTTAAGCTCTTTATCTATCTCTGGATGTTTAACCAGCCAATTGGCCACTGTTTGGGCTGTTTCACAAGCAGGATCAATTATCTTAATACGCTTGCCGACTTTGGCAGTTATTAATTTTTTAAGCAAAGGGTAGTGCGTACAGGCTAAAACCAAAGTATCCACTTGCGCTCGCTTAAACGGCGCCAGATAACTTTTAACTATGCGTTTAGTTTCCGGTTTATCCAGCCAACCCTCTTCTACTAATGGCACCAACAAAGGAGCGGTGTGAGCTGTAACTTTAAATTTACCGCCGCCGTTAAGAAGTTTTTGATAAATACCGCTGTTCACTAGGGCCCGAGTGCCCATTACCCCAACGTGCTGTGCTTTATTCTGGCTATTTACAGCGCTAATAGCCGGCGCAACTACATCAAACACTGGCACGCTCGGATAAGCTTTTTTAATTGCCTCCATACCAACAGCAGAAACTGTATTGCAAGCCACTACTAAAACTTTCGCGCCCTTATCTATTAAAAATTTGGCTGCCTGCAGACCATACTCAGCCACTACTTCAGCGCTTTTGTTACCATAAGGCGTGCGGGCAGTATCACCAAAATAAATAAGTGCGTGCTGAGGCAATCGCTTAATAACCTCGCGCACAACAGTTAATCCGCCAATACCTGAATCGAATAAACCAATCATAAATTATTTTTTTGAATTAATTTTATGACTTCTGCGTGCTTGCTTTGCAAAAGTTCCGGCGTATTGGCCTCAACTGTAATTCTTATTAAAGGTTCGGTATTAGAAGGACGCACATTGCACCACCAATCTTTATAACTTACGGTTACGCCATCAAGCTCGTCAATTTTGGCATCGGCATAAGTTGTTTTAATAAGCTCAAGTACTTTATCTTTATCTCTAACTTCCAAATTGAATTCGGGGGCTTTGGCATAAGGTGAAAATTCCGCCACTAACTCAGAAAGTTTTTTATTTTCGCGCGATAAAAGTTCCAATATAAGTAAAGCGGCAATAAAACCAGAATCGGCGTAATAATTATCACGAAATGAATAATGCGCGGAAAGCTCACCACCCATAACTGCTTGGTTTTCTATTAATCCCTGACGCACATTAACATAACCAACTGCTGTGCGCACAGGCTGGCCACCCCATTTTTTAACAAACTCCGGCACAGCCTTAGAACAAATTAAATTATAAACAATTGCGGCCGCTGGTTCGCGCTGTAAAAACTCCTTAGCTAATAGAAGCAAGGTTACATCCGCCGGTACAAATTTCCCCTCGTCATCCACCAAAAATACCCTGTCGGTATCGCCATCGAAAATTATACCTAAATCAGCTTTTTGCTCTTTAACTTTTTCACTTAAAGCATCAGTCGCACCAGCTATAAGTGGATTAGAAGGGTGATTAGGAAAAGAGCCGTCTAATTCAAAAAAAAGTGGTGATAGCTGAAAGGGCAAACCGCCAAACAAACGGGGTATTACCAACCCGGCCATCCCATTGCCAGCATCTATTACCACTTTAAGAGGTTTAAAACTATTTTTATCCACAAAGGAAAGTAAATGTTCTATAAAATCAGGCCAAACATCTCTCTGTCCAAAAGCGCCTTTAGTAGCTGCTTTCTTATTTTTTTTAATTAGATCTTCAATTTCATATCCGCGTACAAACTTCACGCCCTTAGTGACTATTTTAAAGCCATTATACTCCGACGGATTATGTGAAGCTGTTACCATTACGCCAGCATCGTAATTAAACTTGCCCACTGCAAAATACATAGCATCAATTGATACCATTTCAATATCATCAACCGAGGCGCCACCCTGCAAAATACCATCAATCAAAGCCTGGTGCAGACTAGGTGAAGAAAGCCGCATATCGCGCCCTACAACTACCTTGCCACCATTTGCTAAGTTGGCCACTGCTAAACCAATCGCTTGCGCCGCCTCCTCATTTAAATCAGTGGGGTATATACCACGTACATCGTAAGCTTTAAAAATTTTATCAGAAAAAGGCACAAATTTATTTAAATATAACTAAATTTTTTCGCTGTACGCGCAATACTGCCCCCCAAGCCAAAAGTGTACCTGCTAAAATCACCAATCCTCCTACCCAAGGTAAACCCGCTAACAAACGATACATAAAAATACCAATCAACACTATTACTAAATTTGACCATTTATCCATTACTCCTTTAATTTTGGATTTTAAGAGTAATCCTATGGCAGCGCCAGCTATTACTTGTGCTACCAAACAACTAATAAAATATAAACCCACTACAACCAAAGCCAAAGGAATGCCAATAAGTGTAAATAATAAAATAATACATATTATAGGTACAGCCACTCCCCAGATTGCGCCCCAACCCAAACTTGGCCAAGTGTGAGTTAAAATTTCCTGCCCCGTCTCCATTATCTGACGCGACCACAAACTCATTAGCACCATACCAAGAACCAAAGCACCAAATAACGATATCAACCAACCCCACCACCAACCATGCTCAACTGCATTCTTGTTCCACTCCTTAAACACTGGCGCTTGAGCTAATTTAGCGCCTTGTTCAATTTGTGCCTGCGTATTGCCATGATAAACCAGCTGACTCTCTAGCACGGCTGTTTTTGATATATTCAAAATGCCATTATGCTCCAGCCAAACATCAACCGCGCCTTTCACATTACCGGTTATTTTTACATTACTCGCTCCAACTAAAACATCACCCTCCACCAGCCCGTTAACTTCCAAAGTACCAGCCCCGGCTGTTATATGCCCCTGTATTTGTGAGGAAGGCAAAATAATTAATTTACCCGCGCCAATCATAACATTATGCCCAACTGGTCCTGCTATTTCTACATTACCGCCCAAAATTCTAACATTGCCACTCACTGGACCTATAATACGAACATTACCGCCCAAAGCCAAAACATCGCCACCAACTTCACCAGACACTAAAACATTTCCTCCGGCCACCACCAAATCACTCTCCACTCGCCCGTTAATCTCTACAGTTTGACCAACAGTATAATAATTGCCGCTAATCACCTTATCGGTTGGCAAATTGACATTATCTTCTGCGTTGGAGGCAAGCACAGGCAAAACTAAAGCAAAAACAGATATAACACCTGCTATAATGACGATTTTTGAATGCTTCATATTAAATTAATTAATGACATAACGTAATATTATTATAACTTTTTTTACTCAAAATAAAAAGCCCCACTAGTCTTACCAGTAGGGCTAAATTACTCTGTTCCTAATTAATGTTGCGTTCCAATGCGGAACATTCCTGGGTTATTAGCCTCAAAAAGTCTTCGTCTCTGCTGTTGTGTACGTCGCATATGGGAGATATTAACAATGCTATTGGACACCTGAGTCTTTATTTCTTCACGCTCTACAAAGGAAAGCTCAGCTACTTCCTCACATTTTTCAACCTCTTGTAGAGACTTAAACGCATATATTTCGTCACCAGACTTAAAGTCTTTCGTAATTTGTTGAATAAATTCGCTGTTTCCTTTACCCACGATTTTATTTAGCTGATTCAATGTTTTTATTTTCATAATATACTCTCTTTTTTTTTATTTTTATTTCGCACCAACGTCCAAGGCTCGGTGCCGCCTTATTTTTTCTAATTATCACTGCTATTAATATTCTTACCTAGCCGTGACCACCACCATCACTAAAACTGTAGCCGCCCTCTCTAGGATACACTGAGAGTAAATATATATGGTCACAATCCAACGTGGAACAAATAGCTATGGTTATACATTTACTTGCATTGTCCTTTGCTCTTTCTGGGGTTGAGTACATTGCTTCGTTGCCTGTAGCGCCGTCACTTCCTAAATAAACTTTCATGCGAAACATCGGCTTACAACAATGATTTTCTTTTGAACCCCAATTCATGTACCACCCCGCGTAGTCAACGCATATCACAGCTCGTTTTTCCATGCCAGCCATTTTTTTAGCGAACTCTTTTGCTAAACCTTCCTTCTTCTGAATCAAATCTGACGATGGCGCCTTTGAGCTCCACCTAAGAAACCTTAACATTGCAACCCACACTCCTGCTGCTACGATGACGAATAAAATAACTATTGGTAACATCATTCCTATTGCGTTCATGGTTACTTTCACCTTTCTTTTTTATATTATTAATATGTTTTGAATTGTTAAAGAACAAAAACCCTTCTCGCGTTGAGAGGGGTTAGGGGTACTGAAAGCTTCGCTTTCACCCCGATGTCTATCGGGGTGGTTGCTAAAGCAACCAAAATTTAAAACAGCACCACTCACCGCTCTCTGCGAGCGCTAATGGCATGATGAGTTAAAACTGCGTTAGAAATTAAAATTAAATTCATAAAATTACTTAAATTATACCTTTTTTTCTTGTATCAATGTGTTAACACATTGATACATATCATTATAGATCTAAACTACTAAGAATAAACAATAATTATTTAAAACCTAAACGGGTTAATACCAAACGGTAACCTCCCATACCCTGCCTTAACCAATGGGCCACACGCGCTACAGTAGTAGTGCTCATTCCCAAACGTCCCGCAATATCACGATAATCTAAGTCTCGCGATAGCATTTTAGCCACTTGAAGCCTATCAGCCATGTCCACTATTTCCTCTGGCGTGCAAAGATCCCTAAAAAATTTACGGCACTCGTCTGTTGTTTTAATCTTTAAAATAGCCTCAAATAGCTCGTTGGCCTCTTGTCTATCCCATTTCTTAGCACGTTTCATAAAATAATATATTACTTCCTTTTGTATTAATGTATTAACACGTTAACACAGGGTTAAAATAATGTCAAATAAAAATTGTGGATAACTTACTAACCAATGGACAAAGGCTTAAAATATCGCTAATATAAAAGACGCTATGTTAAACTATCTCTCTCAAACAGATTCTGAAATAGAGGCTTGGATAAAGCATGAACTTGAACGCCAACGCCATGGCTTAGAAATGATCCCTTCGGAAAATTTTACTTCACTCGCGGTAATGGAAGCTCTGGGCTCAATTTTGACTAACAAATACTCCGAGGGTTACCCCGGTAAACGTTACTATGGTGGCAATGAGTTTATAGATGAGATAGAAAACTTAACGCGTGAACGAGCTAAAAAACTTTTTGGTGTGGAACATGCTAATGTACAACCCTATTCCGGTTCACCTGCTAATCAAGCAGTATATTTTGCCCTACTTAATCCTGGCGACACTGTGCTCGGTATGGAACTAGCGCAAGGCGGACATTTAACGCACGGTTACAAATTAAACTTTTCTGGTAAATATTATAAAGCGGTGAGTTATGGTGTTGATTCTAAAACGCATTTGCTTAACTACGAAGCTATTAGAGAAATTGCTCTTAAAGAAAAACCTAAACTTATTATTTGCGGGGCCACGGCTTATCCACGAACAATTGATTTTGCCGCCTTCCGTAAAATAGCTGATGAAGTAAAAGCTTATCTCTTGGCAGACATTTCGCATATTTCCGGTTTAATAATTGCTGGCGTGCATCCCTCACCAGTGCCTTACGCTGATGTTGTTATGACCACAACCCACAAAACTCTGCGCGGACCAAGAGGCGCTATGATTTTAGTACCAAAAGTAATTGACCGCTGGCATGAAATTTATCATCCGACCAGCAAGCGCAACCTAGCGGAACTTATTGACGCGGCCATTATACCTGGCTTGCAAGGTGGACCGCACAATCACCAAACTGCTGCCATTGCCGTGGCCTTAAAAGAAGCAGCTACAGTTGAATTCAAAACTTATGGACAACAAATTGTAAAAAATGCCAAAACTTTAGCAGAGACTCTAGTTAAAAAGGGTTTTACTTTAATAACTTCTGGCACCGACAATCATTTAATACTAATTGACCTCACAACACAAAATATAACCGGCCAGCAGGCACAAGTGTTGCTTGATAGTGTTGGCATCACTGTTAATAAAAACTTAGTTCCTTATGACACGCGCACACCACTCGATCCTTCTGGTATTCGTTTAGGCACACCAGCACTCACCAGCCGCGGTTTTAGAGAAGAAGATATGTTAATAGTAGGAGAAATTATTGCTGCCGTACTTTCTAATCCGCAAAATGAAACAATATTGGCACAAGCCAGACAAAAAGTTAAAGAGCTCACAGATAAATATCCCCTATATCCAGAACTCAATTGATTTTTATGATTACGTTTCTCAAGGGTAAAGAACTAGCCGCTAGTCTACGTCAAGAACTGGCTGACAAAGTTAAAGAACTTAACTTCACCCCCAAGCTCGGGGTGATTTTGGTTGGCAGTGATCCAGCTTCACAGCTTTATGTTGATTTAAAAGAAAAGGCGGCGGCTGAAGTTGGTATAAAAGTGGATAAAAAATTATTTCCCAAAAATATAGACGAAGCTTCTGTTATAAATCAAATTACCGAATTTAATAACAGAAAAGATATTAATGCTATCCTAATTCAATTGCCTCTGCCACCGCAACTAAATGAGCAAACTATAATTGAAACTATGGATTTTAAAAAAGACGCTGATGGTTTTCATCCTCAAAATCTCCAGGCTTTTTTAGAAAATAAAAAATCTATTACTCCGGGAGTAAGCCAAGGAATTATTAAACTTGTTGAATTAGCTCAGCAAAACCTGGCTGGGAAAAAGGCTGTTTTATTAGTTAACAGCCAAGAATTTGCCGCTCCTTTAATAAAGTTATTAAATCAACTAAAAATGGAAGTTGAGGTTATAACACAATTAGAACCAACTGTATTACTTGGGGCAGATGTTATTGTTGTGGCTATTGGCAGGCCTCACACCATCAAAAGTGAACATATAAAAAATGGCGCCATTGTAATAGATGTGGGCACCACTAAATTAGGAAATCGTATTGTAGGAGATGTAGATACTAGTGGGCTTGATGTAAAAAATATATTTATCACGCCAGTGCCTGGCGGAGTTGGGCCAATGACTGTGGCCATGCTTTTATGGAACGTATATTATTTGGCTACTCAAAAATAAACAACCATCAAAGATTATTTTTATAAGGCGGGCGGAGATAATTAGGGTTGTTTTTTAATGACTTAGCAGCTCCTTTTGTGGCGCTATATTTTGTATAAACTAAAATCACAATTTTAAAATTTTACGTGTTGTTTTAATATCGCGTTCAATAAGTTTAACTAAATCGACAGGATTAGTAATTTTAACCAACTCACGAATTTTATCAACTACTTCAACGCTAAGTTTTTGACCATACAAATCACTACTAAAATCAAGTAAATATACTTCCTCACTCAAATCACCGTTTGTTTCTAACCAAGCTCCAGAAATTAAAATACCAGGCACTTTTTTATTATTTTCCAATTGTGTCCAACAGGCGTAAACCCCTGCTGGTGGCTCAAAACTATTATCTAATAATTTAAGATTAGCCGTAGGATAACCAATTTTACGTCCCTCGCCTTTACCAATTACTACCAAACCAACTAATTTAGACATGACGTCTAATACTTAAATCATATCTAATGTCTTCCAAGCGCCTTAAATGCTGTTTGGCTTGATCAAATTTAGTGCGCAAAATTCCTGTTAAATTCATCGCCGCCAATTCACCTACCACCATTGTTCCTACTTCCACTAATTTATCCACTTCTTTAATTTTACCAGCTGTAGCCAATTTAATGGCATAACGCACCAACTCGCCAACCATATCCGATAAACCACCCAAATAAACTTCGGGGGTAATATTAAATTTACCTACTTTGTCCAATTTACCTGTTTGCAAAAATTTGGTAAAAAGTTCAGCCTCTACATATTCCTCCAAAGCCGCACGATAACTGCCAAGCGATTCTAACTCCTTCACTTTGCGCGTTAATAATTGACCTTGTGTTAGCAAGCTATTGGCCTCAGCCAACAATTTATCCGCCTCTGGTAAATTATCCCTTTGGGCGGCAAAAATAGCCTGCTTGGCCAAATGCTGAGCTTGGCTGGAAAGTTCGGCTAATTTTCTGCGGCCAGTGGTTTGGGTTTGGTATTGTTTTTT
This sequence comes from bacterium, assembly GCA_020057885.1. GTDB lineage: Bacteria > Patescibacteriota > Patescibacteriia > Veblenbacterales > UBA10138 > JAGVEX01. Next base: position 113,789 of record JAGVEX010000019.1, read on the forward strand.
GAGTTGTTGTAGATATGATGTAATAAGCATATTTTAACTATAACTTGCCCTAGCAACTAGAGCAATGCCCCCTAAGATGGGGTGGTTAATTTATTGTCTAAGTTAAAAACTAGCGGTATAATATAACTATCATTTATGTCTACTAATTTAACCCTTGAGCCACAAGCCAATACCGGCAAAACAAATTTGCGCTGGTCTTTTAAGGAATTTAGACAAGTTAAGCGTACTAGAACTTGGTGGATATTAGCTGGACTTATTATTGTTGGCTTGGCAACTTGGGCCGTATTAACTGGTAACTTTCTTTTTGCTCTTATTCTTTTAATTGGGTCAGTTATTTTTATTAACGAAAGCCGCCGGCAACCTCGCCGTTTAGAATGCCAAATAACCACTTTAGGAGTTGTGGTTGGTAAAAAATTTTGGCGCTGGTCTGAATTAACCAGTTTTTGGATTGCGTACCACCCGCCCGAAACAGCCAATCTTTATGTAGTTCCTAAAAATCCTCTTGACCCGCGCGTGACCATACTACTTAACCAAACTAACCCTGTAACGGTGCGCGACTTGCTTACTAAATATATTATCGAGGATTTAACCCGTGAAGATATTCCCACTTCGGAAGCCCTGAGCCGCTTGTTAAAATTACAATAGGGGCTTGCTAAAAATCAAATTTTAATTTATGCTGACCCAAGCCTAATATAAAGGCTTTTAAATTAGGTTTATAGTTTTTATTCCTTATAAACAGAGAGTACATTTAGGCCCTCGTAGTTTCCTCCTACGCTCTCGTTGTGCTCGAGCTCCGGCGGACAAGTAATGTTAATTAAAGCATTGCTCGCCCATCGAAGTTCTGGCGTCAGTCAGAATACAATTAGGCCCTCGTAGTTCAATGGATAGAATGCGAGCTTGCGGAGCTTGTGATGCAGGTTCGATTCCTGCCGGGGGCACCACTTATGAAAAGTTAAAGAGTTTTTGGGGAAGAAAATTTTCATATGCAATTATCCTGGTTTCCATTTTCTCTTATCGCCACACTACTTTTTGGTGTGGCGATGGCTTTTTATAAACTTCCTTCAGCAAAAAATCATAATTTATTTGCTGCCACTTTTTGGTCACTTGCAATCCCGACAATTTTAGCTTTCATATTTTTTCATTCATATCTTTCTTTGGGTACCCCCGCAATGATATGGACGGCGCTTTTATGGGGTATTACATTTACCTGTATTGTTCTTCTCCAAATGTATGCTTTAAGACATATTGATACCAATGTTTTATTTCCCATAACTACCACCGCAAGCCTCATTGTAACTGTCCTTATAGGTATATTTTTCTTCAACGAACATATTAGTACCCTCCAAACTTTCGGAGTTATTCTTGCAGTCATTACTATATTCTACTTTCTCTACAAGGGTGGAAATATGCGGTACTCCCGACTCTTGACTGGCGTTGGTTCTGGAATTATTTTTATATCCGCTTTTAATAAAATTTTGCAAAAAATTGTTGCTGATAAATTTGATATTCACGTTTTCCAAATTTATCAGTATCTCTTTGCGGCTATATTTGCTTTGTTGATTTATTTAGTTCTTCATCGTCGTGATTGGAAAACCCATATTTTTTCTGGCGGACTTGGCATTGGAAGTTTAATAGGTGTTTTTAGTTTTTTCGGTGGTTACGCGTTATATATCGCTTTAACTAAAGGCTCATTCCCATTAATTACTTCTATTCACTCGCTTTATATTTTAATAACCGCGCTCACGGCATATTTCTTGTTCCGAGAGCAACTTACTATAAAAAAGATTTTTCTACTTCTTCTTGCCATTGTTGCTGTCATCCTAATTCGTATCGGATAAATACCACCAAACCTACCTGCCAGTAGTCAGGGATTTAGGATTTTAAATTTTTATGTTGTCTTTAGAGAGTCCACTTACAACTATATCCGGTATCGGCCCTAGTTTTGCCAAAAAACTAGGAAACCTTGATTTATTTACTGTGCGCGATATTTTATTTCATTTTCCCTCGCGTTATGAAGATTTTTCCAAATTAATCCCAATAAAATCATTAAAAATCGGAGAACAAGTAACTATCAAAGGAAAAATTCAATTAATCAAATCCCGCCGCGCTTTCCATAAAAGACTGAATATTACTGAGGCACTGGTAGCCGACGCCACGGGAACAATCAAGGCTATTTGGTTCAACCAACCTTATTTAGCGCAAACCTTAAAACAAGGCAGTGAAATTTTATTAGCCGGTAAACTCACCAGCTCAAATTATGGCCTGCAAATTGAGCATCCTGTTTGGGAAATGATAGAACGCGGCGGAATACACACCAACCGCCTAGTACCTTTTTATCCCTTAAGTGGAAATATTACGCACCGTTTTATACGAAACGCCATAACACGTATATTGCCACTGGCTAATAAATTATCAGATTGGCTACCGGCTGAAGTTAGAATTAAATGTCACCTGCCGCCACTTGCTAAAACTATTTATAATTTACATTCACCAAATAATTTAGCCGAACTTGAATTAGCCAGACGGCGTATAGTTTTTGACGAATTATATCTTGCTAATCTTAGATCTAAATTAGCCAGTATCAATTTAAAATCCAACGCCGCACCTATTATCCCTTTCTCACCAACTACTAAACAATTCGTGGAGTCGCTTCCTTGGCAGCTTACAACCGACCAAAAATTAACCGCCTGGAAAATAATTCAGGATTTGGGAAAATCACAGCCAATGTTCCGTTTATTACAAGGTGATGTTGGCTCGGGCAAAACCATTGTGGCTGGTTTGGCGGCCCTAAACGCTGTGATGGCCGGGTGGCAAACTGCTTTTTTAGCGCCCACGGAAATTTTAGCTAAACAGCACTGGGAAACTCTAAGCCAATTATTTATTAATTGGCCAATTACTATAGGCTTGCTCACGCGTGGCCATCATCTTGTTTCAAATGATAGTTCGGCCACCAGCACAACCATCAAAAAATTAATCAGCAATAATAAAATTAATATTTTAATAGGCACACATGCTATTTTAGAAAAATCAGTTAAATTCAATAAACTCGGGTTAGTGGTAGTTGACGAACAACATCGTTTCGGCGTGGAACAAAGAAACCAACTAATAAACAAAAAATCCATCTCGCCTCATTTTCTTTCTTTATCAGCCACGCCTATACCACGCTCTTTAGCTTTAACAATTTATGGTGATTTGGATATTTCAATTATTCATTCCTTGCCGACAGGGCGCAAACCTATCACAACTACTATTGTTCCGCCTACTGGTCGCGAACGCGCCTATGCTCTCATGCGCCATGAAGTAACTGCGGGCAATAGAATTTTTGTTGTTTGCCCCTTAATTGACGAATCCGATACTCTGGGTGTAAAAGCCGCTACCAACGAACGCGAGCGATTAGCGCGTGAAGTATTCCCTGATATTAAAATTGGTTTATTACATGGCAAATTATCTAGTAAGGAAAAAAACTATGCAATGGAAAATTTTCGCAATGGTGCTACGCCTATTTTAGTAAGCACCTCTGTGGTAGAAGTGGGAGTAGATGTACCACAAGCCACCATAATGGCGATTGAAGGAGCAGAGCGGTTTGGCATAGCCCAATTACACCAATTTCGTGGACGGGTAGGACGTTCTGACAAACCAAGCTATTGCCTACTATTTGCCGACAATAATAACCAAGCTGCCAATAAAAGATTACAAGCTCTAGTAAAATACGCCAATGGTTTTGATTTGGCTGAATTTGATCTTAAACAAAGAGGCCCGGGCGACTTAATGGGTGATTTACAATCCGGCTGGGCTAAATTAAGATTCGTTGACCTGGCCGACGCCAAACTTTTGGCTTTGGTGCGACAAGGAGTGGCCAAAACTTTGGAAATTGACTCTGAACTAAAACGCTGGCCGGATCTTAAGGCTAAATTAGGAAATACCAACTTCCATCCTGAATAACCAATAAATATGGCTTATTTTGGCCAAGACTGGACAAAATTTTAAATTCATACTACACTAATTTGAAAATAGAAATTTAACATACCGGGCACCAAAAACCTCACAAGGGCAAAATGGTACTTCTACTATCAACATAATGGAGAAATGGATGGTACAGTAAGTGCCGCCTCTGCTCTCCCTATTAGGTAATGGTGCCTTTAAATTTTAAAATAAAAATACCAACCCTTTGGGTTAGTACCAATATAATTAACTAAAATAAAATTACAACTAAACGGAGATCGATTATGATAAATTCAAGTTAAAAAACTAATCAACTCGTGTTCTTAAACCACAGAATTATTAAATTTTTTAAAAGAGTAGAGGATAAAATGAGTTTAAATATACTTGGGGAATGGGAAAATCCAAATAACAGACGTAAATATGAGGTCAAAATAATCGGACCTATTGGAAGTACCACAAAATCCGATGGAACAATTCTGGGTTATGGTCCAGACATACTTGCGAGCCTTAAAGCACACGGTCTATCCGATGTCCCAAATGTAAAAATAACAAACCCTAAAGCCATGGCGGCGATCATAGCGGCTAACAACATATCTAACCTAAGTAAATTAGGTATTGAAATGGATAAGCCAACTCACCAACTGCTACTAGAGGAATTACAAACCAAAGGGTTTGCTACTGAAAGTTTGATTCTTGGTGAAAACCAAATAATCAAATAACCATCCCACCTAAAAAGAGCCAATGTAACTCCATACATTGGCTCTTGTTCTTTTTAACAAATATAAAACCGCCATTTTTTATATTTCCACTTGCCAGCATAGTCAACCCCAATACGTTTAGCTGATATAATTTTAAATGGTTTGCGTACCCTACTAGATTCAAACCATAAATTTTTACCAACAGTCTCATCACCACCATTTAAACTTTTATCAATTTTAAAATATTTACATACCTTTCCTGGCCCATTGAGTAGTTTAATGTTCTTCCCCTCTACCAAAACACCTCTTATTAAAACCGCGGCCGGATAATCTTCTTTCTCCGTTACCACATTCAAACAATAATGCATACCATAAATTAAATAGACGTAAAAATATCCTGCTTCACCGAACATTATTTTAGTGCGGGGTGTAAGGCCGTGTGAGGCGTGCGAAGCTTTATCGTTTGATCCAACATAAGCTTCGGTTTCAATTATTCTGCCGCGTAGAATCCTGTGGCCGATTCGCCGAACTAAAAAACAGCCCAATAAATTTTGGGCGACCTTAATTGTAGACTTTTGGAAAAATGAGCGTTTAAGAAGCACAATACAAAATTAAAAATTTAACATTTTACATTTTCACCTTATCCACTCCACTGCCTCGTATATAGTTTTTACAGAGGCTATTTCCAGCCCTTTGGGTAATTTAGCATTGGCTGGCAACCCGGCTGTTAGGGCCTGTTTAAAACCCAAACGAGCGGCCTCCTGCAGACGCTTTTCTGCGCCCACCACCGGCCTTATCTCGCCACCCAAGCCTACCTCTCCAAAAACCACCAAATCATTCGGTAGCGGCCTTTTTAGGGCAGCTGAAGCCACCGCCGCGCATACTGCCAAATCCAAAGCCGGCTCACGGCTTTTAAACCCACCTGCTAAATTAATATAAACATCACTAAAATTTAATTTCACTCCCGCGCGTTCAGCTAAAACCGCCAACAAAACCTGCAAACGATTAACATCAAAACCAGTGGTAGCTCTTTTTGGATAATTTAATCTGGAGTGAGTTACCAATGCTTGTAACTCAATTAGCAAACTACGCGAACCTTCTAGCACCGCCGTAATACAGGAACCAGCCCCCAAATGACGTTCAGCTAAAAATATAGCAGAAGGATTTGTTATCTCACGTAACCCCGCCTCGCCCATTTCAAACACACCAACTTCGTCGGTCGGACCAAAACGATTTTTATTAGCGCGTAAAAAACGTAAAGCTTGGTGTTCAACTCCATCTAAACTCAAAACCACATCAACTAAATGTTCAATTGTTTTGGGTCCAGCGGCTACGCCTTCTTTGGTAACGTGGCCAATTACAACCACTGCTATACCAGTTTCTTTGGCGAGTGCCACCAATTCTGACAAAATCATTTTAACTTGTGTGGGAGAGCCAGGATTACCCACCCCTTCGGACGCGCGTATGGCTTGCAAAGAATCAATTACTAATAAAACTGGGTTTAATTGCCGCGCTGTGGCTATCACTGTATTAATATCAACTTCATTGGTAAAAGAAATATTTTTACCTTTAAGTCCCAAACGTTTTAATCTGTTTGCTACTTGCTCCACAGATTCTTCGCCCGAAACATAAAGCACTGAGCCTGAACAACGCTCAGCCAAGCCAAGCAGTAAAGTGGATTTACCCACACCTGGCTCGCCGGTTAACAAAACAACCACAGCCGAAGCGAGTCCTCCGCCTAACACTCTGTCTATCTCCACCCAGCCCGTAGCCAAACGGCGCGCTGGCGTTTCACTAATATGATCGCTAAGTGAAACTGTGGCACCAGCGAGGTTCAACGCTGTGTGTTGAGTCTGACGGGTAACTGCGGTTGGCTCCGTGCCTACAGTGCCAAATTTACCACATTGGTTACAACGCCCTACCCATTTAGGGTATTGCGCGTCACAATTTGAGCAAATATAAATAATAGATGATTTAGGAGACATTATTTAATACAAAATTTAGATAATGGACTAGAGCCAGGATATTCAAAATGCCATTTTTCACGTTTACTAACAATGGGATTGCCTATTAACTGACAAAAACCAGCTTGCTTCATAATACCAGTTAACACATCTTGGCAAGGATCACTGGAGCTCTTGCCTTTGCACACCACGTCAACTGCCTGACCTGTAGTATGAGGACAATTAGCTTTATCTGGTTTAGGCTTACAAGTGTCCACTAAACATTTTCCATTTTTACAATTCTCTTCGTAAAGTTTTAATTGTTCGGCGTAAGTGCGTGAAGCATAATTAATTTCAATTTTTAAACCTTGATTTTGGGCAGCTCGCGCAACTGTCAATAAAGTCTGCAATACATCTTCACGTAAAAAAGGATACTTGGCCGCGTCGGCATCTAAATAAAGAGTGGGGTTATCTTCTGGAATGCGCACTAAAGCAGGATAACCAGGAGGATTTTCCACCTCTTCTTCCACTAAATCAAGGGTTTGGCGTGGAATAGTAGTAATATCTAAAGTTTTAAAACTAACCAAAGCAGGGTTGATAAGATTTAAAAGTGTATAAGAAATTAAAGCTAACACTAAACCAGATATAGCGCTTATAATAGCGTCGTTAGCATCTTTAACCCGCTCTGGCGAGCCAGCGGCCATAATACGTTTAAATCCGCCCCACGTTACCATTACGACTGAGGTTACGGCCAACATGGCAATAAAAAATTTATAAAAAAGACTTAAGTAATTAACAAAAGTATCTCCCGTTACAACTATCCCCTGACCTGCTTTAACTTCAAAATTTTTACCAGCAATAGAAATACTGCCTGGAATGGTAATTTGTGGTGTAAATTCAATTGGCCCACTTTTTTCTTCACTCACACCAACGCCGCCACCAGTTGAAGGCGCCGAATCGTCGCGTACACAACTATATGTTTCCCAGGTATCAACGCCACTGGCACGACTAGCATTACGGTGTTCACATTTAAAACCAGCACAACATATAATCTCTTGGCAATTGCCTTCGGCTGTAGTGCCTCCGGCCACGCAAGCTAATATCGCTTGAGGTGTGATTAACCAAAATAAACCAACCACTGCAACTATAATAAAATGCCACTTTTTTTTCTGAACCATAAATTATCTAATAAACGCCTTTAGTTCATCTACAGTAAGTGTACCACTATACACCTTATCTTTAGTAATAAAATAAGGCGTACCATCCACCCCCAAAGCTGTTGCTTCGGCCATATTATACTGTATTAATGGCAAGGTTTCGTGTTTATCTAAACAATGGGCAAAGCTTGTTAAATCCAAATCTAAATCTGCCGCCAAATTACGATAAAAACCGGCACTCAAATTATTTTGATTAGCAAATAATTTACTATGAAATTCCCAAAATTTACCCTGCTTACCCGCGCACTGCGCCGCCTCGGCCGCCGCCCGCGCCTCGCCATGCTCTGGTAAAGGAAAATCTTTCCATACTAAACGTACCTGACCCTTACTACCCCCCACTACTTCTGCCAACACGGGAACCATATCAGCACAATAAGGGCATTCAAAGTCACTAAATTCTATTAAAGTTGTGGGAGCACTATTATTACCCAAAATTGGATCATCTGGCAAAATAGTAATTTGACCAGGTGATTTGGTGGGTGAATTATTAGTGGTATTAGTACTTAAATTTGATGACTCAGATGTTGGCTTGTTATTTTGACCACGCAATTGCCAAATTGCTATAACAAATACTACTAAAATGGGTATAAGCAATAAAGCTAATGGACTACGCCGAGCTGTCATAAAATAAATATAAGAATTACGAATTATGAATCACGAATCAAGAATAAAATTAAATTCATCATTCGGTATTCATGATTCAAAATGTTTTACTATTGTAATTTTACGCTTCTAAGCTTGCCACTGGTATCGGTAAAATAAAGTATTTTTCCATCCTGAGAAATTGTTAAATTAGTAGCCGTGAGAGCAGTGCCTGTTTCGTCTATTGGCTCAGCCACCAAAGTGGTAGAACCAGTTTGCAAATTAACACGATAAATATAATCGGGAATATTATTGGCCATCTCACGTGTAAAACCAGCGCCTTCAGGCAACTCCTTGGGCACCGCGCAATAAGCCACCTCACCAGATAAATTACATTTATCCGACCAAGTAGCCAAACCTAAAGACTGTTTGTTGGAACCCACACTATCTGTAGCGGCATCTACCAGCCATAATTCTGGTTTATAATTTGTTGTATCACTATAAACAGAATAAAGTAGTTTTTTACCATCGGGTGTCCAATTCGACTCAAAGCCCCGGCCATCAACTGTTAATTGCGGAAAATTTTCCCCATTTAAACCTATCAAAAGAACATTTTGTTGAAACAAGCCAGCTGGCTCACCAGTGCGCGACAAGGCCACTACTTGATTATTAGGAGACCATTCAACATCAACTTTATCAGCATTTTCGCCCATTGCTTCTATACCGGTAAGCCCCGAACCGTCTGGATTTACTGTAGTAATCCAATTATTAGATAAACTATCCCCTAAATACTTACCGGCGATTTTTTGTCCATCACTCGAAAAAGAAAATTCAGTCATCTCTTTGGGCAAAGTATATTGTTTTTTACTCTGGAAATCATATAACACATTCGCGCCATCGGGAAATTCTAAAATAGCGCTATTGCTACTGGGTGCCCAAGTAACGGTTTGAACCTGGGGATATAAGGCGTCGGTTAAAAGACTTTTTGCACCGTCTGGAGAAATTTCATAAAATTTACCATCAGCCGCGTTATAATAGCGAACACTATCTCCGGTAGCACTGGCAGGAAACATTGTTGAGCCGCTAGTTAAAGCTGTAGCGGCTGTGGCACCACCAACAGCCACTGGCGAACCAGGTTGATTTGTTAAACCAGCATTAACATTAACGTTTACATTTACATTAGAAATCGGCAAATTAACTCCGCCTGGACCACTTACATTAACATTGCCGTTTGTGGTAGGAGGAAAACCGGTTGGGCCATTTACGTTAACATTATTATTGGGCAATGCTTGTTCTGATTTAGTAAATAAAATAAACAATAACCAAGCTAAAACACCAATAGCTATTACAACACCAACTGTTAATAAAATTTTACGACGATCAATATTCTCAAACATATACTAATTTATTTAAGATAGCTTCTCATTTGTTTCAGCAACTCAGTTTTTACTTCGGACCAATTGATGCGTTCCAAAAGAATGGGGTTAGGTTCACGTTCGGCTTCAACGAAATAAACCAAACTTTTAAGCAAATGGAGATGATTATATTTTACACCTTTATACTTTTTATCAAACCAATCTAATAACTGTTTCAAAGAATAAACGCGCAATAACACATACAAATCAAAAAAATCTTTGCGACTGCCTCGGCTAGAAATGGCTTGCAGTTTCATACAGCCAATATCGGCTGGTGCGGCCAAATTTACTCCCTGATAAGATACTAACCGACGCAATAATTTATAAGGATAAAAAAGAAAACTTAATCTTATTCCAGCCAATCTAATATGCAAAGTACCAATGTCTTCTGAGACAACTGTTATTTTACCAATTTTAGATAGTTGCCTTTTAAGTAAGTTCGAAGAAAATTTATGCGCTGAAAACCAATCAAAATCCAGCGATTGCCTGTGGCCACACTGCAAAGCCAGGGCTGTTCCACCAGCCATATACCAATCTCCATTTTTTAAAATTCCTCCTAACTTAGGCAGTAATCTTTTGGCAGTTGGTAGCAAAATTTCTTCATGCATATTACTAACCTCATTTTTTAATAACTACCTTCCATAACGCCTTACTTTTAGCATCAAGCTCACGAGTTTTAACAATAACGTTATACAACAAACTTGGGGAATATATTTTTTTTATAACCTTCCAATCCCCAATATCGCCAAATTGCAAAACACGTTTAATAATAAAAGCGCTATGCTTTTTAGGTTTTAACGTTTTGGTTGCTATATCCCAAAAAAGACCTTGTGAAAATTTACTACTAAATAAGCTCATATATAAATTATAGCATATTTTAATTGTTTTTACAACCTTTGCGGCTTTTACCACTACTTACAATACACGCGCAAAAATCCAAAACCTAAATCACTTTAAATTATCAACATTACACATTGTGACGGCCGTCAAAAAGTGTTATATTGATTAAAGGAATATATTGTTAACAATATTAATGATAATTAATTTTATGGAACAACTAAGTCTAACAAAACAAATCCTTCTTACCTTACTCGATGGGGCTTCTGAATTAAGAGGCATGCATAAAAATATGAGACTTATATCTCCTTTTCGCGGCATAACCAAAACGCCAAATTATTATGTATCGCTTGGACGACTCAAACGGCGTGGTTACATAAAACAAATAAATAATAACTATTATTTAACTTTACAGGGCAAACAATTAGCGCAACATTTACTTGTCAGACAAGCTCTTAAGATAAAAAGCCAACGTTGGGACGGGCAATGGCGTATGGTGTGTTTTGATATTCCAGAAAAATTAAGACGCGAACGAGCGGCTTTACGCAATTTTCTTTATCGTTCCGGATTTCGAAAATTACAAGAAAGTGTCTGGCTAACACCATATGACGTAATAAAAGAAGCTGTTGACACATGGAAAGAACTTGGGCTGGCGCCTTATGTTCGCACAGCGCTTATAAAATCGCTTGATAACGAAATTGAATTTAAAAAACTATTTAAACTCACCTAAATCACGACGGTCGTTATTAAATTTTAAGTAAATTAAAACAACTTACTTAATATTAAGTAAGTTGTTAATAAATTTATAACTTTTTTATCTATCTAACACTTTTGGTCGGTCGACCAAAAGTGTAAGGTTTAAAAAATAAGGGTTAATAATAGTTTAAATTAAATAAATTGTTTAGACTAAAATGTTCAAGCTAAAATTCCAATAGCTATTACAACACTAATTGTTAATAAAATTTTACGACGATCAATATTCTCAAACATAAATTTTATTCCTCTAACTTACTAACACAATGAGCGCCAAACTTACTCACCTTGCAATCCTTTTTACAAACATCATAATAACATAAGGCCATCTTAGGTTCAAAGCTATCACAATCACTAAATTGGGAACAGGTTTGAATAATCTCATTAACCCAAAGACTTTGAATATTATCATTACATGGCTTCCCCATAAATACAGCGTTCCAATTTGGATAGCATGCATTCAAATATAAAGCACAAGAATTGGTCACACCGCCACAATCAGCATCAGAAGTGCATATATCACCCTGTTTAAGACCACTGTCACATTTTTGAACGCGATAACTAAACTGATTACAAAAATTAGTAAAAGACTGAATAGTGCTATCACCCCAATCAGGTAATCCATATATACTCTTGGCTATATCCATATTTATAGCCATACAGGCTTCGTTGGGATTTAAACACTCATAGTCCTCCTCAGATATACCAGTATTACCTACGCGAACGCAGCCACCCTTACCACTCTCACACGACGACCCAATACATGACTGTCCATTAATACTCTCTTTAACACCACACTTATAATGAATACTACTATCAAGTGGATCAGGGTCTGGACACCATTTTCCATATAACTCCGTTTTAACTATATCCATATTAAGACGAGTAAAATTAACAAGTTTAGGATTTACTAAATTAAGAAGTGTGTAAGAAATAAGAGCTAGCACTAAACCTGTGATTGCAGAAATAATAGCGTCATTGGCATCTTTAATACGCTCTGGTGAACCAGCAGCCATAATACGCTTAAATCCGCCCCACATTACCATTACTACCGAAGCTACGGCCAACATGGCAATAAAAAATTTGTAAAATGCCGCCAAATATCCAGGAAAACCACCACTAACAACGCTGCCGTAACCAGGAATTGGTATTTGTAAATTTATATCCGGAGTTTTTACAAAACAACGCGCTGACGGGGCCGTACAATTAGATGAATCACTTCTATCCTCATCAAAATCACCTTTCGCGCTATTACATTGCTCTTTCGTCCAACAATTATTAAAAATTGACCCCGTGTCAGTTGTTTTTGCTCCCGAAACTTTTGTACAACTATTATCCAGATAAGGTTTGCATAGCCAAGTATATACATTATAATTTGAATTTATTCTATTTAACTCATCTGTTTTATTAATACAATCATTTGAAGACAAATTTGGAAAACATTCAGCTACTGCAGTAACATATGTTGTATCTATAGACACCTTGTCACATCCACAAGAATCCGCCTGCGCGGGCATAGCAAAAATAAACACACCAAACATCAAAACGGCTATTTCAACTATTATTGGAATTTTCTTTAATAAATGCATAGCTTTACTCATTTTAACACACTTTATAGTATTAAAGCGCTAATAATCAATTTACTTAAACGCTTGCCATAATACTAAAAAATCATTTAAACGGACTAAATATATCATTCGCCACAGAACATACCAAATTTAACCACTGCCCACCCAAAGCCTCGCAAATTACCTCCGGCTGATCTTTAATAGTAATAAACAAACCAATTATTATAAACAAGATAAATAATACAAGAAAATCTATAATTATATATAACACCTTACGCCATAATGATAATTTCCAACTGGGTCTAATAATCGGCAAAACCAGTTCAGCATTAATAGTAAGAAAAATTATTATTAACGGAAACACGAGCCAAGAAAATGGCAGTAGGGCTAATTTAAAATTATCAAGGCCTTTTTGCAGTGCTGTATCAGCCGCTTTTTGGATTAAACTAGGACCCGATCCTTTGCTGGATTCTACTTTTAGCATTTTTAAATAACCACCGCGTCGACCAGCCTCTAGGTTATCTTTCATTACCTGTTTATTATACTCTTCAGCTGATTCTTGATTATTGTTATCTTTATCGGGCATAATATTAGTGAATTACGAATCATGAATCACGAATTAACAATTAAAAATAAATTCAGTATTCAGTATTCGTGATTCGGTATTCAAAAATCAAACTACTCACTCTCCCAACTCGCGCTATCTACCAACCAATTTTCTCCTGACTTACTTAAACTAACACGCAGGGTAGCATAAGAAATTTTAACCTCACCGTCACGGGTGAATACTTCCTGGCGCTGGGTTGAGATGGTTAATTCGGCCGCGCTGTCAGTTTGTCTATCTACTTTGGCCACCAAAGCTTTGGTAGTAACACTATAAAAACCAGCTGGCTTGGTTCCGGATTTAATAATACTATTCACCCTCGTTTGAAAAGAGGGGGTTAAAATGCCTGTTAAATTCTTTAAATTTTCATAAGGCATATCGTTGGAATAGGTGCCATAGCGTTCGGCAAAGTTAAGCGCTAAAACACGCGCCGAGAGTGTGGTATCTGTTAGTTTGGGGATCGGCTCAACAACGCCAGTTGGCGTATTTATTGTTGGTGTATTTGTTGAAACTGCTGGCTGATTAATATTTGTGTTTACATTTGTATTATTATTTTGTAACCAAAAATAAAGCCAAACCGCTAGTAAAATGACTAAAATTATTACTAAAACTAAAAGAATTTTGGAGCGACGAGACATAAAATAATTAATAAAAGTTAATAAAATCCTAAATCTTAAATCCTAATATCTAAATAAATTTTAATAACAGAAAATTTAATTAAATTATTTTGTTTTTAGATTATGTTTGTAAATTTTACGCATTGGGAATTGGGAATTATTTAGGGTTTAGACATTAAGATTTGAAATTTATATTATATTCTTTAATCCACCTGCAACAATTAATTTAATATTCTTAATTCATGGTTCGGTATTCGTGATTCTAAAACTAACCAATGTCTGGCTCTTTCAGGCTTGCTTCAAATTCCTTTTTGGCTTGCTCTATTTCCAAAAGCTGACGAGGATCAGAAGTAATAAGCTGATCTTCGGTGTAAGAAGCCACTATTTTAATAGCCGCGTGCTTAGACCCGGCAAAGAAAATGCCCTCACCCACACCACACTCCAAAAGTAAATATTTTTCTCCCTCTGTCAGTAAGAAGGTTTTTACTACTTTATCAATTCCAGCAGGAGACTGTTTGAGCAATAATTGCAAGGCTGAGTTATTAACAATTGCCTGACCATAGGGCGAGGTTAAGAAATCATTTACATCTTGTGTAATTGTGGTAACGCCAAGATAATATTTACGACAACGCTTAACTAACGCAAAAATAAACTTGGCGCTATCTTCGTTTTGCATTAGCCACCACGCTTCATCAATAACTAAAACACGTTTTTTCATTTCTGAGCGCACTACATTCCAAATGTAATTAACGATTGTATAAATCGCAATCGGCCGTAACTCATCTTCTAAATCGCGTACAGAAAATACTACTAATTGGTTTTTTACATCCACGTTAGTGGGCCTGTTAAAAAGTCCGGCAAAAGTACCGTCGGTATATTTTTTAAGCCTCAATACCAAATCTTCGCCCCCTTGCATACCCGCGAGCACCTCTTGAAAATCAGCCATCACCGGCGACTCCACTTTGGTTAAATCGGAATTGGGCGTAATATCTTTTTTGGCATAAGTTTCTAAGAGGGCTCTATCAACCAACGAATCCTCTTGATGAGTAAGGGTGCCAAGCATTAAACGCATTAAACCTTTTAGGGTAATTACAGCGGAACGAATAATATCGCCTGTATTTACCTCGCCCACTGGCCTGGGTAAATCAAAGGGATTAATTTTAGATTCAGAATTCAAAGAAATATTAATGTAAGCACCACCCACAGCATCGGTTAAATGCTTATATTCCATTTCTGGATCAATAATAATTACATCGGTACCCATCATTAAACTACGCAACACTTCCAGTTTTACAGCATAGCTTTTGCCAGCGCCCGAAGTGGCAAAAACAGTCATATTGGCATTTTGCAAACTAAATCTATCAAATAAAATCAAGGAATTATTGTGTCTATTTATACCGTATAAAATACCACTATCACTAGTTAATTCCGAGGAAATAAAAGGGAAAGAAGAAGCGGCGGGCGAACTGTTCATATTAAAGTAAACTTGTAGTTCGTCGTTGGCGAGGGGTAAGGTGGAGTTAAAGCCTTGTTCTGATTGCCAAAGAGCGCGCCGTGAATAAACCAACTTTGAACCAAGCATGCTTTCTACTTCCTCTGTTATTTTGTCTAACTCTTTTTTATCTGGAGCATACAGAGTAAGATAAAGCCCGACTTGAAAAAAACGTTCCGTGCCTTGAGTTAAACTGTCGCGCAATTGTTCAATATCGTGCAAAGCTGTTTCGCGAATCGGGTCGCGCGGAGCGCCTTTATCATGGTCGGCCACCAGTTGGGCCTCAATTGCACCCACACGATTACGCAGTTGTTTTAAAATGACTTCTGTTTTTACATTATAGAAAAACATACTTACATCCAAAGTCGCGTTCATATTCACAATTGGCGCAAACCAACCAACCGAGATATAGCGAGGATAAGTGAGTATAAATAAAGTACGCAAATATACGCCGTTTAACTCCACGTGTTCCGATTGAACACGAAAAGCAGCTGGTGCAATTAAATCACGCACCTTTACCGAGCCCTCGCGCAATAAGCGCTCAGCCTCTAAGAGTTCCTTTTCAGTAGCTTGCCCCAACTCTTCCACGGGCGGAGGGGGCGGCGCTAATTCACTGGTTACTTTTGATACATCAATGGCCATAAAAATTTAAATCCTAAATTCGAAATCCTAAATCCTAAAAAATTAATTTTTAATTAGTTTGTTTCTACTTGCAATTTATCTAATTCGACTAATTTTTGTTGCTCTCTAATTTCGGGATTATAAGTTGTATAATAAAGCTCAATCAAACTTTGCGTATCCAGCCTAACCGCTTTTACACCCATAGAAGATAAGCCCGATTGAATATATCCGGTGCGCCTATCCAAAGCCTCGGCGTAACGGTTAAAATCGGTACGCGATAATTTTACTGAATAAGCCGCGGAAAAAATTGAAGTAAAGCGTCTAAAAAAAGAACGCCGTTTATCTGACCTGTGGTCATATGTTACCACCACATAAAACCGTTTGGTCATAATATCACCTAAACTAATAAGCTCGCGAATATAAGCGAGATACTCTGTAATTTGCACGCGTAAAAGTTCGTTAGTTTGTTGTTTTTGTAAAGCCTCCAAATTAGTCAAATATTTATCTATATTAAGTTTACGCGATTGAATAACTATCTGTAGAGGAGAATCCAAAGAATTAAGAAAATTAATATAGGCCTGAATAGTGGCATTTTGTTCATCTTCACTTTTAAGCGCAAAATTAACCGAGGAACACAAAAACACCGAGCGCAGAGTGCCATCTTTCATCACCACACAATTATCGTGAATTTCGGCAATATCTAAATACGAACTGGTAGGCGGACCGGCTTTGGCTTTTTTTGGTTTAGTTTCAGTTTTGGACATAAAATATAAATTAAATCCTAAATTCTAAATCCTAATATCTAAATAAATTCCAATACCAAAAACCAATTTAATTATTTTTAGATTACACTTATCAATTTTACACATTGGGAATTGGGAATTATTTAAGATTTAGACATTAAGATTTAAGGCTTAACTAACATATCTTTACTCTTCGCTCTTACTAACTTCATCTTCTTCTGGCTTATAGGCTCCTCCTGTATCCACTAATAAAGTAAGTTGTTGTAAACGTGATTGTTGCAAAAGCGGCTTAGTGCGGCCACTAGCAGTGGCTACTATGGGAATTGACTTATGAATAGATTCTTGCAAATCATCAGTGCTAATAACTTTTTGCCACACGCGGAGTTTGGGTTTTTTTAAGGTTTGTATGAGGTTAAACAAAAAGTAATGAAATGGCATACCGTTAAATTTCACAAACGCAAACATAATACCTATGCCAACTGTTATCACTGTCTCCAGAACAAACCAACCAAAAGCCGCTAATTTAAACTCCAAAAAAATAACAAAACCAACCAGCATTATAATTATAAACTGACGTATGGTAAGAGGACCGATTATTTTATCCTCGACGTCTATAAATTGTGGCACGACAATTTGCTGCATAGGTGAAAGTAAGTGTAAGAGTATTGAGTAAGAGTAAAAATTAATTAGCCATTAAACCAGTTAACATGCGAGCTATTTCTTCACTTTGTTGATAAATGATATCAAATCTAGGTTGCGTTATAAGTGATTTATCTACTAGCAACATACTTACGTTGATAACTTCATAAACTGAACCTTTGGCAATATTGTAAAAATTATTTGCTTCTTTTTTAGATTTTCTGCCACTACCCTCAGCAATGTTATTAGGCACCGAAATAGCTGCTCTAATTAAATTATTGCCTATAGTATAACGATAATCATTTGGTAATTTTTTAACGTCATCTATTATGTCGCTACAAAACCTTTGTGATTTTTTCCATACTTCTAAGGTTTCAAATTTAAACATACTCTTACTCTTAACTCTTACTCTTACTAAAATCTTATCTTCTGATTAAAATCTATTATGGCGTTGAATTCGGCTTCGGAAAGTGTTTGTTCGCCTTGTGTTTGCAAACTAGCCACTATTTCAACAATTGATTTTTCTTGTTCAATGCTAGCTCGGCCTAGTTTTAAATAGAGTTGGTACACAGGCGAAGCTTGCCAAGAACGCACTGCTTCCACCCGCCGCGATACTGAAGTTTCGCCAATCAAATCTATTTTGGCTCGAACTTTATTCAAAGCCTCCACGGGCGATGAATCAAGCCTCCTAAAATCAACTAGGTTCAAACTTTTTAACTCTTCCAGTGGACCTAAGGTTCGTGGTGGCGCTTTAATATCTGTTAATTGTGGCCTAATGTTGTTAGTTGCTCCTAATTCTTGTCCACTTGTTCCTAATTTGGGTGGTGATGGGGGCTGTGCCCCGTGATCAACTACAGTTGATTTTACGGGGGGTGGGGGGGCGGCTTTGGAAATTTCTTTTAACAATTCCTCCCGCCAATTTTTAAATTTATCCTCACTAAGCGGCTTGTCTTCAATTTTAGTTGCTTGGGCAGCTACCCTAATATCTGAACTCTGAATTTCTTTAGGATTTAGCCTGCCTGCGACTCGATTGAGCTCGCCGAAATCCGGTAGGTAGGGATTTTCGGATTTAGGATTTAATTCACCAATCTTATCACTCTTGGGTAAAACCACTTGGGGGCCAGTGACCGGTGATGGAGGGCTAACAACTATTGGCTTATCTTCCCCCATTAATTTATCCAACTCGCTTTGCATTTTTTCCTGTTCTGTTTGTGGCTTACTATTTACCACTGGTGCAGGTTCTTGCTTCGTGATTCTTACTTCGTGATTCTTACTTCGTGATTCAAACTCACTTTTAGCATCTTCAATAATTTTTATAACTTGTTCTGTTTTATCAACCGGCAAACCTAAACCGCCCGAAGTTACTGGTTTTAATAATGTTTCGCGCACTTCCACCACATTGCGCACATCTTTTAAGTGTGATACAAACAAATTTATAAACCTGCGCTTGCCAACTTCGTCCTTAAAACTAAAATTATGTTTTTTAATTGTTTCATCGGCGAGCACTCTTAATTTTTCTTCTAATGTATTCATGATTCGTAATTCAGTATTCGGTATTCTTAATTTATCAACTTCTTTCTCATCTTCCAAGTTAAAAAAGAATGCCGGTTCAGTAGTTTTTAAGGCTTGAGGAACAAGTTGATTTGTTATTGGTGATACTAATTCTTCTGTCTGTACTCGTGCTTTGTAATCAGATGCAGTTAATTTTGTGGAGACTGGTCCTGAAGCAGACATTTTAACCACTGCTGGCGCTAACCGAACTGAAATTGGTAGCTCTGCCACCTCAGTTGCTATTGGTACAGGGACTATTCCAAATGATTGCTGGATAGTTATCGTATTATTTTTCTGTAAATCAATTTTACTTGCCTCTTTATTATTTAAAATACTGTTTACTTTAGCGAAAATATCCTTAATACTATTTTCATTATATTCCTCAAACCAACCACCTTTCACCCAACCAGATTTAGCCCCGTCTATCGGAATACTTTCCTCTAACCCCTCTAATTCAGTTGATAACAAATGGCAATGTTCATAAACATTTATCAAGTCTCTAAATTTGTCACGCGAGGCAGGTGACAACACCCTTAATAATTGCGATGAGGAAAAATACTGTTCTTGTTGATATTTATCACTTCTTTTATTGGCCGTAAATACTAAAAAATCTTTTAAAAAGCCGCCAACGGTTAGGTTGTTTTCTTTCCAATCTGGTAATCTTATTTTTTCTTGATTATTTAACAAAACGTCTATGATTTGTTTTTTTAATTTATTTCTATCTTCATAAACTAATATACTTAATAAAGCGCTTTTAAATTTATTATTCAGTTTAAAATCTTCTATCTGCCACGCATCATTAATATGATAATGAAATTGTTCAACAATCTCACTTTCGTTTAACAATGATAATCCTACCCACTTGCAATGAGCGATGATCTTTTGATAATTACTATATAATTGACCAAACTTCGAATCAATTTTACTCTCTTTTAAACCAAACTCTAAAGATCTCGCTAATTTATAAGCAGACTCATAATCATCATACTTTTCTATATCACTCAAGCTAGTCAACATCTCCTGATAAACTACAAGCGATGTTAATGGATATTGTTCAATTAATTGTTTTATACTTGCCATAGACAATTACAAAGTTTTGGTTTTAACTTTAGCTTTATCTAAAACCTCGTCTGCATTCATATAAGCCTCTTTAGCTGGAACACCTCCTTTTTTAGATGGTATAGAATTTATCTTTGCTAACAACGCTGGCATAAAACCACTTTCTTCTATTATCTTGCCCTCTTTGTCCTTTTTGCCATTCCAATCTTCTCTCATTCTATCTGCAGTTCGTTTCCTTTTTTCATATTCTTCTGGATCGGTCGCTTTGTATTTTTCTGCCCCCTCTTGAATACTTTGTGCCTCAAGTTCAATTTTTATACCAATTTGTTTTAGTACTTTCATGTTATCTTCGCTGTTCATATTTTCTAACATGTTGCCATTAGCCTCCCTCATATGTGTTTTAAGTTCGGAATAATGTTCCAGTATATAAGCAACGCCCATTTCGTTTAAAACCGCCTTACGGCCCTTGCTAAGATCATTTGGATCTATTGGTTCTTCGTCCATCCAGGCACCACGATTAGATTGACGCCACACGGTCCTCATATCCCGTTTACCGATTTCAACATAACAACGCTGTTTTTGTGTCTCACGATCACGTTGTTTAAATAAACCATTATCCATTGATACGGCTTGACCAAATGTCCACCAACCCTTATCCTCTGCCACATTACTTAAATCATTTTCTAGAGACAAATAAGATTGTTCTTTCATATGAAACTTGTGTCCCATAACCTCATTCATAAATTTATGTAAGCCATCAATGTTGGTTTTATAACCTTGATCTTCTAAAATTTCATTTAAATGACCTACTTCGGTAGCTCTAGCCATAATAGCCTGTCCTAAAGCAGAATCACCCCTGTTAAGGGCATCGCGAAATCTTGATTTTAATTCATCTTCATTAGTCGTGGTTATTTTCTTCTTTTCTTCATTTACATGCGCACGACCTGCCGCAGTAGCATAATAATTTTGTAATCGATAACACCCCTCTCTTTCAATTTTCTTACCAACCTCTTCTGCTTGTCTACGCTTGTCTTTGCGCTCAGATAATGTAAGCTCTGGTGTTTCTAAACGATACTGCAAGTTAGCACTTTCGTTGTTAAGTTCTAAAATTTTATTTTCTTTATCTTTCTTTTCATTGTTAGTAAGTTTGCTAAAGTCACTCATATCTTTTTTTCTTTTTTCCATTTCTTTAAGATTTTCCTTGGCTGTTGTTGTATCCTCTCCACGAGCTTCTTTGGCTGTTATATCTTTTTTTTCTTTATCAATTTCTATTTGAATCTCAGCTATAATTTTTCCACGTTGCTCTTTTTGGGCATTAGTAAGAGTATCTTTCCCTAATTCCTCAACCTCTCTTTTAATTACCTCTTGTCTTTTCTTTAACAATCCACTTCCTTCGTCGTTTAATATTTTCCTTTCTTCAGCAGTAAATTTATTTCTCATAACATCATCCATAATATCCTCTTCTTTTTCTCCGGCTGCTTTTCGTGTTACAATTTCGCTTTTTTGATCAATAACTTTTTTCTGCAAATCACTGTTTGCTAATACGCCTCCATTTAAAACATGTTTTATGGCTGTTTCTGACTTGCTTTCAGCTGAGGATTCTTTGTTTAATTTCTCTTGCCGACTCTGTAATCCTTCAGTCTTTTTGGCATTACTAAATATACCTCTAATTGTTTTGAGATATAAAAATCCTTGTAAATTATCTCCTATATCTTCCGAGCCTAAAGAAGCTGCTAGTCCTCGTACACCACCTTGGGCTATATTAGCCGCGGCGGCTTCATGAAGCTCGCCTTCTTCTTTGTGTTTTTTTGTTGCAAAACCTTCTTTTACATTTTTCCAAGCTTTAACAGGGTTTAATTCATACCCTTTAAGCCACTTGAAGCCTGGCACTTTACCTGCCCCAGCTTTTCTAGCTGCCCAAGAATAAGTACTAAAGGGCGCCAAAGCGCTCTTTTTAGCCATCCATGATCCTCCTTTTTGAATCGCGCTCATCGCACTCCCGGCCAATTTTCCCCCCGCCACGCCGAGTTGCTGTGTCATCCATAAACCGCCCAAAAGCAACATAATGCTAACAATAAAAGAAAGCAAAACTTCTGATTGACCAATACTAGTAATAGTCGCGGCGGGAAGTCCTGAAGTTCCTGTGCTAACTCCCGTAAGAGTGCTAGCTGTAGATCCGCCCGACATCTGCATTACTGCCAAACTTAACCACAAAAAGAAAGCGAGAATAGGCCCGCTGGAAGCATATTTGCCAAAATAATCCCACCACTGCGAAGCATACTTTTTAGCATCTCCCGGAAAAGCCTGCAAAATATAAGCCGCGGGAGAAATAATTACCAAAAGCCACAGCATTACAATTCTAAGCGTAAACACCACAATATAAACTCCAACTACAATAGTGGCAATGGTAATGGTAATAAGTGCCAAAGCCGCCGCAAAAAAGAAATCTGAACCCGTTGTAGTTACAGTTTGATTCGAACCTTTTTCCGCGAACTGAAACATATCCTTAATATGGAAACCATTTATAAAGTTGCCCGTAGCCGCATCCTTAAACCCGTTTACAAAAGTAAGCATTACCACCTGCGCAAAATCAATAAAGAATCCGGCAATACCTTTGGAAAAATTAACCAGTACTGCCATAATAAGCAATTTGGAAAGTAGGTGTTTGTATTGATATTCCTCCACGCGGAATACTGTACCAAAAGAAATAGCCAACAATATTACAATAAAAAACATGTTTACCACATCCCTCATTACCACCCAACCTTTTACTACTGCTGGCGCATCAATAAAACCGTTGTATTGCACAATTTCCACTAAAATACCTATCAAAGCATTGGCGATTGCTCCCACCCCTTGGGCTAAAAGTAACAAAAGTCCAGCTAAAAGGTTAATTACAGCATCAGAAACTATATTGGCATGCGCTGGTATTGGTAAAAGCAAGGCCAAAACAAAAATACCTAAAATACCCGCGGCCGTGGCGCGTGAATATTTAAGTTTGGATGAAAATATTTGTCTTAATTTACCACTAACCATGGTAAAAATTAGTTTAAATAATATAAAATCAATAACTAATACTATCTTATGTTATCTTACCACTAAATTAGGCAAATTAGTACTGTATTAGTACATTTATTATAACACAATTTTTAATTTCCAGCAACAATAATATAATAACCCAATACTTACTTAAATTTTATTGGTCTTCACACCCTGCCTACTAATAAATAGAAAACGAAGCAGATAAAATATAACATCTTTCAATATGCCAAAAAGTGTCCGGCCGGACACTTTTTGGCACAATAGAGAAAGTGGTGCTAAAATATAATTATCAAAACTATTAAATATAACTCACTATTACTATGACCAAAATTCCACCCCTCACTAAACTTCTACTTTATTGCCTGTTAAAAAGCGGGCAATCAATAATTGACTATGCCGTATTTATGCACGACCTTAGGCAATGGCGAGGATTATATTCAATGGGTGGTAGTGCTCGTGTTAGTGAAATTAAAAAATTACAAAATATATCAAGCGCAAAAATCTGCCTGCGTAAGCTTAAAGAGGGTAAATTTATCAAAGCGCGCAAAATTGGCAAAAAACTTATTATAGAACTTACAGACAAGGGGGTGGCTGCGACCTTAAGTGAACAATTGCGACAAGAAACTTTACTACCGAGTGGCACTTACACGCTGGTGATTTTTGATATTCCAGAAACAGAGCGGGAGGCGCGGCGACATTTCCGCTGGCTACTGCGGCAAGGGGAATTTATTAAACTGCAACAAAGTGTTTGGATAAGCAAGCATAATGTGCAAAATACAATTACCCAATTTGTAAAAAAATTAAAACTGGAAAAATGGGTTAATGTTGGTTTGGTAAGCAATTTGTTTACTGTGGCAAAAAATAATTTATAAGGTCAATAAAATATCTACAACATACCTAAAATTATCAATATGCCAAAAAGTGTCCGGCCGGACACTTTTTGGCATATGATGATATTTACAGTATTTAATAATATTAATGACATTAATAATATTTAAACTAATTAATTATTTTCTCTCATCATCCCTAAACAAAACTACCCTTGTTTAACAAGGGTAGTTTGCATTGCATCTTCCAATAATTGTATTGCTCTTTTGTATTGATTATGGCTTAACTTTAATTATGCCATTAAATTTAAGCCAACCACTGGCGGAAAGATTACTGCTGTTGCTGATACAGTCAGGAGTGCCCCACTTAGCACCGGTGGAACCCAAGCACCAATCCCAATTATCTTTTACCAAAACTGCTGGAGTAAATTCACAAGCGCCCTGATTAGCTCCTAAAGAATTTGGATTATAACTCAAACTTGAACTACTGCAAGTATAAACTTTAGTAAAACCAAAGTAACCAAGGCTGCCACTAGCTGTATCTTGCACACAAGCTTGTGAGGAATCACCAAAGTTATAGCGCGGATTAGCTACATCACCTTCTTTGCAAGCATTCAGTATACTACTGCACTGCGTGTCATTCGCGCAAAGTTTACCTAGATCGGCTAAGTTAGTGCACATTTTAGCTTTAACTGTTGCTGGTTCACACATGTGCTTATGGTTCTTATATTTACCACTAGCGCCAGCTAAAACTGAACCATCACCCCAATTAACCCAAACATCGGTTAAGGGCATTTGCTCGCCATTGGGATTATAAGCGTAGAATAAAGTGCTAATAGGAGCAGGCGAAGCCAGCACCACCTCGCCGTTATTAAAACTGCCGCCTGGAGTTTGCAAAGTAAAACCAGTATTACCCTCAATAGTGGATGTGCCGTTTAATTCAAACACTACTTGTTTAATTGAAGGGGCTAAGGGCACATTATAATAACATGGCGGATTGGTAGAGGGAGAACATAAAGAACCGGGCAGTCCGCTACTTGAATCAATATCTGGGAGCGCAGGGGAGGTAAAACGGGAAGTTGAAGTATTCCATGTTAAAACATCAAAAATTTTAGCAAATAATTGCTGCACTCTTACTATACCACTTGTACCCCAACCCAACCCTTGATAACCAGTGCAAGTGTCTCCACTATTGCAATCGTTATCAACCTGACACAGTTGAGTAGTTCTTACACCGCTTACACCGCCGACTTCGCAAACTTTGTTAAAATACCCCATACAAACAGGGGCGGACGAATCACCGCAATCAGCCGACTTATTACATTGTTTCCCTATGGTCAATATACCGTTACTTTGGCCAGAAAGACAAATTCCATACCCTGTGCCACAACCATTTTCGCAGAAAAAGGATTGTGGGAAAGTTGAAAAATCACCACTGCTACTTGTAATATTAACACCGGGCTTATCGCTCATTATTAACATACTAGTGCCAGAGTCTACTGCTTGGCTAAGCTTGCCATAAGGACTGGGGTTACGGCTTTGGGTAAAGCCCAGCTCTGTTTTTGGCGCTACTTGATAAACAGTATTTCTGAGCACACGATCAGTCCAAACTTTATTGCTAGCGCTACTTGCCACTTGAACAGCTTCAGTGCAATATTCTCTTAAATAAGTTTCTCTACCATTTATCACAAAACTACCTGTACCAGGACTACCGTCAGAATATATCACATTATAACCTAAAAATTTATCATTACTATCAAACACAGCTTTAATAACAGCGTAATCAAAATTTGTGAGAGAATGTATATTCATAGCGACATCAAGATTATGTTGTGTACCATCTATCAAAGTATTAGGCGGTAGAATATTATTAGACGTTAATTTAGCACAACGGTCAGCAAGCTCAGTAAAATTAAAATCACATTGTTGGTTCATATCACATTTTACACCAGCACACCAATCATTACCTTTATTTAAATAGAATCTCCCATACTCCTCCTGTGAATTAGTTGTAAGGGTGAAATTAGGGTTAATACCCCAGCCGCCAAAAAGTTGAAACGGCAGATAAATTGTTTCTATATCAGCTTTATAAAAATTTTCTTCACCAACCTCGGCTACACGTGAAAAAATAACTATATCCTCACCAGCGGCTTCTATTCTTTTATCTTTGTTATTACAAAAATAATTGGAACCGAGCTCGGAATTTTGTAGTGTAAAATCATTTGTGCAATATCTTACATCTTGAAACTCATAACAGCGCCAGTCGGCAGTATAATCAATATAAGCTACATTACAATTAGCGAGAGCTCCATTCGCGGCGTGATACGTATAATTCTCCCCCCGTGAGCCAACTTTGTTACCAATAGATTCACTGCAATAAAAAATCTCGCCGCCAGTATAGCCAGCCTCCGGAGCATAATTATAAACAGAAATTTCACCAGCCGCTGTATCGAGCGGCAGCCAAGTAAGACAGGCTTTGGCAGTACCGCTGTTAATAGAACGAGAGGTATCCTGCTCCAAACAATAACCTTTCATACCAATAAAACTGTTGTCAGTTTTAATTTTTGATTTAACCTCAACCGGTTGGTTAGTATTTGCATCAATATCATTCTGAGTATAGAACATGGACTGCAGTTTGGTGGTATCAAAACCGTAATACAGTGTTTGCCCGCCGCTATAAATGGCCTTGCTGTAAGAGCACTCACAATCTTCTCCGTTTTGGCAATTGTTCGCGTCTTTATAATCAGCGTCTTTATTTTTAGCTACGGCAATATAATTAGCAGTGCCCACAGGCAAACAGTTGCTACCCTCGCAAGCTGGGGTCCAGTTTTTTACTACAACTGTGGGGAAAGGTGAATCCTTTTCTGGATAAGCACGACAAGCTTTAATAACAGTATTATTGTCACTTAACAATTTTTTATCATCAAGTGGGCCTAAGCCAGTGGCACCCTTATCCTCATATTGACAAGTAGTAACAGTGTTACAAGGAGAAGCGCTACTGCCAATTGGTAAATTACACTCATCGCCCGTGCCGCCACACCTTTTAACTTTATTATTTATATAAGTCAAACGGATATTGGTGGTAAGTGGATCAGTAGAATAATTTTTTTGCGTTAAAAGCTCAATAGAATATTTATCAGGAATAGAATAACCAGAATAATCCATACCGCTCCAATCGGTTGCGCGCGCTTGATAATTAGTTAAAGTTAAAGGCTGAGGGTCTTCGGGGGGGGTAAGCCAGTGACTGCATTTACTGACACCGCTACCACTGGTACCCCAAGCGTCACACTTACCTAAAGCATAACAAATTGAACTAGCCTTACTGCTGACAAAACGCGTGCTTTCGCTTTGGCAGGCCAACCATTCACCACACACACGATCACGACTAACTTTTAGAATAATATTCGCGTTGTTAGGCGGAGCGCTAATCGGCGCTATTAATTTATCGTTTTGTCCGGTGCTGGAAGCATAAGTGGCGGCGGCATTGCTAGTAAGCTGAGATGAGGACAAATCAGTAAACAATAAGCAGCCCTCTTTTTTACTAACACCAGTACATTTTTTATCAAGCTTGCTATTATCCAAATAATAATAAGTTTGCTTGGTAAGTTCTGGGTCGTGGAAAGCTTTACAGCTTACTTGGTCAGCAGGACACAGATAAGCCAGTGGCACCTGCGACTCGCTCAACGAAAATTGATCTACATAAATAACTTGATTGGTGCTGCAAGTTTCGGGTGTACAAATCATATTACCACTGCCCACAGGCTGTTCCACGCCGCCATTGGTAATAAGGCCTACGGAAAGCTGAGTAACGCCTGGATCAATTTTAATAAGCGCTTGTTTGTAAACCCATTTACCTTTTTCAGTACTAGTTATGATGTTATCGTAACCGGGTTCATAATCATAATGCGGCACAGCTTGTTGCGTTAATTGCCAACTGGTAAAATTACGATTTTGTGGTATGTCGGGAACATAAATATGAGCTGAAACTGTAAAATAACGCGGCGTACTACTTGATTCAATTTTTACATCATTGCTCCAAATTCCAGCGTAAATTTTAGCGCCACTTTCTATTTCCAGCACATTTGAGCCCCAATATTGTCCAGCGACTGATTCGTGAGCTGTGAAAATAGCTGACTCGGTTTCTTCACCACTAGGGCCATTAATATTCCAACCCGAAAAAGCGTCTGACAAATTAACAGTTACATTGTCATAGTAAGCCGTACCAGCAACGGCTGAACCGCCAGCTGAAGTATTTAATTGTAGGAGGCAAGTGCGCGTGGTTGGTTTAAAGCTTAGTTGCAATTTTTCCCACACACCCGCTTCTTCGGTGTAATCGGAAACATTAACTCCGCAACCTGAAATATTAAGCGTGCGCCTAATGCCTGTATCGGCTTTTACCCAAACGCGAGCAGTATAAGCTTGGCCAATTATTACATCAAAATTTTGTCGGACCGCATCATCACCGCCAGCAAACTCATCCTTAATGCTTTGTACTCCATTGTGGCTATCGCGTATTAAATCTGATGAGAGGGATAAATTCCAATCAGTAGGAGATATGCTATACCAGTTAGCTGGCCAGACGGTAATATTTTCAAAATCACCATCAGCTATTAAATTATCGCCGACATCATTAACTTTTTCAAAACTTGGATTATCTAACAAATCACAAAGTTCGGTAGTGCCTTTTTTATACCAATCATAACCACGCAAACTATCTAATTGTTTGTACTCGCACACTCCATTGCCCGGATCCTTAAAAAAATGGGTAACGGAATTGCTGTCGGTAAACTGTTCGCACTTATCTTGCGCGCGACTGCACAAAAGCGAGCCAGCTCCTGTGTCACCCAAAGTATCCGGATTTAACTTAACAAATTTATCACTCCAATCTTGCACGTTGCCCGAAGAATCAAGTTTGGGCTCACCTACGCGCTGACAAGCCTTGGCCGAAGCAGCGCAGGATTTTTTGGCATCATAAACTCTGTATATTACTTGATCAGCTGGAATATTTAAAGCCGGCGGATCGGGCAAAGTAACAACAGTAGATTTAGGTGAAGAAGAATTTTGCGTATTAACCAAAGCTTCACAGCCCACGGCTTCAACTTTGCAAATTTTACTAAAATCAGTAAGAGTAGTTTTTGTGCCTGCGCGATTGGTATAAGCCGCACAACGTAAGTCACTAGCTGTACAAGTAGAAGGCGTAACCCAAGTATCTTTGCGGACAAAGAAAGTATCACCTATTTCACGCAAGGATACATTATCAATATAAAATGACGCGGGACTGGATATTGTTAAGGCTAAACTAGCTGGAACATCGGCCGTAAGCTGAACTGGCCCTAAAGTATAAACTTGCCACTCGCCACTTATTGGCAAGCTCCCTAAGCTAGCAAGGGGGTTGGTATTTATACTGGCGCTAATAGTGCTAGTGGCCGCCGTACTCTTGATCCAAAAATTAAGGAAATAAAGTTTACTCTTGGCAACCTTGCCACTAATATCTTTAGTAATGGTGCTGTTGCCAGCGCCTGAATACAAGGAATGACCAAAAGCGGAAGTTGATTCATTGGAATTACTGCCAGGAGTAAAGCCGCCGGTGGGAGTAGTGTCGGTGCTGAAACCAGCTTCGTTGTCACCAAAAGTAGTTATAGGAAACACTAAGCGTATATTATCGGCAGTAGGACCACGGTATTCTCGGCAACCAACATATTGAGCGCTACAAATTACACCCTCTTGTGGAATGGCATTATAAAAACAAGCAGGTGGAACAGCGGAGGCATCCCAAGTACCACCACTAGCCTCACAATCATTTTGATTTATAGAAGTGGCGCGATAATTAGCGCAAGAGGCGGAAGCTGTAATTGTCTTAGACCAATAACGATAGTGAATTCCACCTGTTGTATCATAAAATTGTTTGCAATCTGGGTTCGAAGGAAAATCTGTTGGGGGAGTAATACCATTACCACATTCCGATCCTATGTTAGAATTATCTGTAGTAGTAGGCGCCGAATTGGGCATAGTAGGATCCTCCGCTTTTAACTGCCAAGTTTTAAGCTGATAACCAGATAAATTAGACCCTACCCAAGTGTAGTAAATATGATCTTCACCGGTATCTAATTTGATACACTGCCTAAGTTCGGCATAATACTCTTTGGCCTCATTCTGAACATTGGTAAATTCCTCACAACCAACCGCTTGAGCAACACAAGATTTAGCAGTGGTAGGAATAAAATTCATATCATCATTTGTAGGTAAACATTCAAGCCCGCCGCAGGTAGCTGAAGTTTGACAAATACTGCCGTTATTTATACCACCACAACGCAAATTCTGGTTAAAGAAACTGGAATTTTGCTGATAATTGTTATAACCAATACATTCATTGGGGCAAGTGTTGCCTTTAATGGCTGGAATATTGGGTGAACCGTCGGCTGGCGTATAAAGTTCACAACCAACATCATCAACCCTACAAGAATTTAAATAATTTTTGCAAAGCGCTGAATCGTTAGTAATGTCCGCGTCATAACAATTTAAGAAACTAGGTGCCTCGCGCAAAGTAACAGCTTGTACTTTGGCATATTGTTCATATGAATCAGTGCTAGTGGCAGGTGTAACTCGAGCCACTACATCATTAGCCAAACATGCCACATCACTTGTACCGCAGGTAGTACCAACCAAGGTCGACATATTAAAATTACTCAAGCGCAAAAATTGCGTGCATCCTTCAGCGCTGGATTCGCAGGCGTATGTGCTAAAATCTTTCAAATAAATTTTATCGTCAGCATTATAACGGTTAACTGGTATACTGGCCGCAGAATTATAAGATTTGGAATACCAACGGCAACCAATTGAATCACTGGTACAAATACTATTTTCTCCTACCAATGAATTTTGTAGATAAAAATTCGTATTGCCGCTACGACTGGTAAATGCCTGACAAGTAGCATAAGGGGAATAACCTGAGCCCGCTGGAAATTCACAACTATCGCCACTGAAACGCCAAACATTTTTTTCTTTGGTACAATAACCCCAGGCCTGACAATTACCATTATCATCTTCAGCTACACAATTTTGCGTATCAACGCAAATTTCTTGCCTAGTGCCACCTTCAGATTGCAACTGTTGGCCACTGGCCTGAATGCGACATTGTGACTGAGGAGCTTTTAATACCCAATTAGGATCAATTAGATGATAAAAAGGGCTACCTAAAACATTAAATCCATCCATTACTTGTCGCAAAGTATAACTGGTGCCGGCAAATTGTTTAGCGGCCATTTCCCAGCCAATTGGAATGATTCGCGCCCGGCGTAATTTTTTTAAATCTGATTCATACCATTTACTAGGCTGACTTTCTTGCTCAGGATGATCTTTAGCAAACACCCAACTGCCGTTAATAAGTTTTTTATTTTGTACGGCGTCGGCCACAGTAAGCGGCTGACCCGACTCAGCTGAACGCAAAGCCTGCTCAAAACCATTATCAATAGTACAGTTATTAAGCTCAGCAAATTTTCGTGGGCTAGGACAATTTGAAAACTCGCTGATAACATCAATTTTATCCACACTCTTAAGAGTGGGAGTGGAAATTGAACTATTTATTTGCATGGCGTAATCCACGCCACTAATACTGGTATTGTTTGCGATTGGTGAAAATGTGCCGCTGGGATTTTTAACATCTCCCTCTAAAAGCCGTTTCATTAAACGAGAAGCTAGGGTATTGGTAAAAACACCTAAGGCGTCGGCCACAACATCCCCGGTATAAGTATTAAAATCTTTTAGGGCCTCACCAACAGGCGTATCAACTAATAATTTTTCAACTTTAGCAGCAGGAGTTTTTATAAAACCGGTAATTGGTTCAGTAACAGCCCTTATGCCCCCATTCATGGTGTCGAGTGCTTTTTGAACGGCTTTTTGATCCTCGGCTCGTGTTAATAAATCTTGACGCAAACTCAAACTTACGCCCAATTCATTTTGCCGTGGATCTATAGCATAACCAAAAGCCTGTTGCGCCATGCGGGGATTTTTTAAATACTGATCCCAAGCCGCGCCAATTTGTTTTAAATTACAACGTGGTCTAGTAGGTCGTATTTCTTCAAATAAAGCCGTGGTAATAATAAGGTTAGCAGTAAAACCTGGTGGCCTACATACATCCAAACTTAAATAACCGTTCTCGGTAGCTATGGTATCTATAAAGTCACCAGCCGCATCATTCCAAGCGTCAGTAGCTGATTTACCTAAATTTTTCCAAGTAAATAAAGGTGTTTGTCCTTTGCCACCAGAACCTATCATTACCGCGGCATCATAAGCAATGCGATTGGCAAACATTTTAGCTGCATTTTTAAAAGCCACGGCCGCGCCATGTTCCCATACCCATTCTAAAGATTTTGTAAGCCAACCTTTAGCCGCCTCTGCCTGTTGTGCGACAATTTGTAGCTGGATTGCTGCTAAAACCCCTGGATCAGTTACTGCCCACTGTGCTTGAGCGGATTTAGGAGTAAAAAAAGAAACACCAACTGTAGTAAAAATAACACTCAAAAATATTCCAGTAGTTAAAACGCGGAATAAGCGTGGGTGTTTATTTTTTAACCAAGAAGACATACTATAGTTAAATCCTAAATCCTAAACTCTAATTTCTAAACAATAAATGAATTAATTAATTTAAGTTTTAAATTATTATTTTGAATGCTGAACTGTGAAAGTTAAATTATTTGGATTTTGTTTGACGTTTGAGCTTTGAATTTTGATATTTATACTACAACCCCAAGGTTTGTTTAACAATGTTTTTTACAGTATCATCATCAAATTCCTTTAATGTAGTGGCATCAACCCCATTTTTAATTAATAACTGTCTTAATTCCGCGCCTGAAAGTTTTAGAATTGCTTGTTTTTGTTCTTGGGTTAATTGCACTGTAGCAGTAGGCGAAGTAGTACTATTGTCAGACCCACTAGTAACCGTTGGCGACTCATTGCCAGCCACTTCTTGATAAAGTTTTAACAAGGCGGCGTCGTCATACTTGGATAAAACTTCATCGGTAGCCCCATTAGTTTTTAAAAATTGCCTTATTTGCTCCACAGTCGGCTGATTAGTGGCGGTTGTTTCTCCAACGGCACTATTTATTTTAACCCCGCAGGTTTGGCCTTTAGCGCAAAGCGGATCGTTGCCCGTAGTTACTTCAACCTTGTCATCATAGCCATCGGAATCAGTATCTTTTAAATAAGGACTGGTTTTGTAAATGTAAACTTCGTCATAATCAGACAAGCCGTCATTATCGGTATCTTTATTTTTAAGAGCTTCGGCTTCAGAGCCCTCAATGGTTGAATTATTTACATTTTGTTCGCCTGTACTGGTATTAATTGATGAAGTATCGGTAAAAGGTAATTTAATTAAAGTGCGGATTTGCCAAACACCTAAAATTAAGGCTCCTATAGCAACCAACCCCAAAACAAAGTTAACACGCTCGTGGGAAGGGGCTGGCCTATCATCTCGAGGCGTGGTAGGCATATTTAAAACAATAATTTAACTGAAAATTGATAATTTATCTAAATCAATTATATCACAGAACGGGGTAATTGTCAAAGTTAAAAGCTTAAATTCTAATCTGAAGCGCAACGCTTTGAAAGGGATAGACTCGTTTACAATATATGCGCAAAAATCCAAAACCTGAATCACCTTAAATCACCAATCTTACACTTTGTGACGGCCGCCAAAAAGTGTAAGATTTAAATTAAAATAAATTGTTTAAACTAAAATCATAATAGCTATTACGGCGCCAACTACTAATGAAGACTTTGTTGGCTTATCAACTCAGGATGAATTGCCTTAGTACGGATTTATGTCCAGCTGGACATAAATCCGTACACTATATATACGATCCTAAATCAAATACATAGTAGTTATCGCTACAACTACTGAGGATAAACTAATTTTTGATTAAGTCTTTTAGTGTCCTGGTTAGACTTATCCATTGGTCTAGAGATAACTCCTGGGCCCGCATTTTTAAATTTAAGCCAAGACTACCCATAATTTTTTCAAGCTCGGAACGCTCAAGTTTTAAAACCGAATTTAAATTATTAATTAATACCTTACGTCGCGAGGCAAAACCAACGCGCGCCAAACGCCACAATAATTTTTCCTCAGCCGGCAAAATTAGCGCCTCTTTCTCCATTTTTGTTCTAATGGTTAATTTCATTAAACAAGATGTAACGCGTGGTTCAGGCCAAAAAGCTGACGGTGGAATTACTCTAACAAGTTCTAGGTTAGAGCAAGCTAGTTGAGCTGATAAAGTAAGCAAACTAGTTTGGCCAGGGGGCGCCACCAACCGCTCACCCACCTCTAGTTGCAATAAAACCACCATAGCCTGCGGAAGTAAATCACCTCCCAAAAAACGCCGCAAAAAAGCACCAGATATTTCGTAAGGTAAATTAGCCGCTATAATAAATTCCTGATTATTTTTTATATCTAAATTCTTAATTAATTCTTCGTCGCTTGTTTTTAAAATATCGCCTGGCAAAACTTTTAATTTCTCGCCGGTCACTGCTAATTTTTGCAAAACTTGAACCAGCGCATTATCCAGCTCAACTACTACCACTCGGCCAGCTGATTCAAGCAAAGCCAAAGTAAGCACACCCAAACCGCCACCGACTTCTAAAACTTTACTGGTGTTATTTAATTCGGCGGCCTTTATAATGTCGCGTACTACGTTTTTATCAACTAAAAAATGCTGACCCATACGCTGACCGGCCCTCAAACCATATTTTTTTACTAAAATTTTTGTCCAACTGCGAAGATCGGGGGGAAGAGAATGTAACATAAAATCTTAATATCTAAATCCTAATTTCTAAAATTAAATTTTGATATTTGAATTTTGGATTTTGGATTTGTTTAGGATTTAGGGTTTTAGATTTAAAACTTTTATTTTTTACACCAACATATAAAGTAACGTCATAAGTGCTGCTACTATCCAAGCGGCGGACCAGGCAGTAGTAAAACTAAACACTACCAACAAAATAAGAGCGGCGGTAATTTTACCAACCACCAAACTCATTTCAAAAAATACCACTGTGTCCATTACTGAACGAGTTTGAGCGCGTTCATAAGTAATGGCTGTTAAGGGCACCGCTACAATATTTTTAGCGAGCCTTGACCAAGAATCAACGCCAAAAACCTGTAGCGGCGCATTTATGAATAAACGCGCTAACCAACTTAAAGAATAAAATATGCTAGACCAACGAAGTATTTTGCGTTTATCCTTCTCGTCGGTCAATTTGCCAATATAAAGTGTAATAAGAGCTGTTAGAAGAGTAGCTCCGGCCACCACGCCGCCAATTTCTACATAATCTTTGACAATGAGGGCGATAAATACCGGCCACAAAACTAATACTACTAACTCTTCACCAAATCCCATATACCCTAAAAGTGCGCGGCGCATTGTTTTGTCAAATAAACGACGATAAGTATCGCCGTAAGAAAAAGAGCGCGGCGTAAAAACCTCTTTAGTGCGCAAAAGCGGCCAGTTGGAAATAAGTAAAATAAAACTGCCAGCGGCAAAAAGCCAAAACCAGGAACCAACTGTTAAAATTAAACCGGCTAAAATAGGGCCAACAATATAAACAAAAGAAAGTGTTACTGATAACCCGCTAATTTCTCGCCCTTCTTCGGAGCTATCGGAATAACGCGCAAAATCAGCGTGATAAGCCGGCCAATAAAAAGCTTTTTGCAGGGCGTAAAAAAATGCTGTTGGCACAAGCCACCAATAAGATTGTGCTACTAAAAATAAACTAACATAATAAATTACCTGAAAAATTGTAGAAATTGCCATGGAGTGTTCATAACCAAACCTGGTAGCAAATTTAGCACCCAGCGGCATTATTAAAAAATAAGCCAAATAAAGACCCAAAAAAAATAAAATAATACCGCGTACGCCCAAACCTTGTTGCCATAAATAAATTGGTTCAAATAGCAAAATCATAGCGAGAGCTAGGTTTTGCAACAACGCCGCCCAATATAACTCGCGCACTTGGGGCGATAACCGGTGTGGCAACATACCACCTATTGAGTACAAAAAATTTCTCCTCATAAAACTATATAAAACAATAATTAAACTATGGTGCTATTTTTTTAATTTGGAATTAATAATGGCGCCTGGCCGCAAAATTTCAATTTTATTATTTTTTACTCGCACTACCGTAGAGGTAAGACGCGGACGTAAGTTTCCCGCTACCGCATAACGCAATCCTTTAACCGATAATTCTTTAATTACAGCACGATGATTGTATAAAGTTGGCTTATCAGTGATGTTTGCTGAAGTGGCTGTAAGTGGTTTGCCATATTCTTCCACTAATCGTCTTAACCACATTAAAGCTGGCACCCGTAAACCAACTTCTTTTTCTTTTGACACTACGCCAAGTGGAAAAGAATATTTGGCGGGTAATACTAATGTTAACGGACCTGGCCAAAATTTACGCGCTAACTCAAGAGCGCGAGGGGAAAATAATAAGTATTTTTTGGCTTGAATTAAATTAGCTGCCACCAATGGCATTGGTTTATTTTTTTCGCGCCCCTTAAGGCGTTGAATTCTTTTGATAGCCTTAATATTTGTCGCGTCAGCCAGCAGTCCAAAAGCTGTTTCGGTAGGAACGGCAATAATTTCTCCGGCGCGCAATAATTTACATAATTTAGGAATGATTGCATTTGATTTTTTGAAAACTGTAACAGACATAAATATACAAATCCTAAATCCTAATATCTAAACTCTAAACAATAAATGAAAATTTCAAATCTCTATAATACAAAATTTACTAATTTGCTCGGCACATAAACGGTGCGTTGTATTTTTTTACCATCAAGATATTTGGCTACTGCTGCCTCGGCGTGTGCCGCTTTTATTATCTCTGACTCTACCGCATCGGCCGCGCATTCAATTTGAGCACGCACCTTACCGTTAACCTGAACTACTATCTTAATTGTATCAACCAATAAAGAAAATTCATCATAAACTGGCCAAGTTTGCTGCCAAATAACCTCTTTGTTGCTATTTAGCTTTTCCCATAATTCACTGGTTAAGTGTGGTGCAAAAGGATAAAGCAATATTAATAAAGTGAGTAAATCTATTACTTTAGTTTCGTGGCTAATATTTATCTTGCTAATTATGACATTGTTAAATTCCATCAAAGTACTAATGGCTGTATTAAAACGAAAATTTTCAATATCATCTGTCACTCGTTTAATGGTTTGGGCACGCGCACGCAAGGCCGCCGTTTCCGCCTCTGGTCCCGGGTGCTCTAATTTAATATTTCCTTCTAAAAATTGATTGCTAAAATTATTAACTTTTTCCAAAAAACGCCGTAAGCCGATAATACTGGAAGTATTCCAAGGTTTACTATCTTCCAAGGGGCCCATAAACATTTCATAAAGCCGCAAAGTATCAGCGCCATATTTATCCACTATCTCATCTGGATTTATTACATTGCCACGCGACTTGGACATTTTTTGCCCATCCTCGCCTAAAATTAATCCTTGATTGCGAAGTTTTAAAAATGGTTCAAAAAAATTAAGATAACCCAAATCCGCCAATACTTTGGTAAAAAATCGTGCGTACAAAAGATGCATCACAGCGTGTTCGGCACCACCAACATACAAATTGACTGGCAACCAATTTTTAATTTTGGTTTTGGCAAAAGGTTCTTTGGTATTTTGTGGATCTATGTAGCGTAAAAAATACCAAGATGAATCCACAAAAGTATCCATGGTATCGCTTTCGCGCTTGGCTGGCTGGCTGCACTTAGGACACTTAACATTGTGGAATGATTTAGAACGCACCAGCGGCGATTCGCCTGTCGGGCGAAAATCAACATCCATTGGCAATTCCACTGGCAAGTCTCTCTCTGATACTGGTAGTTCGCCGCACTGTTCACAGTAGATAATAGGAATAGGCGCGCCCCAATAACGCTGGCGCGAAATAAGCCAATCACGCAAACGATATTGAGTTTTAAGTTCAGCTCCAATTTCTTTAGCAATTGCTACCTTAGACGCCTCACTATCCAAGCTATTAAATTTACCTGATTGTATAAGTGTACCATTACCAATAAATAACTCAGTGCATGGTAAATTAAAAAATTCCGGTAATTCATTTAATTCATTTGTCTTTTCGCTAAAATGGCCACGATCTTTGAATATCCTGTAAACTCCAGGTAAATTATGTTCATATAACTCCTTAGCTTCTATAGGAATATATGGATCATTAGATGAGAATAAACCAACTACACGAATAATATTCTGACGTACTAACTTCCAATCAACCGGGGCCTCGGTTATAGTACGAATACAACTAGCCTGATCACTTGGATGAGTGGAATTAATTGGTTTCCATTCCATTCCTGCACTTGTAGGGGCCACCAGTATTAATGCACCAATACGTTTTTGCAAATTCTGTATAAGCTGAATAGCAGTCGGACCACCTAAACTATGACCAATAATAATACTATGCTCATCAAGATAACCAATATATGGTTCAAGTGCCTTAAGCCACTCTGCCAAATTAGGCATACTGGAATTAGGTAAATCTGGCACTAATACTCGATAACCTCGTTGTTCAAGTTCAATTTTTAACCATTGATACCAATTTTTTTTACTATGAGCGCCTGTACCATGCAGAATCAGCGCTGTACGATCATAGCTTGGTTTAACAACTTCACATATAGGTAGCTTAAATTTATTAGCAAACTCCCAATCCCTCTCATCATGCGCTGGCACGGCCATAATGGCACCTGTGCCATAAGAAGTTAAAACATAGTCAGCAATAAAAATTGGTATTTCCTCGTTGTTAGCTGGATTTATAGCTATAACGCCCTCTACTTTAACTCCGGTTTTTTCTTTGGCCTCAGTTTTTCTTTCCAACTCTGTTTTGCCCTGTGTTTTTTTAATATATTTTTCCACCTCTGGCCAATTTGTTATTTGTGTCTTTAGCTCATTTAATAAAGGATGCTCCGGCGCCAGTACTAAATAAGTTGCACCAAAAATAGTATCAAGCCGCGTGGTAAAAATTTTAATTTTTTTATCCTGATTTTTAATTCCAAATTCCACTTCCGCACCATCACTCTTACCAATCCAATTTTTTTGCATTTCTTTAATATTGACCGGCCAGTCTAAATCATCTAAACCTTTCAATAAATCTTCGGCATAATCAGTAATCTTAAAAAACCACTGCGCCATTTGCCTTTGTTCAACTGTATTATGACAACGCTCACACTCGCCTGCTACAATCTGTTCATTGGCCAGCACGGTTTGGCAGGAGGAACACCAATTCACCGGCGCCTTTTTACGATAGGCCAAACCTTTTTCATAAAATTTTAAAAATAACCACTGCGTCCATTTGTAATAAGCTGGATCGGCCGTATTAATTTCACGCGACCAATCGTAAGAAAAACCGAACGATTTAATTTGCCGGCGGAAATTATCAATATTCTCTAAAGTCAGTTCGCCCGGATGGCGGCCTGTTTTAATAGCATAATTCTCAGCTGGCAAACCAAAAGCGTCCCAACCCATTGGGTGAAGTACATTAAAACCTTTCAGCCTTAAATAACGTGAATAAATATCAGTAGCGGTCATTCCTTCTGGGTGTCCCACGTGCAAACCCTGCGCCGAAGGATAAGGAAACATATCCAACACATAATAATGCTCGGCGCCGGCTTTATCATTAACCAAAAATGATTTTTCCTGCTCCCAACGCTCCTGCCACTTATGCTCTATAGTTTTATGATCGTAACGTTCCATATGAAAATAAGAAAAAGCGGGGTAATTCCCCTTACTATGCTAGCATTTTATGGCACTATCCTCAACTATTTTATTTATAATAATTTATAATAAAGATAACAAATAATTCGTTGACCTTTACTCTATAAAATGGTAATCTAAACAACGCTTATGTAAATAACTTAAATCATCAAGTGGTGTTTAAATAATTGTTTGTTTATATTAATTAAACCACTGCTAGAAATTTAGGTTAAGGGGAAAAAATTTTATTCGTAAGCAATTCAAAATTCTCGCACTTCGCTTATTACTTGGCTTGGTGCGCTTGCCACAGTTTATTTGGAGACCATTAAGGTCTCTTGTTTTGCTTTTGGTAAGACCTTTGCTACCAATACTTAAATTTTTGGCAAGATTAACAATAGTAAAGCCATACTCTTTACTTTTACGGCACCAAAAATATTTAACCAATATAATAAAGGAGGTTGGACCATTGCAATTATTACGGCAACACCAGGGTGTACTTTATTTAGTAATAGCTGGCAGTTTACTAATAACTATC
This sequence comes from bacterium, assembly GCA_020057885.1. Taxonomy (GTDB): domain Bacteria; phylum Patescibacteriota; class Patescibacteriia; order Veblenbacterales; family UBA10138; genus JAGVEX01. The sequence goes on from JAGVEX010000019.1 coordinate 154,231, forward strand.
AATAGTATAAAAATTAGAAACGTGGTAGCGGAAGATTTTGGGCAACATAATCTCCTTTTTCCTTTAATTGTTGATGAGTTTGGCAACGCCGATAATAACGGTGCTAATAATATCCCAGCACCCGCATTACCCGAAGACGCGCCAATTATAACTGAAAGCGATAACGCTATAATTAAACCTCATCTTGTCGCTACGCAACCAAGCTTAGCGAGCCGTGATCGCATAGAATATTACTTGGTACAATCTGGTGATACAATTTTGGGAATTGCCCAAAAATTTAATCTGAATGTTACTACTATTTTATGGGAAAATAATTTAACAGCGCGCGGTTTAATTAGGATTGGACAAAAACTAGCTATTCTCCCAACTGACGGAGTGAGTTATAAAATTAAACGCGGTGATACTGTAGCTAAAATAGCTCAAAACTACCGCGTGGCGGCCGATAAGATTACTGACTTTAATCAAACCACTAAGCTAGCTCTCGGACAAATTATTATTATTCCTGGCGGCAGACCACTGGCCGCACCAGCTCCTGCCCCAAAACCGCCAACTCAAGTTACTACACCATCTCAATCAACCTCAACTGCTGTGCGTAGTAGCGGAAAACTCCAATGGCCTACTACTCGTCGCCGCATTACGCAATATTATACCTGGCGTCATACCGGGGTAGATATTGCTGATCCTGTTGGTACACCAATTTACGCGGGCGAAGATGGTATAGTGGAAACTGCGGGTTGGAATAGAGGCGGTTATGGTTATTATATAATTATCGACCACGGTAATGGACTTAAGACGCTTTATGGACATAACAGTAAATTATTAGTAAGTGCCGGAGAGCGTGTTACCCGCGGTCAACAAATTTCCAATATGGGCTCCACTGGACGCTCTACTGGTCCGCATTTACACTTTGAAGTACGGTTAAACGGCAAACGTGTAAACCCTCTCAATTACATAAAATAAATAATCCGACAAAAAACTCTGGAGAATTTATACTATTTAATTTTCATTCACCCTTGGCCGATATTGCAAAGCTTCGGCTACATGGATTGTTTTAATGTCGTCTGCACCAGCTAAATCAGCAATGGTACGAGCTACTTTTAAAACACGATGATACACACGGGCGGAAAGATGAAATTTGTTAACAGCTTGACGCACGAGTTCTGTGGCCTCGGCTGGTAAGGTAATGTGTTTTTTAATGTCACTTAATCGCATAGCGGCATTAAGTTTAGCGCTCGCGCCGATAAATCTTTTTATTTGGCGCTCGCGTGCTACTAGCACTCTAGCTTGCACCACTTCTGAATTTTCCGCCACCGGCAATTCTAATTTTTCAAAAGGCAAGCGTGGCACCTCTACGTGCAAATCAAACCGATCCAAAAGTGGACCAGAAAGTTTCCTTTGGTACCGATAAACCAAACCAGGGGTACAAGTACAGGGTTTAATTGGATCGCCGGCAAAACCACAAGGACAAGGGTTCATTGCACCAACTAAAATAAAACGGGCTGGAAAAGTAATTGTGCCAGCCGCGCGCGAAACTGTAATAGTGCCATCTTCCAACGGCTGACGTAAACTTTCTAACACTGAACGAGGAAACTCAGTTAATTCATCTAAAAATAATACTCCTCGGTGGGATAAAGAAATTTCTCCTGGCCGTACATTGGAACCCCCTCCTACTAGTGAAACTTCTGAGGCGGTGTGATGTGGTGCGCGAAAAGGGCGCTCACGCACTAATGGCCTTTCTTTACTAAGTAGGCCGGCTACACTGTAAAGCTCTGTTACTTCTAAAACCTCGTCGTGTGTAAGCCCGGGTAATAAACCGGCTAAAGCCCGCGCCAGTAAAGTTTTGCCACTACCCGGCGGGCCAGAAAACAGAACATTATGTCCGCCGGCGGCCGCTAATTCTAAAGCGCGCTTAGCATGTTCTTGCCCTTTAATATTTTGTAAATCATAATCGGCCGAAGTTTCTGTTTTAATTTCAGCTAAAATTGTAGCTGGACAAGGGGTTAATTGTGTGCGACCAGATAAATGATTCAAAAGTTCAGTTAAATTCTCGGGGGCGTAAACTTTTAACCCTGTTACCAAAGCCGCTTCGGCCGCATTGGCCGGAGGTACAAATAATTGTGTATATCCCAAACGCTGTGCTGCTCGGGCCACCACTAAAACTCCTGGCACGGCACGTAATTTCCCCTCCAGCGACAGCTCTCCCAAAAATAAACTTTTATCCCACGGCTCTTTTGAATCAAGCTGGCGCGAAGCCGCGAGTAAAGCTAAAGCAATTGGTAAATCATAGCTAGAGCCCTCTTTTTTAACATCAGCTGGTGCCAAATTAACCGTCACTTTAGTGCGGGGAAACTCGCAACCTGAATTTTTAAGCGCTGAGCGCACTCGCTCCCGCGCTTCTTCTACTGCTTTATCTGGTAAACCAACAATAAATATGCCTGGCAGTTGTGACGAAACGTCAGCCTCTACCTCAATAGGTAGCGCTACTAACCCACGCACCCCCGCCGTGAAAACTTTGGCTGACATAAAATAATCCCTCCAATTATAGACTATTTTTAATTATACATCTTATAATTTAAGTGTACGAATTATTTATAACTCAATCAAAAATTACAACAATAATAACACTGCTCCAGCTACCAAATAAACATCGGCTAAATTAAATGATAATCCCGTAGTTAAATAAAACATATCCACCACGCCACCAGCAAAAATTCTATCGATCAAATTGCTAACTCCGCCTATGAACATTAGGCTCGCGCCCCATAATTTATACTTATAATTATTACGCCAAGCATAATCCGCTAAAATTCCCAAAAAAACTAACGCTAGCAAACCAAAAATTACCAAAAATAAAATTGGTACTGGTGTGCTAAAAGCGCCACCAGTATTTTTAAGGTAAACCCAAGAAATAAAAAAATTATCGTGGACATTCGTAAAAAATGGCCACGACTTTAAAAAACGATCCCAGAGAAATAAGGTGCTCGCTAGTGCAAGCAATTTAAATAAATGTTTCACGCTTTATGTAAATAACCTTCTTTACATTTTACACAAGCACTGGATTCGGGCCGAGCCTTCAAACGCCGCTCATCAATTTCTTCGCCACAATATTTACACTTACCATAAGTATTTTTAGAAATTCTTTCTAAGGCTTTAATAACATCCTCTAAAGTATGCTCTAAAGTTTTTTCTAAAGATAGGTTATCAGAAAACTGGGCCACCTCAGCGGCGTTCTCATCTTCCTTGGTACCATAATCGGGAAAGTTGGTATTAAAATTAGTAGAAGCATGTGGATCACGCGCGGCAAAACCTTTAAGCTCAACTTCTAGTTTGGCTTTCTTACTCTCCAAGGATTTTTTTATTTCGACTATAAATTCTGCTTTCATAAAATTATGATAATATTATACCACGGCAGTGTAACAAAAAATAAACTACTTGGCAACCCTGCTGGCTATAAGTTAAAAAATATAAACTACAAAAAAAGGCGCCGATTGGGCGCCCTTTTTCAAAATTGAAAAAATTAATGAATGGCGTAATCGGCGCCCACTACGACGCTTGCTCTACCTAAGCGAAATGCCCTACGTTGAGGGAACTACACAAAGGAATGTATCATCAAGCGCCTTAAGGCGCGTAACTGCTGACGAATTATTAAAGTTACGCCATTTTTTTAACCCTACCATCCTCCTGGTCAAAGCACTCTATAAAGAGTACAGAGCCAATTTTGTTTTTGTTTCAAAAGTTTTTTGGACCGCCGTCAGTAGGCGGACGATCTCCGGACAGTAGAGAGGGGTTATACCTAATTTTTTGAGGAACAACCCTTTTCCACTGTCTTACTATAATTAAATTATAAACAAACTGTGTACATAATACAATATAGCATACTTTTTCATTTTGGTCAATATGTAATATTTCGCTTAAGTAAGCCAAAAATTAATTAAAATGCCTGAGCAATATAAGTACTCATTATCCACAAGATTAACAAGTTATCCACAACAAAACCACCCCGCCGGATGGCGGAGTGGTTATTCAACAACTTTAATAGTTACTGCTTAAACCAAATAATTATTAGTGATTGTACCCATGACCTCCGTTATTTCTATGATTACTCCCACCACGTGGTCCATTAGTCCTGGGGCGGGGAGGTAATTCTGTATAACCTTCTGGCTTAGGCAATGTTTGCTTAATGGAAAGATTAATTCTACCCATATCATCAATCTCAATTACTTTAACTTTAACAGCGTCGCCAACTTTAACTACTTCTTCCACGCTATCCACTCTGCGCCAAGCTAATTCGGAAATATGAACCAAGCCTTCCTGACGAGGCAGTATCTCTACAAAAGCACCAAAATTCATGAGCCGAGTAACCTTGCCTTGAAACTCCTCTCCTGCTACAACTTCGCGGGTTAAATTTTTAATCCAATCAATTGCCTTAGCACTAGCCTCGGCGCTAACCGAGGTAACCATTACTAAGCCATCGTCTTCAATATCGATTGTTACGCCAGTAGCAGCAATAATTTCATTAATTATTTTACCGCCGGGGCCAATAACATCGCGGATGCGATCCACTGGAATATGGAAAGAAATAATACGAGGTGCGTAAGGCGATAATTCGGGACGAGGTGTGGCAATAGCTTTAGCCATTACTTCAAGAATTTTAGCACGAGCTGTACGAGCAGCTTGCAAAGTCTTGCCTACAATTTCTTGCGAGATACCACCAAGCTTAATATCAAGTTGAATAGCGGTTACACCTTTTTTAGTACCAGCTATTTTAAAATCCATATCACCTGAATGATCTTCGATACCTTGAATGTCCGTTAAAATAACATAACGTGATTTATCTTTTGGATCGGTAATAAGACCCATGGCTATACCTGCCACCGGAGCAGTAATAGGAACACCGGCATCCATCAGTGCTAAGCTGGAGCCACAAATAGAAGCTTGTGAAGAAGAACCGTTAGAAGATAATACTTCCGACACCACACGAATAGTGTAAGGAAATTTTTCACGATCAGTTGGAATAACAGGTTCCAAAGCTTTTTCTGCTAAAGCGCCATGACCAATTTCACGTCGGCCAGGACTGCGTACTGGTTTAGCCTCACCCACACTAAACCCAGGAAAATTATAATGGTGCATATAACGTTTTTTACCATCTTCTTCCATACCATCCAAAGTTTGCTCGTCGCTTGGGCTACCTAAAGTAACTACTGAAAGCACCTGAGTTTCACCACGTTGAAACAAACCTGAGCCGTGCGTGCGGGGTAATATTTTTACTTCAGCGCTTAAGGCCCTAACTTCATCTGCCTTGCGACCGTCAACCCGCAAACCTTTTTCCAAAACTAATTTACGGGCGGCGTGATCCAAAAATTGATCAATCATTTTAAGAGCTTTAACACGCGCCTCTTTTGAAACATCGTTGTCAATTTTAAGCGACTCATCTAGCCCCGCGACAATTTCCGCCAAAGCCGCATGATAAGATTCTTTGCTCTTGGGGCCGAATAGGGTATCAAATTTACCCTCTAAATATTTTTCCACTTTTTGGCGCAACTTAACCTCTTCCTCAACTTCAGTTGGTATAGGAGTTGGTTCAACGCTTTTGGGTTGAACGCAGGCTTTTATAATTTCATCCAAAAATGGAAAAATTTTAGCTAGATGTTTGTGACCAAAGGCAATTGCTTCGGCTATTATTTCTTCTGGTATTTCTTTGGCGGACGCTTCTAGCATTACCACCTCTGCTTCTGTTCCGGTTACATAAACCTCTAAATCAGATTTACCGCGGGCTTCATGAGACGGGTTTAAAACCCATTCACCATTAATACGGCCAACGCGTACAGCGGCCACTGGGCCACCCCAAGAAATTGGCGAAATGGCGAGTGCCAACGAAGCACCCAAGAGCGCTGGAACATCGGGATCATTTTCTTGGTCTACTGAAAGTACGGTTACCATTACTTGCACGTCACGACGTTCGGTGTCGCGGAATAATGGCCTAATAGAACGGTCAATTACTCGAGCGGTAAGAATGGCATCATCGGTTGGTCTGCCTTCGCGCTTAATAAAACGCGAGCCTTTAATTTTACCAGCCGCGTAAAGACGCTCTTCGTAGTCCACCATTAAGGGGAAATAATCTATTCCTTCACGTGATTCAGAAGCTTGTACGGCAGTAGCCAAAATTACAGTGTCTCCGTATTGCACTGTACAAGAACCGTGAGCTTGGCCGGCCAACTTGCCAACCTCAACTCGTAGCTTACGACCAGCTAACTCTTGCTCAAAAACTTTAACTTGTGACATTTAAATATGCCTTTCGAATAGGGCAAGGGAAGCTCGGGTTATTTGAATAGAACTCGCAAGTTTTTAACTGACGACTTCTCTTCAAATAACACTAATCTGCTCCCACCTAACGCCTACTACTTAATGATTAATTATCTAAATAACTATTTTTTTATTAAATTATCGCTCTCGGTTCGATAAAATTTTAGAACGAATTAAAAATTTATTTTTTTCCAATGATAGGTTGCAAAAATCATCTGCCTGTTCAATAAGTTTAGCTGAAGCGGTTTCGCTAAAAGCAATTATTTCCACTCGTAACCCTAAGAATTGTAAAAATTGTACCAAGGGTATAAAGTCACCATCACCTGTTGCTAACACCACCACATCTAGTTTGGGGGCCATAGAAATTGCGTCAATTGCCACACCTACATCCCAATCGCCTTTTTTGGCTCCGCCCACAAAAACTTGTAAGTCTTTCATTTTAAGTTCAAAACCCTGTTTGTCTAAGGCTTCAAAAAATTTTGCCTCCTCGGGAGCTTCAGCTTTAATTACATAAGCGATAGCACGAATAAGTTTTCGGTCACCCACAGCTTGTTCTAAAATTTTACCAAAATTAGCGCGTGAACCAAAAAGGTTACGTGCTGAATAATACATATTCTGTACATCCACGAAAACTCCTACCCGCTGATCTTTGTGTTTTAACATAATTTAAACTTAAGGAAGTGGTTAAGCCGCCGGCTCCACCACATGCTCTTCCACTCCGGCCTCTTCAATAATCTCTGGTAAAGTTTGCGCGACGGCAGAAATTTTTACTTTAATCTTTAATTTTTTTGTGAGATCATCAAAGGCTTTAATATTTTCACGTTGTAAAAATTTTAACAATCTGCGACGTTGGCCTACCTTACGAATTAAACCACGGCGTGAAGAAAAATCTTTTTTGTGACCCTGCAAGTGTTCTGTTAAACGCTTAATCTCTTCAGTTAAAATAGCAATTTGTACTTCGGCTGAACCAGTATCTTGCTCGTGAATTTTAAACTTTTTGATTATTTTATCTTTTGTATCTTTATCTAACATGGTTATTACCTTTCTTTAAATCAATAGGCTGAGTAAAAGGTTGATAAATCCTCCAACCAAGACCTACGACTGTTAATTTATAAGCGACCTTACTTTAGCATGAAATTTATAATTAAGCAAGTATTATGGGCAAGGCTAGTAATAAAACGTTAAGTGTCGTAAAATATAAACGCCTTTATGAAAGTATTTACTAAATTTCCCCCAAAACATAAGCCACGTGCAAATATTCTAACTGAGTCTGAATTAACGCAGTTATTAGAAGCTCCTTTTAAAACCAAAGAAAAGGAAATCATTAAATTGCGCGACCGTGCTGTTTTTGAAATGTTATTTTCTACTGGTCTAAAAATTTCTGAGTTAACTAATTTAAAATGTAGTCAAATAAATTTAAATAGTGAATCATTTGATGTCTTGAATAAAAAACATATCAAACGGATAATTCCCTTTTCACATCAAACGCGCTACTATTTAAAACAATATTTAGAAAAAAGAACTGATACTCACGATTCATTATTTATTAGCCATGACCGCGCACAAAACTCTCGTCCCCATACTCCCGCTTCAATTACTCCTCGCAGTATACAACGAAACCTAGAGCATTATAGAAAAATAAGTGGTTTAAAAAACAAAATTACTCCCTCCGTGTTAAGGCATTCCTTTGCCGCCAATTTAATAAAACATGGTGTGGATATAAAAACTGTCAGCACGGTCTTGGGACACTCCAATATTAGTGTTACTAAATTATATGACTACAATAATTGACTTTTATCTCCCAAACATTTAACCTTAATGGTTGCTTATGCCATGACTTATGCCCCTGTAGTTCAATGGATAGAACTGTGGACTTCTAAGCCACTAATAGAGGTTCGATTCCTCTCGGGGGCAAAAGCAATGGCAAAAGAAACGACTTTCGTGTTACGATGAATATTAGAAGGTAAAGACATTTTTAATATCTATAAATAATTATTTAAAATTTTTTAAAAATTAAAATTAACACACCTATGCCTATTGAAATAAAACCCAAAACGAGAAAGGCTCCGATTAAAAAACGGACAATAAAAAAACCCATCGCACCCGCTATTTCTTTTGTACCTACTCAACCAATAACGATGAGTAAAAAATCTCACTCCTCCTATAACTATTGGATCTGGCTGGCCTGGACTGGTGCCATAATGGTTATTACTCTCACTGTTAGCACTAGCGCTGTGCTTTTTTGTACTAAACCAATAAGTAAAATTACTTTTAACCCTCAGCAAACAAAAAATACGACAATACCGAGTTTAACAATCGCGGCTCCTTTAACAGGCCAACAAGTAACTCCAGATGTGGCTACTAGACGGCCTTGGGCAGTAGTGATTGGCAACTTACCAGCGGCTCGACCACAAACAGGCCTGAACCAGGCTGATGTAGTTATTGAAGCTCCAGCTGAAGCAGGTATTACTCGTTACTTGGCTATTTATCAAAGCCAATTACCGGAAAAAATTGGTGGTATCCGTAGCGCACGACCTTACTTTAATGACTGGGCCAGCGCTTTTGGCGCGCTTTACAGTCATTCCGGCGGCTCAGCTGAAGCTTTAACACAGCTCAAAGGGGGTTACGGTAATTTGCAAGATGTAAACGAATTTTCTAATCAATATGCTTACGAACGCGATAATTCCAAAAAAGCGCCGCATAATCTTTTTACTACTGCAGAGCGCTTTTGGAATTATATAACTGGCAAAAACTGGCATAGCGCCAATATACATCCCTATTTGGTTTTTGCCTCTAATTTACCCACTGGTACGCCAGTCACCACTATTACTATTCCCTATGACCCAGCTGAATACAAAGTGCGCTACGACTGGCGTTCAAATGAAAAAATTTATTTGCGCGCTGTGGGCGGCAATACCCAACTTGAAGCCGGCACCAAGGAACCATTAAAAATAAAAAATGTCATAGTGATGTTGACCGATATAACTCCAATGCCAAAAGATCCTGACTTAAAAGTTAATATTACTACTATTGGTTCTGGTAAAATTCTTTTGTTCTCCAATGGTCAGCAGTATCAAGGTTACTGGTCAAAACCAACAATCACCAGCCAGTTAAGTTTTACAGACGCCAAAGGAAACCCCTTACCACTTTTGCCTGGCAATACCTGGATTTCGGTGCTGGATAGTTCAATGGAAAAACTAATTCAGACCAAGCCAAACTATACACTTGAAATTATTCCTTAGGTGTGATATTTTCACAAAGCTCTACCTCTTTAAGATAGAGCTTAACGTGGTGGCTATGGTGTAATGGTAGCACAGGGGCTTGTGGAGCCCTTAGCGTGGGTCCGATTCCGCTTGGCCAAAGACTTTCTTATGCGAAACGAACAAAGGTTTGAAATCCTCTTGGGGTTCAATGGCCACCACCTTGCCTCCCTGAACCCAAATTCGCTTCATAGTCATCTGAATCCAAGCCCTACGTTCACTGTCGCCAAGATCTGCCCGCCAGAAGGCCCTAAAGTCATTTAAGAACTTCTGGGTCTTTTTTATATACTCGGCCTCCCTAGCCCTAGTGTCGCTCTTGGTTAAACCAATGCCCTCGTACTTCTTAAGATCGTCGTTTATTTCCTTTAGCTGCCCCAAATACTCGCTCTCGGTTAACTCTTCTGTGCTTGACCACTGAAAGTTCAATCGCTTCTTTTGAGCAAGCAACCTATCAATCAAATTATGGTTCCTGATCGAACTCTTGGTTTGCTTGAATAGTAGAGCTAGCTTGCTCAACGTTAGCTCAATCACATCGCTTGGTAGCTTAAAACTCTCCATCAGTTGAATAACCTGCTTATCAATAAGCTCAGCCTTCACGTCTGGCTGAGTGCAGCTGTTGTTTTCCCGCCTAAGTTTGCAGCCGTAAAACTTCATTTCATGCTGAGCGCCGCCCACGTTCTTCCAAGAGTGCGACTCGCAATACATTCTTGGCAGTAATCGGGCGTGTGGGTCATTCTCTTTGCCCTTCAAGTGCTTCATGCACCTATGGCAGTAAATCAAACCCTGCAACAAATAGAACCGATGCTGAGCTACCGGCCTGCCGATGGTATTTCTCCTGCTCTGTATCATATCCTGTACTTTATCAAAAAGTTTCTGGCCTATGATAGCTGGGTGGAGCCCCTTAATCGTAGGGTAACCTCGGCGTGGTGAGTAAACCAAACCGAGGTAAGCTTGGTTGCACAAAATACCCTTCATCGAGCTGTAGGTGAACGGGTGGCTGAACCTAGTTTTATGTTCTGACCTGTTCGTTTCCGCAGCCAAGGTAGTGTAAGAGTACTTGCCTGCCGCGTACAGCTCAAAAACCTTTTTCACAATTTTCGCATCATGCGGCTCCACCAGCCAGGTCTTGTCGTAAATCGGTCTGTTCTTTTCCTTATCAAAACCGATTTTTTTCTTATAGTATCCAAGGGGCGGATTGCCGGTTTGCTTACCCTGCCTGCGTTTTTCCATCAGGGAGTTTCTTACCCAAAAACTGATTTGCCGAGAGGTATGTTCGTCAAATAATTCGTTAATCCCCTCATTCAAAAATGAGCTTGGGTCGGTCCAATCATCACCAAAATTCTGCGTAACCGATACGACGTCAATGTTCAACTTCTTACGAAGCAGCTCCTTGTATTGCCGGGCCTCTTTGACGTTCCTTGCAAAACGTGAGGTGTGGTAAACCAGAATAACTTCAAACTTATGCTGCATCGCGTCCGTAATCATCCGCTGAAAATTATCTCGCTTACTGGCTTTGGTACCAGATACCAAATCCTTGTACCACTCGGCTACTTTGATGTTATGTTTGACTGCATAGTCTTCAATGCTGCGCCGTTGGTTATCGGGCGAGAATCCCTTATCCTGCTCCTCGGTGCTCTCGCGGATGTACCCAACGCCTACTTTTAGTTTTTGAGAGAGGGTTTTTCTGATCATATATGCTATTACCTTTTGCGCCTGATGGCACAATGCATTCTAATAAAACAAAACACTAGCATCACATCAAAAAGAAGTAGTCGAGTGGCAGCTTAATTACATTCGCATCTTCAAGTAGTGCCAATGGACTACGTGAAATTACAACACCATATTTCGCCGTCTTAATTTTTTTCATAGTATTTCTCACTTGTGTTCCAGTCTTTTCACCCATGCCAACCTCTATCGGTATAATGTTCTTCTCCGCGATAATAAGTATGAAGTCAGCGCCAGCCTTTGAACTGTCGTAATTCAAGGCACCTCGACTACTGGCGACGAACTCGCGATATAAAGTCATGGCGACGATGTCTTCAACTAAATGTCCCCTTTGAGTCGCAAACATTTGCTCATTACCTGCGACCGACAGGAAGGCTGATCTCATGGCCGATGACATGAATAGGTACTTTGATGGCTTTTTTACTTTTCTAGAATTAGAACCGTATGGCATAACACGAACCAACAGTTCGGCATATTCCAGTACCTCCAAAATGCCTGATATGGTATTGACACTTACACCCAAAGTTGATGAGAGTTTTTGTACGCTAACGACTTCTGATTCGGCCAACAGGAAAAGCACACGTTTAATGTTGCCGATGGTTTTAACATCAAACCGCCCAAGATTTTGGACATCTTGATTGATTACTTTATCTAGAAGTAAGGTGATGGTCTGGTAGACCCTTGCCTCATCTTTAATCCTTATTGCGAACGGCAGGGTTCCAATCTTTAGGTACTCATCAAGATAGTTGCGGTCAACCTGTGCCCAAAAATTTATCACGCTCTGTTCATAACCCTTCAATTTATTATATGCATCTTGTGCTGAGACTGAACCGAACAAAGCGTCTTTTATATTCTTCTTGAGGTTCTTAACTGGATACTTATCGTCCCGTATCATTAAAAACTCACAAAAACTTGTGGGGAAAAGTTTTTCAAAAATCGCTCGGCGAATAACGTCGGGGTTAGTCTGTAACGATACCGCTGACGAACCGCTGCACATAATAAATACTTTATTGGAGCGGTCATATACTGACTTCAATACGGACGCCCACTTCGGGTCGTACTGAGCTTCATCGATAAAGATAAAGACTGGCTTAGTGAGCTTCTCAAAACTTTCACCTAATATCCTTTCGTAAGCAGCTAAAATGTCCCTCAATGATGAGCCGAGAATATTTACCACCTCATCGAGTGAAATATACAATATGCGCCTGTCACCCACTTCCTGATAATGGTTCAAGAAAAGTTGTGCCAATACAGTAGTTTTACCAACGCCACGCAAACCAGGGATTATAATCCACCTATCGCGTGCGCTCGGATTGTGCAAAAAATCTCTAAAGTATTTATCAACTTTAATGTATATACTCCGTTGAGGATATTTCTTACCGTGCTCATCTTGTGTATAAGACTTCAAACGGTAAGGGGCTTGAACCAGTTGATTCTGAATATATTTAAGTATTTCTTCCATATTTTTCTATACCTTTTAAGTGATAGAGCAATGCTACTTACTATATTAACATAGTGATATAGTAAAGTCAAGCTATTCATTTTGGCCTAAAATTGGCCTATTTTTCCCTATTTACTAATTTGATTTCCGCTTAAAAACTTGATAATACCGCTAAAATGGTACACAATGTAAACACAACTTAATTGCCTAAACCGTGTTATCTAACGCGGCATGGCAGCCAAATCTCACCATGATACTGAACCCCGCGTTCAGCAACTCATGGTGAGTCATATCCCGAAAGGGGTATGGGGCCGAAAGGTCTAGCTGGCGCGGGGCTTTGTGTTTCCGCCAGAGCTAATTAACTAATCTACTAGTCTTATGAAGAAATGCCCATTCTGTACTGAGGAAATCCAGGACGCAGCTATTAAGTGTAAACACTGTGGCAAGGATTTGATTCAGATACAAAATAGCGAACCCAATAAGAGAGTACCAAACTGCAAGCTTTGTGGCGGGAGTATGAAAAAAACGAGCGAAGGTAAATCAGGTGGCATGGGGTGTCTATTTATACTCATAGGATTTTTCCTACTGTTTGTTTTTCCTATTGGCACTATTATTGGATTTTTTGTGCTCATATATGGATTGCATGTTGGTTCTAAACGACGGGGTCTATGGGTGTGCAACCAATGCGGCCACCAGGTTGAACGTAAATTCAGGTGGTATAAGTTTAACTAATCTTTAATCACTAACCTCCAAACCTATGAAAACTTGTCCCTATTGTGCCGAGGAAGTCCAAGACACTGCCGTGGTCTGTAAACATTGCAAGAGCAGTTTGGCACCAGCCTCAACGCCAGCAGAAACCTATCATAAGCCGAGTACCCAAAAAACACCCGTTGCGAATACAAAACTACTCAAGTACCTAGGGCTTACCTTATTAGCACTCTTGGGTATCTGTTTTTGGTATCTCTCAATACCTACTGCCGCAATCTGGTACTTGTGGAAGTATAAAAAGCTCGAACCCAACCAGCGCGTCATCTTGACTTGTGTACTCATCATACTGGGTACGGCTGGGACAGTATTCGCTATCAAGCCATCAAAAACACCTGAGCTTACCATTATCGAACCAGCCAACGGTGCCGAGCTTCAAGCCCAGTTTGTAACTATCAAAGGTACAGTTAAGCCCACCTCTGCCAAAGTGTCGGTTGCTGACCAAAGTATCACAGTAGCTAAGGATGGTACTTTCGGCTATGAAGCGAGCCTGCTAGATGATCAAAACTCATTTACGTTTAGTGCCGATAATAAGGGTAAAGTAAGTACCAAAATCATTACAATCAAACGCCTATTTACACCTGAAGAGTTGGCTGAGCGTGAACGGTTAGAGAATGAAGCAGGGGCAAAAAGACAGGCAGCATTGGAAGCACAGAAAAAAGCTCAAGCTGAAAATGAAGCAAAAACTAAAGCCGAACAGGAAGTTTTTAATCGTAGTGAGGCTGGCCAACTATGCAAAACTCATCCCGAATGGTCTAGAGAAATTTGTGAAAAATTAGCAGCTCATAAATATTGGATTGGAATGAGTTATGAAATGCTAGTTGTGTCTTATAGGAGTAAGCCAAACAGTGCCACCCCTTCTAATTATGGATACGGCAAACAATGGCAATGGTGTTGGTATGATTGGACTCCATCGTGTTTTTACGGCGATGATAATGGAATAATTGAATCCTACAACTAAGCCCTATGGCCACAACATTATTTTTATCTAATCGTTCAGCCAGAACCAAAATTGATTTTTTAACTCCAAACTAAGGTTATGCGCATTGGCGTGAGAAAGCACACCTAAGTAGGATTGAAGTGCTTGCTCAATTGTCTGATTACCAACTACTCCACAGTGGTACTGATCAATCCGCTTGTGTAATTTCCTAAACATTCGCGCTTTGGTTTTTGAACGTAGAACTCGGTGGTGGGGTAATAGAACGTAACCCAAAAAATCAATACCTTGGCGAATTTTACGAACAATGATTTTCTTGGGGTGCAGCCTGAGTGCTAACTTCTGTTCCAAAAAAATGTTTATAGGGGAGATAAAATTGTATGCCAATGTCTCATTATCAACTACTAGTACAAAATCATCAGTGTAACGGACGTAGTGTTTCACACCCAGTTGGTGTTTGATAAATTGATCTAGCTCATTTAGATAGATATTGGCAAATAACTGAGAAGTCAGATTACCTATTGGTAGTCCTTTATTAGAGAACAATGTTCCTGGCGCTGGAAAACTTTCAATGATTTCCGTAAGTAGCCATATTGCATCATTGTCACATATACGCTTTGTTATCAATCCAAGTAATATACGGTGGTCCACAGAGGCAAAAAATTTCTTGATATCACATTTGAGTACAAAGCAGGGCCGTGTGTAATTATTACTAATGGCTTGGATCATGCTTTCTAGCATACCAACCCCTCGATGCGTTCCTTTATCAACCCGACATGAAAATGAGTGGGCGATAAACGTTTCCTCGAATATTGGATTCAATACCCAAAATATAGCATGGTGCAGCACTCTGTCTCTTACGCTCGCTTTATGGATATGACGTTGTTTGGGATCGTTAATGTAAAATGAGGTATAGGGTTGGTGTTTGTACGTATGATTCTCCAAGTCATGGTGAAGCTGAAAGATATTTTGCTCCAATTGCCAACTAAATTTCTGTACATCAATCTTTTGTTGTTTGTCACGTCTAAATTTATTCCAGGCTGAGAATAAATTCTCCAAGCAGATAATATTATTAAATAATTTTTTATATACTTTCATATGGAAAACTTAGATATACCTATTTTTAGTAAGACATACGAGCTGTACAAAATTTTCTACGGCTACCGAAGCACTGTTTCGCGCCAGGACCGCTATACCATCTGGCAACGAGGCGAAACCACAATTCTTGATATCTTAGAAGGCATATTGCTCGCTAGTCAACTGTCTAAAATAGAAAAGTTGCCGATACTACAGAACGTAAGCCTTAAGATAAACTTTTTGCGGATATTTGTGAGACTTACTAAAGATATTAAGGCTATCGACAACAAGAAATACCTCCGGCTCCAGGAAATGATAGATGAAATCGGCAGGATGTTAGGCGGTTGGATCAGGTCAACCAAAGAGCGTTAAATAAAAACACTCCTATTATAGGAGTGCCTTTACTGTGAGATAGAGCAAGAACTGCCGAGAGGCACCAGCACCAAGAATGTCGTTGGAGTTGTCATCTGAGTAGTTGTTGACATTGAACCCGTCGGAATTGAAGTTGCCAACGTTGACGCGGTTACCGTCCGAAGAGAAAATTGCTTACCCCCACCCTTATGCACCAGGAGTTGAGGTTTACGTACCACCCAAAGGCGGCATTATATCCTCTTCTCCTTGAATTTTATTCGGGAGCAGTCCTCAAAACAGAACACCTCCACTAAGGGCAAGCAAGAAGTTCAATCCCTATCTTTACCCACGCACTACCGTTCTCCGTAGAGGCACGGTACTCTGGTGGTGTCTCCCGCCGCCGCCAAGGCTTTGGCGGACAAGCAAAGATGAGACGCTTCGCGAGATTAAACCGTGGCCTAATCTGCATTAGCAAAGCATCATAAATATAACATATGAGTATAAATAAAAGAACCTCCGACAAAAAATAAAAATTTTTGACGAAGGTTCAAGATTTCAAGAGGAACAAGTCCTCAAGTTTTCGAGGTTTGTGTTGGAACTTTCCGAGAGGCACCAGCACCAAGAATGCCGCCGGAGTCGTCATCTGAGAAGTTGAAGACAATGAACCCGTCGGAATTGAAGCTGCCAACGTAGACGCGGTAACCGCCCGAAGAGAGATCCTGGCATCGAGCATACCTCTTTGGGTTGAGGTAATTTCCGGTCTTCCGGAAGCAGTGGAAGCTTTTGAAAGTTTCCTCAATTGCGAGGGGTAACTCATACTCAGCTGGCAACATAGCCTGCTGTTCCTGGGTGGTCTTGCTCTCCGACTCTGGAACAATTTCTAAGTGGGTAAGATACCACCGCAGTTTTAGAGTGATAACTTTCGCGAAGTCGTTATTGTTGTACCACGCGGTGCCATAAGCGTAGAATTTAGGCCGACCTGTTTCGGGGTAAAATTCCCGGAATTTCACGATAGTCAGAGGACTATCCTGAATGGTCTCAAGTCCAACGTGGGCGAAGTGACAGTCACGTACAATCTTGCCGCACAGTGGGCAGGTGGACATAAGAATTTCCTCGTTCCAAGGGAAATGACTCACTTCACGGAGCTGCTTCTTGGTGAAGCTTGCACCATATAACTTAACCCAATCCTCGGGGCCGAAGTAATTCTTGCCCAT